>NZ_JAUMUL010000004.1:39627-86613 GCF_030530635.1 Actinomyces sp.
GCCCCCGGCAGACGCCGTCAACCGCCAACCCCCGGAGAAAAACAACATGGTGCCCGCCCCCACCACGGGTGGCCCGGCCCTCTTGTCATTGCGGCTACGCGCGGCTGACGGGACGGGGACGTGAGCGCCGGCGCGCCCGTCGGAGCAGCCACGCGGTTTCGATCGCCAGAATCACGTAAGAGGCGAACAGAAGCGTGAAACCAGCGCCGATCCCGGCCATCGGGTCCTCGTCGGTGACGATGGCACTTCCGGAGGTGAGCATTGAGAGCAGGAAGGCGATGATGAAGCACCAGGGCCGGCGTAAGCCGGCACGCCGGTAGAGGCTGGTTGCCCACAGGGTGAACACGACGACCATGGCGCACAGGGCGGCGCGGCCGACGCCGGAGCCCTCCTGTCCCACCCGAGCGGTGGCCTCGGAGGTGTAGGACAGTACGACGAGGCCACCGACGAACAGCGCCATGACGGTCCGGATAGCGGTGGTGAGGAACAGCATTGCAGGGACACTCCTTCGGAAGGTCGGGTTCAGGTTCGGGGGCGGGGGCCGCGCGGTAGCCGACCGGTGAAGATGGGCACGTCAGCGCCGCCTGCGGCGTCTACTGTGTGGGCGAGGGCTTCGACGATGAGGCTGGAGCGCGTGGTTGCCTGGCCGGCCATCGCCCGGGCGGCCACGGCATGGTCGAGCTGCTCAATGACAGTGCCGGGCAGCCACACGCTGCGCTGACCGGACACCGACGCCGTATCTCGTTGCTGGTGGCCGGTACCGTCGACCTGGTCGAGGTAGGCGCTGACCGTCTGGGCGATCCACTCCTTCCACGCGAGCTGCTGACCTGTTGCGGTCGTGGAGCGCAGGTAGACGGTCTGCGCCCTCCCCCACGTTGCTGCGTCCACCCAGATGGTCACCGACCGGGCGGACACCGCAGTAGTGTCGGTTGTATTAGTTGTGTTGGTTGAGGCTTGCGCGGCAGCCTTCCGGCGCGGCGGCGTGTGCTTGCGCCGTGTGGCGGTTCTGCTGGTTGTTGGGGTTGTGTTGGTTGCGCCTTGGATGGCTTCGGCTTCACGCTCGGCGAGGCTCCGCCGGCGGGGTCGGGGACTCATGCCGCAACCTCCGTCCCGAGGATCGCCTGGAGCGCGTGGTGATAGTCGGCGGTGACAGGTGCGGTCGGGTCGTAGACGCTGACGGGCCGGCCGTCCATGTAGGCGTCACGGACCACGACGGCCTCCCGAACGGACGCGGTGACGCGGTCGCCGTAGGTGGCCTTTAGCTGCTGGAGGACCTCGCGGTCCAGGAGCCGACCCCGACCGGCGACCGCGCCGGCACCGAACATGACGGGCACGATCCAGTCGATCCGGGCGCCGCGGTTGATGCGACGGCCTAGGCGTGCGTCGATGAGGGCCTGGAGGCGCTTGAGCTGGTCGAAGGCCTCCACCGTGGGAGTGACGGTCGCGATGATGGTGTCGGCGGCTGCCAGGCCGGCGAGGGACAGGGCCGCGACGGATGGGGGCGTGTCGATGACGACGTCATCCCACCGCCCGGCGACAGCGTCGGTGCGCAACTCGTCGCGCAGGAAGGTGATGAGGTCCCCGGGCGGTGCCGCCTCGACGTCAGCCAAGGCGTGGCCGCCGACTGCGACGTCGACACCGTCGACCGCGGGGGCCGGCACGGCGGCCTCGGTCAGCTCGATGTCGCCGGCGAGGATGTCGGCCATGGTGCCAGCCACCTCGGTGGCCGGGGTGACGCCGAGCCTGCCGGTGAGGTTGCCCTGCTGGTCGAGGTCGAGCGCGAGGACCTTGCGGCCGGCGCGCGCTAGTGCTGCGACGATCTCGGCCGCGGTGGTGGTCTTGCCGACCCCACCTTTGGGTGTCGCGATGACGTAAATGGTCATGTGTACGCCTCCTGTCGAACACATCCAGTGTAACACACACAACCAACAGATTACAGGCAATAACGATAACCAGCACAACAAACACAACCAACAGATCGAGGACGGGACGGCACCTACACCGTAGACCGGTAGGCAGGCCTACAAGGCTTGCCGCCGTTGCGTGTCGGTATCCGCTGCTACGCTGGATCTGCTTCCTCCGGCACCTCCTCCCCGATCACCTCATGGCGTTCTGTCGGGGAAGGAAGGAGTCAGGAAGGGGGTGAGGGCCATGTCGAAGCCGAAAGGCGGACATGCAAAAGGCTGGAAGGACGAAGAAGAGGCCCGGCAGACGAGCGAGCGGATCACTGCGATCGCTCATCTAATCCGGGCCATTAGCGTTCTTCTGGACGCCCTCCGCGGTTGGTTCTAGATGAGCCTTCCGCATCGGGGAGTCATCCGGTTGCCGCCGGGTGGCTCCCCTCTATTGTGCCCGCGGCTGGCCGGGCTGGCAAGCCTGTCCGGCGAGCCAAATAGGCACACGATGGGTCGGGTTGTCACACGGTCGGTCGGGGGTGCAGGAGGTTGAGGGCGGCGCGTTGCTGGTCGTCGTCGACGCCGAGGTAGCGGCCGGTAGTGGCGAGTGACTCGTGGCGCATGAGGGTCTGGACTACGCGGCTGTCGGCGCCGGCGCGCAGGAGTGAGGTGGCGAAGTAGTGGCGTAGCTGGTGGGCACTGGCGTTGACTCCGGCGCGGGCGAATGCTCGGGAGATGACGGTGCCGACGGTCTTGGCCTTCACCGGCTGGTCTTCGGTCTGGGAGGGGAACCAGTATCCGGGTGGGTAGTCGGAGGCCTGGTCGAGGATCACCGGGTGGGCGGGCAGGATGTCGTCGCGGCCGCCCTTGCCTGCTACGTGGAGTGTGCCGGCTACGGTGTCGATGTCGGTGCCGCGGATGCAGGCGATCTCGTGGATTCTGAGGCCGGCGTATGCGCCGAGGAGAATCTTGGTGCGTGTGGTTGGGCGCAGTGGGAGGGCGAGGACGGCGTCGAGCTGGGCGTCGGTGATGGGTCTGGGACGGGTTGCGGGTACGCGGGGACGTGGGACGCGCATGGTCGGGTCGTCGTCCCGGGCGCCGGTGAGGACGAGCCAGCGGGTCCAGGCTCGGGTGATTGAGTAGTAGGCGTCGCGGGTGGCTGGTGAGGGCAGCTGAGCGAGCCAGGCGCTGAGTGTGCGGCTGGTTAGTGCTGCGGGGTCGATGCCGGTGTCACGGGCGAGCTGGGTGATGACGCGGACGCGCTCGGTGATGGTGCGTGGGGACAGTCCTTGTCCTCGCATGCTGTCGGCCCAGGCGTCGATGAGGAGTGCGGGCGCTTCGGTTGGGGTAACGATTCGGAGGTGAGTCATCGCTTCAGCGTGGCTCGCTCGGTGGCCGTGAGGCAGGCAAACTGCCTGAGCATTGTCGGCCTGCTCTTCGAATCAGGCTTTTAGAATTTGGCGGGCGATGGCGGCGCCCAGGGGGATGGGGACGGCATTGCCGATCTGGCGGGCGATCGCGGTGCGGGAGCCGATGAAGCGGTGCGTGTCGGGGAAGCCCTGCAGGAGGGCGGCCTCGTAGTGGGTGATGGCGCGGTGCTCCACGGGGTGCAGGTAGCGGCCCTTCTCAGGCTTGAAGAACTCGGTGCGGATGGTGACCGAGGGTCTGTCCCAGTGCAGGCGTCCCATGACGTCCATGGAGCCGGTGGTGTGCCGCAGCCAGCAGGGCGCCTTCAGGTCGTCCGGGAGGTCGGCCCGGTTACCGCCCTCGGGGATGTTCTCGAAGCGTTCCAGAGACTTGGGCGTGTAGTGCCGCGACACGTGCAGCTCGCGCGGGGAGAAGGCCCCGGGAACCTCCCGCGACCCCACCTGCGTGCGGACCTCGTCGAAGCGCGCGTCCATGTCCGGTCTCGCGGGCACGCCCCGCAGCGCGTCCCGCACCGTCTCATAGGGCTTCAGATCATCGTTCCCGTTGGGGCTGTGCGTGGGTTCCGGGAAGCCGGGCGCGGTCATGTCCCTGCGGTGCCCGATGAGGACGGCGCGCTTGCGCGTCTGCGGGGCGCCGTAGTCGGCCGCGTTCAGCACGCGGAAGTCGAATGAGTAGTCCTCCAGGAACCCGCCGGGACTGGTGGCGCCCAGGAAGTCCCGGTACTGGGGGGACTTGCCGAAGGCGGGAACGTTCTCCACCACGAAGAACTTGGGCTCGGCCCTCTTGATGACCTGCGCGTACTGCTCCCAGAGCCTATTGCGCTCGTCCTCCGCGTCCTGCTTGCCGAGGGTGCTGAACCCCTGGCACGGCGGGCCGCCGACGACGACGTCGATCCCGCTCGGCACCGCGTCCTCGGCGAGCCAGTCCTGGATCGGGCCGGCGTAGACGTCCGTCTCGGGGAAGGTCGCGTGGTAGGAGGCGGCGGCGTAGGGGTCCATCTCCACCGCGGCGACGCTCCGGAAGCGGTCCGACGCCTCGTGGAGGCCCGCGGTCAGTCCCCCGGCCCCCGCGAAGAGGTCGAGGACGCGGATCATAGTCGAACCCACGGTGTCTTAGCCCTCAGTGATGAGCGTGATCGTGCGGCTAGTCAGGTGGTCTAGCGCCTCGGCGCCGGCGAGTTCCTGGAGTAGGCGGTCGCGCTCAGGCGCACTGAGATCACCGCCAGACAGTGAGCTGCGTAGTTCGGTGACAACTTGCTCCATGGCGTAGGTCAGTAGGCACTGTTGTTCGAATGTCAAGTGGTTAGCTCGCAACGGCATGATTCTTATCCAATCTCTTGCGTGGTCGTAGCGGTCGGAGTGGCGGGCGTGTTGTCTGGGACGATGCGGTTGCCCGGTTCGAGGATGATGACCAGCAGAACGAGCACGAGGACCCCTATAAGAATTGCGTATGCGGTCCGTTCCGTGGCGTGGTGGGCCAGCCAGTTGGCGCCGGCGGTGAGCGCGATCATGGTTGCGAGTACGAGCACGACGGCGACGAAGATGATCATTGTTGGTTCACTCCTTGGGTGTGGCAGTGGCGGTCGGGGTGATACTGTCGACGGTCGTGACGGTCGTGATCGCCGTCTTGCAGACCTGCCAGAACTGCCAAAGGGTCGCTGCCAGGATGACTATCAAGGCCACGACGAAGAGTGCTTCGCATACGCGTCTGACACGATCGGAGAAGGTGGCGCTTCCGATGAACCCAAACACGATGATGGCGCAGTAGGCTGGGACAATAATGAGTGCCACTGTGGTGTTCCTTACCGGTTGCAGGTATGACCGATGACAGCGATGCGGTCGCACACGTGGAAGGCCATCTCGTTGACGGCCTCTATCAGCAGTAGCTGCTGTGCGAGGCTCAGGGTGGTCGTTTTTGTCATGACGCTACCTCCCGGAGATCGGCGAGTTGGATTACCTCGCAGGGTTCGTCCGTGTCTTCGACCTCAGGATGGTCTTCGGAGCAGAAGGTCGCAGGTTCGAATCCTGTCCGGGGCACCGGCCCCGAGCCCCCGCCCGACCCCGAGTCGGCGGGGGCTCCGTCGATCCTGAGGGTTGCTGTACACAATGCCCCCGAGTCCCCGGCAGCTCAAGGCACCGTCGCCAACCGGGGCACGGTCGCGCGTCGGTGGCCGCTGTTACGCTGAACATGCCTTTTTCGGCACCTCCTCTCGGAACATTCAATGTCCTTGGCCGAGAAGGTAGGAGCCAGGAAGGAGGTGGGGGCCATGCCCAAGCCGAAAGGCCGACATGTCAAAGTCCGAAAGGGCAAGGGAATGGCCCGGAAGCTGAGCGAAGTGATTGAGTCAACCGCTCATCTGATCCGGGCCATTGGTGTCCTTGTGGATGCCCTCAGCAGGTGGCTCAACTGAACCGCCTGCCTTGGGGAGTCATCCGGGTACCATCCGGGTGGCTCCCCTCTATTGTGCCCGTCGGCTTGCCAGGCTGGCAAGCCAAATGGGCACAAAACAGGTCGGGTGGTCACACGTCGGGGCGGGGCTTCACCGTTGCCCGCACGCTACCGCACTGCGCTCAACGCACCCCGGCGGCGAGATCGCGGTCCGTGTCGAAGATGACCCGGTCTTCGGACACGGCCAGCTCCCCGGTGCGGTTGTCACCGAAGCGGCGCCCGATGCTCCGCCTCGTCCAAGCCTCCCAACCGGGATCACCGGTCTCAATGAAACTCACCCAGGCCGAGTGCATCGCATCCGCGAGCGCCTGCGGCGGCGCCGCGCCGAGCGTGTGCTCGCAGTAGGGCTCGCTCAGGCAGTCGAAGGCGAAGGGAATCTCCATGCAGTGGGTCGCCAGCCCAGTCGGCCCGCAGCAGTAGCTGAACTCGTAGGCATAGCTGCCGGTTGCCTCCGCTGCAGAAACTCCCGCACCGTCCAGGCTCGCCGACTGCTCGCCGTCCGCGGCCCGGCCACCGGCCTCCTGAGCGTATTCTGCTCGTTCCAGGAACCACCCCGCGAGCGGAATGTGGAAGACGCCATCCGAGATGAGGTTGCCGATAACCATATGCGGGGTGTCGGCGTGTTCGGGATGAGCCGTGAGCAGGCGGTCGGCCATCACCTCGCTCAGCCCGCCGGATATTAGAACCTCACGCGGGTCCCGCCCCGCCATCGCCTCGGCGTAGACCATGCCGGCCAAGGCGAAATCATGAGTAGTCGAGCCGGCCAAGATCGGGACCTGTGCCCCGTCTCCCCGGCGCAGGGACTGCCGGATCGGGGCGGTGATGATCTCACCGTCAACGGTCGGGCTGAACGGGATACCCGTATCGGGCCGGCCGATGCCCGTCAGCACCCCAGCCACAGCCGCAACCGGATCCGGCCCGGCCACGTTGGCGCCGTCGTCGTCGGTTGTGTTCAGAGCGTTCTGCCCAGTGAAGATCTCGTCATAGTTGCGTGCGCTGAACCCGGCGAGTGTCGGCTCCACACCGAGGGCGGCGGCCATGCGAGCGGCATTGTCGGCGTTGCGCGCCGCGGGCAGGTCGGGGACGGCGCCGGACTCGGAGATCACGCCGCGGAACAGCCCGCGAGCGCGGGGAACAGACAGTAGTACCAGGCAGTTCCCACCCCCAGCACTCTGCCCGCCGATCGTCACCTTGGCGGGATCGCCTCCGAAGCGGCCAATGTTGTCACGTACCCACTCCAGGGCCATGACCTGATCCAGGACCGCTCGGTTGTAGGGGGCGTCGGAGTCCGGGACGTAGCCGTAGCCGTCGAATCCGAGCCGGTAGGCAACAGACACGGTGACCACGCCGTCCCGGTTGAAGGCGGCGCCGTCGTACCAGGGCGAATTGTGCGAGCCTGAGGTCCAGCTACCGCCGTGAATCCACACCAACACCGGCAACCGCGCCTCCTCGTCCCCGGGGGCCGGAGTAAAGACGTTGAGGGTCAAGAAGTCGTCCCCGGGCACGCTCGGCTCGGGGATGGCCGGATCGGGGAAGATCGAGCCGCGCTGCGGGGTAGCGGCCGGAACTAGGGCCGGTCGTTCCCCACTCCACGGCTCGCGCCGCACGGGCGCTTTGAAACGCCGCTCCCCCACCGGCGCCTGGGCATAGGCAATGCCGTAGAAAGCGGCCGAGTTCTCGTAGCGCGGGGGTGTGCCTACTCGCTCCGGGGCGGAGACGATCTTGCGCCATACCCCGCGCACCTGTCCGGCGGCGGTATGTACCAGGGGGCCGGCCCGCTCGATGGGTACGGCGATAGGCGTGTAGGCGACATGCTGGGCGGGGGACTGTGCGGCTGCCATACCCGGATTGTCACCCGACGCAGTCCTCCTGTCACGGTTTCAGTGCTCGTTCACTTCCGCCGGCCGCACCCCGACTCCCTGGTTCAGTGTCGGCCGAGCACGTCCAGTGCCAGGGTGGGGCGGTCGGTGATGACCGCGTCAACGCCCCGAGAGGCGAGCCTGCGCATCTGCTCGGGATCATCAACGGTCCACACGTGCACCTCCAGCCCGGCGGTGTGCGCCTGGGCGATGAAACGACGAGTAATAACCGGCACTCCGTGGAAGCTGATCGGCACCTGGACGGCGTCTACCCTCCCGTTGGTCCAGGCCCAGCGGCTGTGCGGCAGCGGTACGGCCGCCTCACTGAGGAGCATGAGCCCGGCCACGTCTCCGACGCCGAGGGAGGTGACGGCCCGCGGTTCCTGACGCCGCAGCACCGCCAGGCGGCGCGCCGAGAAGGAGGCGAAACGCACCCGCTCCAGTGCGTCGGCTTCACGCACCGTCTGCAGCGCGGGCTGAACCACCGCAGAGTCCTTCAGGTCGATATTGAAACGGATTTGTGGGTGGGCGGCGAGAGCCTCATCCAGGCGTACGAATGGGCGGCCGTCGCCGGCATCGACTGTGGCCAGTTCCTCCCAGGTCAGCCCGCGGATATGGCGCGCGTCGCCGGCGGTACGGGCCAGGTCCGCGTCGTGTGACAGGACGACGACGCCGTCGGCGGTGGCTCGCAGATCGGTCTCCATCCAGGTCAGGCCGAGCTCGACCACGTGTTCGACGGCGGTCCACGTGTTCTCGGGGACCTCGCCGCCTCCGCCCCGGTGGGCGACGACGGCGCAATGGCGGGTAGGGCCCATAGTCGGATTCCTGTCGTTCGTCTCGGACGCCTGCGGCTGATGCAGCCGTTCAGGAGCAGTCGGTGGTCAGTTCGGCGGCGCGGTGCTCTTCCAGCCACGCCTGCGGCTCCACCGAGGAGGAGTCCTCGCTGTTGTTGGCGGTACGCACCTCGAAGTGCAGATGAGGGCCGGTGGAGTAGCCCGTCGATCCCACACCCGCGATGAGCTGACCGGCCTCCACTTGGTCGCCCTTAGACACGTAGATGCCGTCCTCGTACATGTGCAGGTACCTGGTGTACCAGACCTCGCCGTCGAGCTTGTGCTCGATGGTGACGGTGCCGGTGGAGTCCGACATGCCGGCTTCAACGACGGTGCCCGCGGCAGCGGCGTAGATGGGCGTACCGGCGGCCCCGGCATAGTCCTGACCGGCGTGCAGCCTCATATAGCCCAAAGTGGGATGAAGACGATAGCCGTACGCTGAGGAAACGGTGTAAGTGCCCGCGATCATGGGATAGAACACCTCGGGCGCAGTATTGAAGGCGGCTGTGTCACCCGAGGCCCCGGCGGACTGAACGGCACAGGTGGCGGTGGCATTCTCGTAGGCCTCGCGAATGCGGGCCAGGGTGGCAGCGTCGGGAATGTTGGACAGTTCGGGATCGGAATCGGTGTCGACGTCGGCATCGGAGCCGAGCACGGCGGCCGCGACCGAGGAGGAGGAGGAGTCGGTGGTCTGAGTGGCGGCCGGTTCCTCGCTGCCGACGTTGAACGCCGCAGCCGCCTGCGGGCCGGTCAGGAGATTCGAACTCAGAGGGGCGATGACGGTCACGAGGGTGAGGACCACGAGCACACCGGCGCGTCCGACCGCACCTATCCGGCGGTGGCGCCGCGATGCGGGGCGGGAGGAGGTCCGCCCGGATTCGCCGTTCGCCACGGGCGCAGAAGGCCTGGGAACAGCGGCGGCACGTGCCGCTGCGCGCGCGGACGCGTACGACGAAGGACGGAATGATGGGGGGAGGTCAGCGGCCTGCGGGGCCTTTTCCGCTTCGTGCTCCGCCGGGGCCGCCGCCCCCGAGTCTCGCTCTGCCGTGACGGCCGACCGTTCGCGTTCAGCGGCTCGCTCCGCGTCACGGCGTTGGCGCCGTGTCATGGGCTGTTGGGCCACGCAGTGCCTCCAGAGGTAGTGTTCACGGCCGCCGTCGCGACCGACCGCAGCACTTTAACCAACCGTGATGGCCTATGCCAGGACCACCGTCACACCCCTTTTAGGCTCCCCCCTGCCCGTGGTCTCGCCGCTGGTGGTCGTCACGCTGCATCGCATCGTGCACCTCACCGACGAGTTCCTCCAGGATGTCCTCCAGGAAGACCACGCCGAGCGTCTTTCCCGCCTCGTCCTGGACTCGGCCCAGGTGCGCACCGGAGCGCTGCATGGCGGCCAGCACGTCCTCCACTTCGTCGTCGGCGCGCACTGGGACCAGGGCGCGCACCCGCCACGGCGGCACCGGGTCGCTTCTCGCCTCCGACTCCGCATACAGCACGTCCTTCAGGTGCAGGTAGCCGATCAGGCCGGCGTCCTGGTCGGCGGCGGAGTCGACTTCCTGTCTGCGGCCGCCCGCTGCGTCGACAACACCTAAGGCCGCTGCCTCCATGGCGTTGCGGACGACCGGGAAGCGCGAGTAGCCGGTCCCCGCCACCGCGTGCTCGACGTCCTCAGGCGTGCATCCGGCGGGAAGGGTGGTCAGCGAACCCACCGGCACCATGACACTGCCGGCCGTCTCCTCAGAGAATTCCAGGGCGCCCGACAGCAGCCCGGTCTCATCCTCGAGCACGCCCTCCGCGGTGGAGCGCTCGACGATCGAGGCGACCTCGGCGGCGTTGAAGGCCGCCGAGACCTCCTCCCGCGTCTGTACGCCGCACAGGTGCAGCACGCCGTTGGCGAAGCCGTTCAGGGCGGTGATCATGGGGCCGAACAGTCGTGAGATGCGCACGAGTGTAGGGACGATCCAGCGGGCGGCACGCTCGGGCGCGGCTATGGACAGATTCTTCGGCAGCATCTCTCCCAGGACCACGTGCGCGTACACCACGAGCACCAGGGCCAGCAGCACCGCGATCGCATGCGCCCCCGCGGTACCGACCCCGAGCCGATGCAGCAGTGGCGTGAGCAGGTGGGCGATGGCCGGCTCAGCCACCACTCCCAGTCCGGTGGAGCACACGGTCACCCCGAGTTGGGCGGTGGCGAGCATGTGGGATACGTGTTGGAGCGCCCACAGCGCCGTGACCGCCCGCCGGTCGCCGGCCTCAGCCAGCGGTTCGAGCCGGGCACGACGCGAGGAGGTGACGGCGAACTCCGCCGCCACGAAGAAGGCGTTTCCCGCCAACAGCACCACAGTCAGCATGAGCGCCAGGGAGGTACTCATCGTTGCATCTACCCCTCGGTGAATGGGTCGGCGGACACTTCCGACCCGCCGTCCGGGCCGGGAAGCGGCCGAATGCGCAGGCGGGTGATGCGACGCCCCTCCATGGCCGCAACGGTGATCCGGGCCAGCGGGGTCTCCACGGCCGCGCCCACCTCCGGGATGCGGCCGAGTTCCGTCATCACCAGACCGGCGAGCGTCTCGTAGGGGCCGTCGTCGGGCACCCGCACACCGGCCCGGTCCGCGAGTTCGTCGGGGCGCAACCAACCGGGTACCAGCCAGTCCCCGGCGGCGTCGGCATGAGCGCCGGAGCGGCGCCGGTCGTGCTCGTCGGCCACGTCACCGACGATCTCCTCAATGGCGTCCTCCAGAGTGACTACCCCGGCGGTGCCTCCATACTCGTCTACCACCAGCGCCATCTGACTGCCGGTGTCCCGCAGCTCCACCAGGAGGGAGTCCAGCGGCATGGTCTCCGGCACCCGGTGGGCGGGGGTCATCAGGGACGAGGAGGTGACCGGGACCTCGGAGCGCTTCTC
Organism: Actinomyces sp.; assembly: GCF_030530635.1. Classification (GTDB taxonomy): domain Bacteria; phylum Actinomycetota; class Actinomycetes; order Actinomycetales; family Actinomycetaceae; genus Actinomyces. The sequence continues at coordinate 50,999 of NZ_JAUMUL010000004.1, forward strand.
ATACGGGACGGCGATTACTCGGCGCAGGTGCACGATACCGAGGACGTCGTCGGCGTCGTCGCCGAGGACGGGGAAGCGGGAATGGCCTGTGGCCCGGGCCAGTACGACGACGTCGGCGGCCGTGTCCTGGCCGGTCAGCGTATGCAGCCGGCCGCGGTCGGTCATGACGTCGACGGCTGTGAGTCGCCCCACGCCGATCGAACGGGTCAGCAGCGCGGCGGTGGAGACGTCCAGGACGCCCTCGTCGGCGCTGTGGCGCACCAGGGCCGCCAGTTCGGAGGCGGAGCGGGTGCCGCTGATCTCCTCGGCAGGCTCGATCCCCATTCGGTGCAGGATGGCGTTGGCGGTGCCGTTGAGCACGGATATCACCGGCCGCAGGAGCGCGCTGAACCCCGTGAGGAAGGGGGTGACGGCGCGGGCGGCCAGCATGGGGTCGGACAGGGTCGCGTTCTTGGGGATGAGTTCGCCCACAACCATGGAGAAGGCGTTGACGATTATGAGCGCGGTGGCGGCCGCGACGCCGGTGGCGACGGTCTGTGCCAGCCAGTTGGACAGCAGCCCGCTCAGGAGGGTGGCCAGCGCGGCCTGCATGGTGTAGCCGAGCAGGACGGTGGTCAGGGTGATGCCCACCTGGGCGCCGGATAAGAGCGTGGACAACCGGGTCAGGGCCCGACCGACCCGGGCGGCGCCGCGGTCGCCGGCGGAGGCACGGGTCTCGACGGTGGAGGGGTCCAGGGCCACCAGGGAGAACTCCCCGGCGACGAACAGTGCGGTTCCGGCCGTCAGCAGCACGCCGACGGCGACCATGAGCCACTCCCTCACACGCACCCTCCGGCGGGTGTCAGGCGGCGGGAGTCGGGGTGGGGGCGGTCGGATTCTGAACTGGTGCGTGCGGTGCGTCTGCGCGCCCGGCGAGCGTGTCGTCGCATAGTGCAGGCACGCTATCACTCGTAGCCGGGTGGTGTTGCGCCTGTTCACGGAAAATGGGCCGCGCGGTGCCATGCACACGGGCCGGGCGATGGCAGGATGGGCTTCGGAAGCCGTCTGCGAGTCAGGGAGGGAACCAGGTGTCCATGGACGATGTGAGTCTGTGCTTCGTCGGGGACGAGTTGGTGGCCGGATACGGGGATGCCCGCGCCCTGGGCTGGACCGGCCGGGTGATGGCTCGCACGCCCCGCGAACTGGACATCATGTGGAGCACGCTCGCCGTCCCGGGCGAGACGACGGCGCGACTCGCCGAGCGCTGGCAGGCAGAGGTCGCCCGCCGCACCACGCACACGGGTGTGAACCGCCTGGTCATCGGCCTGGGCGTGGCGGATGTGCTCGCCGGCATCTCCCCCGCACGTTCCCGGCTGGCAGTAGCCAACGTGTTGGATTCGGCCGTCGGCGAGCACCGTGCCTGTTTCGTGGTCGGTCCGCCGCCGCTGCCGAGCGCCGACCCCGACGGCACGGCCGCTCTGTCGCGTGCGGTCAGTGAAGTCTGCCAGCGGCGGGGAATCCCGTTCGTGGAGACTTTTGAGCCGTTGCGCAATCACGACCAGTGGCTGACCGATGTCGCCTCGGAGGGCGGCAAGCACCCGGGGCAGGCCGGCTACGGGCTGTTGGCCTGGTTGGTGCTGCACCGCGGTTGGTATGAGTGGCTGGGAGTGTCTGCCCCCCGGTGAGTGGGCCTCCGAGTCGACCTCAATCCACCAGACGTCCGGGTGAGGGTTCCCATCCGAAACATTGCACGTTAGAATCGTCACATTTCTTCGCGGCTTCTCCTGATAGTCGCTGGAGATGCTCACGGTTGAACTCGATGATGAGTGAGGAACGATTAGTGCAAACGCCCATTCCACGACGTGCCCTCCTCGGTCTCGGCGCCGCTGCGGCAATGGCCGTCGGCGGCTGCTCAACCGCCAGTAACCGCACCGATACCGCTGGCACCATTGCTCCCGCCTCGGGCCCGTTGACACTCACCTATTGGTCGTGGCTGAAGGATCTGCAGACGGTCGCCGACCTGTACAGCCGAGTCAACCCGAACGTGAAGGTGGAGGTGACGTGGATCCCCTCCTCCACCTCCGGCGGCTATCAGAAGCTCTACTCCGCGCTCGCTGCCGGTGGCGGACCCGACATCGGCCAGGTGGAGATGCGCATGGTCCCCGAGTTCGTCCTCGCCGGCGATCTGGTGGACATCTCGCGCTACGGCGCGCGGGACCATCAGGATCGCTTCGACCCTGCGGCCTGGAGCTACGTGGATCTGGCCGACGGCGTCTACGGCATCCCTCAGGACACGGGGCCGGTGGCCCTGTTCTACCGCACGGACGTTTTCGACGAAGTGGGTGCCCCGCCACCCACCACCTGGCAGGAATGGGCCGAGACGGCCCGACTCATTCAGGAGTATCGGCCCGGCACCTACATGGATGTGTTCAACGTGGCCGACGGCAATATGTTCGCCACACTGTGCCAGCAGGCGGGCGGGAATTGGTTCGTCCCCGAGGGCGAGGAGTGGGTCATCAACCTCACCGATGAGGCCTGCCTGAAGGTGGCCGGCTTCTGGGATACGGCGATCGATGACGGACTGGTAAACACGGCATTCGGCTCCTTCTCCTCCCCCTGGATGTCCGCGATGGGCGCCGGCGCTCTGGCCACGCACACCAACGGCTCCTGGGCGGATGCACTGATCGAGGCGGTACCCGGCGGATCGGGGAAGTTCAAGGTCGCCCCCATGCCCCGCTGGGAGAGCGGATACGGGTCGAGCTACTCCGGAGGGTCGACGGCGGCGGTCATGGCCAACTCCCAGCACCCACAGGAGGCCACGGACTTCATCGTCTGGATGCATTCCGACCCCGACGCCCTGGACTCCCTGATCACCAACTGTGGCACCGGCTGGTCGCCCGCGGCGGATTACATCGGCAAGGTCCGTGAGGGCCCCAGCGAGTTCTTCTCCGGTCAGAGCTACAACACCGAGGTGATCGCACCCATGGCCCGAGAGCAGAACCTGGACTGGCTCTGGCCGCCGCTGTGCCAGCAGTCGATCAACATCGTCGCCGACGGAATGCGGCGGAAACTCACCGACGGCACCTCGCTGGTGGACTCCCTGTCCAACTCTCAGGCCGAGATCGTCCAGGCCTTCCAGCGTCGTGGGCTGCGGGCCCGGGAGGCGGAACAGTGAAGAAGAACGCGGCGCCCTACCTGCTGGTCGCGCCATTCATGCTCGTGTTCCTACTGACATTCATTGTGCCGATCGTCGTGGCCGTGGCACAGTCCTTCACCCGCACTCGCTACACGGGACTTTACGGCGAGGGCGGCGCCTCCGAGACCTTCGCGGGCTGGGACAACTACGCCACCGCGCTGGCCAACGCCAACTTCACGCAGTCAATCGGGCGGGTGCTGTTGTTCGGCGTCGTCCAGGTAACCGTCATGATCGGGGCCGCCACCGTGCTGGCACTACTGCTCGAGTCCGCCGCGGCACGTTGGCCGGGACTGTTCCGCGCCCTGTACTTCATGCCCTACGGCGTGCCCGGGGTGATCGCCACGATCCTGTGGTCATTCCTGTACATCCCCGGGCTGTCGCCGATCGTGGACGCCTTGGCGGTGGTGGGTATTCAGTACGACTTCCTCGCCGAGGGAAACGTGTTGTGGTCGATCGCCAACATCGTGACCTGGGCGTACACCGGCTACAACATGCTCATCATCATCGCCCAGCTCAAGGCCATCCCCGCCGAGGTGTACGAGGCCGCGAAAGTGGATGGGGCGGGGCCGGTACGCATCGCGACCGCCATTCAAATCCCGCTTATCCGCCCGGCGCTGCTGCTGACCATCGTCTTCTCCATCATCGGCACCCTGCAGCTGTTCGCCGAGCCTCAGATCCTGGCAACGATCGCCCCGGCGATCAACACCGAGTACACGCCCAACTACTCCGCCTACACCTGGGCCTTCCAGTACAACGATTATGGCGTCGCCGCCGCCGAGGCCGTGATCATCGCGGCGGCCGCCTTCGTCCTGTCCTTCATATTCCTGCGGGCCACCACCGGAAGGGGAGGAGACTGACATGGCCGGTCACAGCAGCCGCGAGGCGGGCACGCGCCGTTCCACAACATTCTTCGTGACCAGCGTCCTGGTGCTGGTGTCGCTCTACTTCATCATCCCGGTCCTGTGGGTGGTCATCAATGCCACCAAGACCACCGATGACCTGTTCTCCACCAATGGGTTCTGGTTCGGCGGGACCTTCGCCCTCGTGGACAACATTCGGAACATCCTGACCTCCAACAGCGGGATCTTCCCACGCTGGTTCGTCAACTCCCTGCTCTACTCTGGGGCGGGCGCGCTGCTGGCCACCTACTTCGCCGCCGCCGCGGGTTATGCCCTGTCCAAGTACGAGTTCCGTGGGAAGAACCTCATGTTCGGGCTGGTCATGGGCGGGGTGTTGGTACCCGGCACGGCCACCGCCCTGCCGCTGTTCCTCGTGTTCAGCCGGATCGGAATCACCAATACCTATCTGGCCGTCCTCATTCCCGCCATCGTCTCCCCCTTCGGACTGTTCCTGTGCCGGATCTACGCCGACGCCGCGGTGTCCACCTCGCTGCTCGAGGCCGGACGGATCGACGGCGCGGGCGAGCTCACGATCTTCCACCGGATTGCGCTGCGACAGATGGTGCCCGCTCTGGTGACCGTCTTCCTGTTCCAGTTCGTGGCGATCTGGAACAACTACTTCCTGCCCCTGATCATGCTCGCCGATGAGCGCCTCTATCCCATAACCCTGGGCCTGAACACCTGGCTGTCTCAAACCAGCAGGCTGCCGGAGTTCTACCAGCTGACCATCGGTGGGGCACTGCTCAGCGTCATCCCACTGGCGATTCTCATGCTGGTGCTCCAACGCTTCTGGAAGGGCGGACTCACCGAGGGAGCCGTCAAGGAGTGATCAGGAGTACACCTCTTCCAGGGCGGGAAGCCAGGCGAGTACCTCGTCGACGCCCTCACGCAGGTGGGTAGTGAAACCGTCGTCGTACCAGTTGCGCAAGACGCCCATGATCGCCCAGATCACGCCCGAGGCGAGCACCCGGGAAGTGCGGAAGTCCCAGCGCCCGGACGCGGCCACCACCCGGGCGATGGCGTCAACCTCCTGGTTGATCACGAGAGACATCGCCCCCTGAACCGAGGGAACCTCGAAGCACAGGCGGGCGCGCAGCATGACGGTCTCGGCATTGTCCACGAAGTGGTCGCCCCAGATTTCGTCCAGAACTCGGGTTACGGCGTCGACCAGGCTGGTTCCCCGCATCAAGTAATACCCCAGTTGGTCACGAATGCGGTCGTCATACTCGTCGTGGAGGATGAGCCCTTCCTTGGTACCGAAGTACCGGTAGACGGTGCTGGGTGAGACCAACGCCGCCTCGGCCACCTGCTCAATGCTCACGGCGTCGAAGCCCCGCGCCTCAAACAGGCGGAGCGCCTCATCCTGGATGTGACGCATGGTCGCGGCCTTCTTGCGTGCGCGCAGGCCCGGACGCGGCGTCGCCACCACCGGCTCCGGGGACGAATCGGACATGGCGTCACACCTCCTGTCACCTCACACTCGCTTCGCGAGCTTGACAGCCAAACCCTATCAAGTAGAGTCACTGTCATGAGCCAGTCACTGTCAGAATTAGTTATCGATGCCTCCGGACTGGTTAAACACTTCGGGAGGGTCACCGCGCTGGACGGACTCGACCTCGCCGTGTTCCGCGGCGAGGTGCACGGCTTCCTCGGCCCCAATGGCGCAGGCAAGTCCACCACCATTCGCGCCGCACTCGGCCAACTTCGGCTGGATCGTGGTCGCGTCACGGTCCTAGGCATGGACGCGTGGGCACGCGCCGTCGATATTCACGCCCGCCTCGCCTACGTCCCCGGAGACACCATGCTGTGGCCCGGATTGACCGGCGGGCAGTGCATCGACCTCCTCGGCGGCTTCCACGGCGGCATGGACCGCAGCCGGCGCGACCAACTCATCGAGCGCTTCGACCTCGACCCCACTCGCCGCTTCCGCACCTACTCCAAGGGCAACCGACAGAAAGTGGCGCTGGTGGCGGCACTGGCCTGCGACGTCGAACTGCTCATTCTGGATGAGCCCACCTCGGGGCTGGACCCCGTCATGGAGTCCGTCTTCCAGCAGGTCGTGGCCGAGCGGTCCGCGGCGGGTACCACCGTTCTGCTATCCAGCCATATCCTCGCCGAGGTCGAGGCCCTGTGCGAGACAGTCACCGTGGTGCGTGCGGGGCGCGCCGTCTTCAACGGCCGACTGGCCGAGCTGCGTTCCGGCCGCGCCACCGCCGTCGACGCGGTCACGGCAGTCTCACTGCCTGAATTGGCTCGAATTGAGGGCATCGACCGGCTACAAACTGAAGACGTGCCCCGCGGGGTGCGCACCACCCTTCTGGCCACCGCCGAAGCCCTGCCCGCGGTCCTGGCCGCACTGAGCGTGGCGCATCCGGCACAACTCACGATCCGTCCGCCAAGCCTCGAACAGTTGTTTCTGGACAACTACACCGCGAATGGAGGTGAGTCACGGTGAGTAGCAGCAATCGCCGTCTAATCGGCGCTCGCCCTTTCACCGGTCTGGCACGAGTGACGGCCCTGGGGCTGCGCACCTCCTGGGTGGCCATCGCCCTGGCCACCGGTACCTGTGTGGTCTTGGTGGTGGCGGTCGCTATCGGCGTCAAGGGCCTGTATCCGTCTGCGGCCGCGCGAGCGGAGTATGCGGCCACCGCCGGCGCGTCGGTCCCCAGCATCGCCTTCAACGGGCGCGGCTACGGGTTGACGTCATTGGGCGGAATTACCGGGGTGGAGGTCGGTTTCACGGGGCAGTTGCTGTTTCCACTAATGGGCCTACTGACGGCCATCCGCCTTACACGCCGGGAGGAGGAGACCGGGCGCACCGAGCTACTGACCGCCTCGCGGGTGGGACGGCTGGCGCCGTTGGCGGCTGCGACCATTCTGCTGACGTTCGTCGCCCTCGCCACCGGGCTGCTCATGACGATTGGAATGGCGGCGACAGGGCTGCCTGCTGAAGGCTCCGCCTGGTATGCCGCCGGAGCGAGTGCCTGCACGCTGTTCTTCGCCGCCATCGGTCTCCTGCTGGGCCAGTTGTGCCAGCAAGCCATAACCGCCCGGCAGCTTGGAATCGGCCTTGTGCTGATGGCCTTCTTGATCCGTTTCATCGTTGATGGCCTGCAGTGGGATGCTGTCTGGGCGAGCCCGCTCGGGTGGCTGCCGGAGGCGCGTGCCTTCGATGATCCGCGGGCCTGGCCTCTGGCGGCGTACGCCGTCGGCTCTCTCATCCTGCTAGCCGCCTGCACGATTGCGGCCTGGCATCGGGATGCGGGAGCCGGCGTGTTCGCCCCTCGCCCGGGGCCGGCACGTGGCCAGGCACAGCAGCGGGCGTGGCGGTTGGCACTGGCGTTGGAGCGGACGGGTACGACGCCGCTGCTTCTCATCACCTGTCTGTGGACGCTATTCATAGGGCTGTTCAGCGAAGAGATGACTCGGATCATCCAGGCAAATCCCTCGCTGCTGGCAGCCATGGGGCTGGAACGGGGCACGGACCTGATGGCCGCCATGGCTGCAACCGTCATGGTCGCTGCCGCCGGAACCGTCGGGGTGCTGGGAGCCTCACGCTTGACGGCGGAGGAGTCAGCAGGCCGCCTGGGAATGCTGCTGTCCACTCGCTGCAGCCGGGCGCGGCTATGGAGTGGCTGGTGGGCGACGACGCTGCTCTCATCGGCGGCAGTGCTCGTTGCGTCCGCTCTGCTGCTGGGAATGAGCACCTGGGCGGTGTCCGGGGAAAGAGGAGCATTAGGCACGGCTTTGAAGATCGGCGCGTGTTACCTGCCCGCTGTTCTTCTCATCGCGGCAGCTTCCGCCGTGCTGGCGGCCCTGGGCCCACGCTGGCCGGTGCTGGGCTGGGCGATCGTCCTGTGGATGGTGGTGGTCGGGTTCCTCGCCGAGGCACTGGATCTACCGGAATGGGCACGCGATCTTTCACCGGCGCACCTGGTTGGAGTACTGCCCGTCGATGACCCCGATCCGCAAGTGATCGCATACCAGGGGGCAGCAGCGGCCACACTGCTGCCTGTGTCTCTACTCATCTTCCGACGGCGAAGTTTGCGGGCGGGTTGATATGCCGGTGCTAATGACGTCGGCCGGTCACCTGGCGGTGGCCGGCCGGTCGTCGATGCGATGCCTGGGACTGTGCCTCAGCGCTGCAGTCCCGACTCAGGAGTTGGGACGCTTGCCGTGATTGGCGCTGTTCTTGGCGCGTGCACGACGCTTGCGACCACGTTTGCTCATTGGTGCCTCCTCATGTCGTGGTGATTATCCTCCGCCCCGAGGGGCACGGAACACCCTTCATCCTCGCATATCGGAGGCGGGTGCTGCCAGCTGAGCGCCCCGTGTGCACGGTGAATGCGCCCACAGGGCGCATCGGCCGGCGGGAAGCTAGCGGCGCTCGACGTGCACGACCGCCGTCGTGATCCGGGTGGTTGACGTGGCGGATGTAGTCGTGGAAGTGATGGACGCGGTCGACAGATACCCCAGCACGCGGGCCCGTAACGCTGCGGGCGCCTGCTCGGCGCAGCGGGAGCGGACCAGTTCGCGCAGGTGCCGTTCGGCGTCGGCCGCACGCGAGCAGTGCTCACAGGAGGCAACGTGCTCCGCCAGGCGAGCCTCAAGATCCCGATCGACCTCGTGATCCAGGAACCGCTCGAGGTGGGTAAGGGCCTCCGTGCACGAGCAGGGTTCGTTCCGGTTGTTCTTACCCATCAGTTCTGCTCCTCGTCGCTCGTGTAGCCCAACTGTCGGGCATGGTCAGCCAGTAGTTCGCGAAGTTGCCGCCGCCCACGATGCAGGCGAGACATGACGGTGCCGATCGGGGTGCCCATGATCTCGGCGATCTCCTTGTAGGAGAATCCCTCAACGTCGGCCAAGTAGACGGCCAGACGCCGATCCTCACTGAGCTCCCCCAGAGCCGCCTTGATCTCCTCGTCCGGCAACTCATCCAGGGCGAGATTCTCGGCGCTCGGCAGCCCGACCGAGTCGTGTGACGCGGCCCGGTGCAACTGCCAGTCCTCAACCGCATCGGCGTCGGACTGCTGCGGTTCGCGCTGCTTCTTGCGGTAGGTGTTGATGAAGGTGTTGGTCAGGATGCGGTAGAGCCAGGCCTTCAGATTCGTTCCTGGCCGGTACTGGTGAAAGGCACTGAAGGCCCGGACATAGGTGTCCTGAACCAGGTCTTCGGCGTCAGCCGGGTTGCGGGTCATGCGCAGGGCGGCTCCATAGAGCTGATCCAGGTAGGGCAGTGCGTCGGCCTCGAAGCGGGCCGCACGGGCATCGGCGGACTCGTCTGCCGGAGCGCGATCGAGATCGTCGGGATCCACCTGACCGGCGGACGCATGCACCGCCCCCCCGGACGGACCCGTCGGGCTGAGATTGTCTGTGTCCATCATCGCCCGCGAGCCTAGCTGGCCGCGCCCGGTCGCGCGCGACGACGCGGGGCGGCGCGAGCGCCTGGACGAGGCCGGCGCCCGCGTCACGGTGGGAAGCACGGAGGAAGTGATCATCGCCGTCTAAACCGTTCCGGTGTCGAAGTCATTCCCGATCGCGTCAGACGGCCCCGGCAATTCCCGCAAACACCCGCTACTGGCTGGCATCGAGTCACCTGGTGAGCGAGGATTAGGCCATGAACCTTCTGCGTACCGTTGCCCGTCCGACGCTTGCCGCACCCTTCGTCGTCGATGGCCTCGACGCGCTCGCCCGACCGGGGCGACACGCGGAGAAGTTCGAGAAGGTGCAACCCGTACTGGAGCGGGCCGGGATGCCGCCGGTGCTGCACTCGGATGCTGAGTTGCTCACCCGCATCAGCGGAGCTGTCAGCGTCTTCGCCGGGCTCGGACTGGCCACGGGCCGAGCGCCGCGCACCTGCGCCGCCGTACTGGCCGCGCTCAATATCCCTCTGACGCTGGTCAACCACCCGGTGTGGGCGGCTGAGGATGCTGATGCGCGCAGGCGGGCACTGTCCGGCCTGATGCGCTCGGCCGCCGTCGGGGCGGGGCTGGCGCTGTCCGCAGTTGACCGTGAGGGTCGCCCTTCACTGGCGTGGCGGCGGGAGAACCGGCGCCAGGTCAAGGCCGCCATGGCTGCGGTTGAGGCCCAGGTACGGGCCCGGTACGAGCCGGCACAGCCGGTCTGAATCGCTCAGCGGTAACAAGGTGCATGACTCCCAACCGGGCCGCCTTCACCAGGTCCGCCACCCGAAGCAATTCGACGGGATTCGGCACGTCGCTTGTACCGAGCCCGAAGCAAACCACCAAGGTGTCGCGCTACGCTCAGCGCCGGGAGTCGTCTCCCCGACCGCCGGTGCCCACAGCGCTCGAGGAACCATCCCGCCCCGACCTTAAGGAACACGAAGGAACACGACCGGTGACCGATCAGAACGCCCCAGGCGGCCCCGCCGCAACGCCCGACATCATCTACACGCTGACCGACGAGGCTCCTGCGCTGGCTACCCGTTCCCTGCTGCCGATCATCAAGGGCTTCACTCGCGCCGCCGATGTGCGGGTGAGCACGGCGGACATCTCTCTGGCGGGCCGCATCCTGGCTGCCTTCGGCCTGGCCACTGACGACCTGGCCCACCTCGGTGCCCTCACCCAGGATCCGGCCGCCACCATCATCAAACTCCCCAACGTCTCCGCCTCATTGCCGCAGCTCAAGGCCGCGATCGCCGAGCTGCGCGACAAGGGATACGACCTTCCCGACTACCCCGATGAGCCGACCACCGACGCCGAGCGGGAGGTGCGCGCCACCTACGACGCCGTCAAGGGCAGCGCCGTCAACCCGGTGCTGCGCGAGGGCAACTCCGACCGCCGCGCCCCCGCAGCCGTCAAGGCCTACGCCCGCTCCCACCCGCACTCCATGGGAACGTGGAGCCCGGACTCCAAGACGCGGGTGGCCACCATGGACGGCCACGACTTCCGCCACAACGAGGCCTCGGTGGTGATCCCGGAGACAGGCACGGTGCAGATCCGGCTGGTGCCCGCCGACGGCGGGCAGCCGGTGGTCCTGCGCGAGGCACTGCCGGTGACCGCCGGGGAGGTGATGGACGCGACCTTCATGTCGGCCCGGGCGCTGGATGACTTCCTGGTGACGGCAAACGCGGAGGCGAAGGACGATGATGTGCTGGCGTCACTGCACCTGAAGGCCACCATGATGAAGGTGTCGGACCCGCTGCTCTTCGGGCATGCCGTGCGCGCCTTCTTCCCCATGACCTTCAACGCTTACGGCGGCGTCCTGAAAGCTGCCGGCCTGCGCCCCGAGGACGGCCTGGCCTCCATCCTGGCGGGTCTGGACGCCTTGCCCGAGGGCGAGCGCATCCGGGCGTGCATCAATGAGGAGCTGGCGCTCGGCCCGCGCCTGAACATGGTGGACTCCACCCGCGGCATCACCAACCTGCACGTACCCTCCGACGTCATCATCGACGCCTCCATGCCCGCCATGATCCGGGCGGGCGGCAAGCTGTGGGACGCCGACGGCAACCCGGACGACACCCTCGCCGTCATCCCCGACTCCTCCTACGCGGGCGTCTATCAGGCAGTCATTGACGACTGCAAGGCGCATGGCGCCCTGGACCCGTCCGTCATGGGCTCGGTGCCGAATGTGGGTCTGATGGCCCGCAAGGCCGAAGAGTACGGCAGTCACGACAAGACCTTCCTGATCCCGACCGACGGCACCGTCGAGGTGGTCGTCACCGAGGGCGCGGGCAGCCCGGCCGGCACGGTACTGCTGTCTCACGCCGTCGAGGCCGATGACATCTGGCGCGCCTGCCAGACTCAAGATGCGGCCGTGCGGGACTGGGTGCACCTGGCTGTGGTGCGCTCGCGCGCCACGGGAGCGCCGGCCGTGTTCTGGCTGGACCCGGAGCGCGCCCACGACCGCACTATCGCCTCCCTGGTGGAGCGCTACCTGGCCGATGAGGACACCGCCGCCCTGGACATCCGCATCCTGGACCCGGTGGCCGCAACCAAGCTGTCCCTGGAGCGGGCGCGCCGCGGCGAGGACACGATCTCGGTTACCGGTAACGTGCTGCGGGACTACAACACGGATCTGTTCCCCATCCTGGAGGTGGGTACGAGCGCCAAGATGCTGTCGGTGGTGCCGCTCATGAACGGCGGCGGCCTGTATGAGACGGGCGCCGGGGGTTCCGCCCCCAAGCACGTGCGCCAACTGCTCCAGGAGGACTACCTGCGCTGGGACTCCCTGGGCGAGTTCCTGGCGCTGGCGGAGGCGCTGCGGCACGTGGCGCAGGTGAGCGGGAACGCGCGCGCCACGGTGCTGGCCGATGCCCTGGATGCGGCAACCACTACGCTGCTGGAGGAGGAGCGCTCTCCCGCCCGTCGTCTGGGCGGTATCGACAACCGCGGCTCTCACGCCTGGCTGGCGCTGTATTGGGCGCGTGAGCTGGCGGAGCAGACGGCCAACGCCGAGCTTGCGGCCCGCTTCGCGCCCGTGGCCGAGCAACTGGGTGCGGTCAACGAGCAGGTGCAGGCGGAGCTGGTGGCGGTGCAGGGTCGCCCGGTCCAGCTGGGCGGCTACTATCTGCCCGATCCGGCCCTGGCCGATGCCGTAATGCGGCCGAGCAAGGCTTTGAACGCCATCGTCGACGCGCTGTGACCGCGGTGACTGGAGCATCCCCGGCCGCGCCCTCGCCCTGGTCGGCACCGGTGGCCTCCGGCCCGCTCGATGCCGTCATCGACCTGCCGGGGTCGAAGTCGCTTACGGCCCGCGCCCTGGTGACGGCGGCGGTGGCGCAGGCCCCGACGACGCTGCGCGGCGCCCTGAGCTCACGCGACACCGATCTCATGCGCGCCGCCCTAACAGCACTCGGGGCCCGCTTCGAGGAGCTACCCGATGATGCCGGTAGCGGCACCGACACCGCCCTGCGGGTCACGCCCGCACCGCGCCCGTTCCCGACCCGCGCCGACACCGACGGAGTGACCCGCATCGACTGCGGTCTGGCCGGAACGGTGATGCGCTTCATTCCGCCGCTGGCCACCCTGGCCGACACGCCCGTGGTCTTCGACGGCGACTCCGCCGCCCGCCGTCGTCCCCTGGCGCCACTGCTGGACGCCCTGGAGGGTCTTGGCGCGCAGGTCGCCTATCTGGGTGAATCCGGCTTCCTGCCCGTGCGCGTCGGCCCCGGCGGCGGAGGCCCGCTACACCCCACCGACCCGGCCCGCCCCGAGGCCCCGCACCGGGTGAGCGTAGATGCCGCCGGCTCCTCCCAGTTCCTGTCCGCACTGCTACTGGCCGGGTTCCTACTGCCCGGAGGCCTGGCCATCACCCCCACTGGGCCGGTGCCCTCCCTGCCGCATGTGACCATGACCGTAGAGTTCCTGCGTGGGCGCGGCATCACCGTGGACGAACCGGATGCCGGTGCCTCCGTGGGCGCGCGCACCTGGACGGTCCACCCGGGCGCGCCACGGGCCGGCACACTGTTCATTGAGCCGGACCTGTCCAATGCGGGCCCGTTCCTAGCGGCGGCCCTGGTGGCGGGCGGGCGCGTCGGCGTACACCACTGGCCGGCTAACACCACCCAGGCGGGCGACGCCTGGCGGTGGCTGCTGCCCCACCTGGGCGGCGCCGTCGAGCAGGCCCGCGAGGCGGACGGTTCGCTCACGCTTACCGCCGTCGGCACCGGCGAACTGCACGGAATCGACGCAGACCTGTCCGCCGTCGGGGAACTGACCCCCACCGTGGCGGCGCTGGCCGCCCTCGCCTCCGCACAGGGGCACGCCTCCCGGTTGCGCGGCATCGGCCATCTGCGCGGGCACGAGACCGACCGTCTGGCCGCCCTGGTGGCCGAGATCAACCGCATCGGCGGGACGGCCCGCCAGACCGCCGACGGGCTGGAGATCGCCGCCCTGCCCGCCGGGGCGCGTCTGCATCCGGCCCGGCTGCGGGCCTACGCCGATCACCGGATGGCGACCTTCGCCGCCGTCGTCGGCCTGGGGGTGAGAGGCGTCGAGGTGGACGACATCGCCTGCACCGCCAAGACTCTGCCCGACTTCCCCACTCTCTGGGCGAGCCTGCTCGCCGACCGGGAGGGGCGCTGATGGCCCGCCGCGACATCGGCACCGATGACCCGCGCGTGCGGGTGCGTCCCGGGAAGCGCTCGCGTCCGCGCACCAAGCAGCGCCCCGCCCACGCCGACGCCGTGCCCGGCATGGTCACCCGCATCGACCGCGGTCACTACCGCATCCGCCTGGAGGACCCCTCTCTGACCGCCGACGGCGCCGGCAACATCACGGCGATGAAGGCCCGTGAGTTGGGGCGGGGGAAGGTCGTGGTCGGGGACCGGGTCGCCGTCGTCGGGGACGTCTCCGGCCGCAAGGACACCCTCGCCCGCATGGTGCGGGTGGAGGAACGGCGCACCCTGCTGCGCCGCAGCGCCGAGGACGGCGACGCGGCCGGCACGGAGAGGCCGGTGGTGGCCAACGCCGATCTGCTGGTGATCGTCACCGCCCTGGCGGATCCGCAGCCGCGCCCACGCATGATCGACCGCTACCTGGTGGCCACCTACGACGCCGGCATGGAGCCACTGCTGATCCTGACCAAGTCGGACCTGGCCGACGCCGCCCCGCTGCTGACTCTCTACGAGCCGCTGGGGGTGCGCTCGGTGACCACGCGCCTGGACCCATCCAGCCGGGCGGAGGCCTCTCGTGCCGGCGGCGACGGCGTGGAGGCGGTGCGCAAGCTGATCGGCGGCCGCACCTCGGTGTTCGTCGGTCACTCCGGGGTCGGCAAGTCCACGCTCATCAACGCGCTCGTGCCCGGGGCAGAGCGGGTCACCGGCGAGGTGAATATGGTCACGGGCCGCGGCCGTCACACCTCCACCAACCTGCAGGCGCTTGACCTGCCGGGCGGCGGCTGGGTGATCGACACCCCCGGGGTGCGGTCCTTCGGGGTGGCGCACGTGTCCAGCGCGGACGTGCTGCGCGGCTTCCGGGACCTGGCCGAGGTCGCCGAGGACTGCCCGCGCGGCTGCACGCACGAGGCGGACGTGATCGAGTGCGCCCTAGACGAGTGGGCCACCAACACAGCCCTGAATTCGGCCGAACGGCAGCAACGCAGGGCCCGGCTGGACTCCTTCCGGCGTCTGCTCACCCCCGCGCTGGAGGCCGAGGACCCCACGACGTCGGCGGCGCACCGCCGGTGAGCGCATTCCACCACTGTCAACACTTGAGCACACCACCCGCGCCAGCACGTCCACTCACCACCGACCCGAAACAGGCGTTAGCCTATGCATATGTCTGCTCCTTCAACTGCCGCGGTGCGACCGCCACGTCCCGCCTGGGCAGACCTGTCGGCACGTGCGGAGTTGTCTCAGGCACGTCTTCGTGTGCTCGAGATGGTCGAACAATCATCTCTCCCGCTGACCGCAGCACAGGCGGCCCGGGCGCTCAACCTGCACCACAACACCGTCCGCGAGCACCTGGACGCCCTGGTGGAGGCCGACCTCGTCACCGTATCCGCAAACCCCACCGGACGTCGGGGACGCCCCGCCCTGCGCTATGCCCCCGCGGGACCCGATCCGGCCCAGGTGACCGGTTCCTACCTGGCCCTGCTGGACGCCGTCGTCGAACAACTCGGCGACGGCGAGTCAGCCCGAAGCCGAGCCCTTGAGATCGGCCGCCGCTGGGCGCGGCTGACTCCCCCCGAGCCCACGGCCGCCACCACGCAGGCCGCCGACCCGGCGATACGGTTGAAGGCCCTACTCCCCCACTTATCGCTGATGGGCTTCGCCCCCGACTTCGACGGCGAACGCATCATCCTCAAAGCGTGCCCCCTGGTGACCGGATCTCGTCCACCGCATCCCCTGGTGTGCGTGATGCACGAAGGATTCCTGAACGAGCGCTACGCCCAATCCCGTGAGGACACCTCCAACTCCGCCGGCGAGCAGGGCGCGCCCACTGCCTTCCGCCGATTCGCGCTGACTCCCCTGTGTGCCGACGGCTGTCATGTCACAGCCGCGACGGAAACCGAAACCGCAGACTCACACCCGGAAGACGGCACCGCCCACCACCCGCTCAAACGGTGACCTTCAGGTAACCCATGGCACCCTTCTCCATGTCGGCGAAGGCATGACTGACAAGGGTGTATGTGCCTGGCGCCGGCGGCACGCATTCGACGTAGCCGCCTTGGGCCGGTTGCAGCCCCAGGGCCTGTCCGCCACCTGACCAGGCTGCACCTACGGCCTCTGGCCCGCCCAGCATCCAGGCTCCTTCGGCGAAGACCTGGTCGAACTGCAGCCCGACGGCGTGAAAGGACATCGGTAGTGAGGGTCCGGCGTCGAGCACCCACAGGCGTACCCGCTCGCCCGGCGCCGCCGTGAGCGGCCGATCACGATACTGGAAGGCGATACCGTTGAAGGCCAGCAGGTCGGGAGTCTTAGCGGCCACCTTGTCCGCATCCGTCTCGCCGGCCTCCGGACCGAGGTAGATCTCCGACTGGATCAGCACGTACTCACGGTCCACGTCCCCCATCCCGGGCGGGTCGATGATAACCGCACCATGCATGCCGGCAGCCAGGTGCACACTCATTGGGGTGGTGGAGCAGTGGTAGAGCCAGATTCCTGAGCGCTGCGCGGTGAACTCGTAGACGAGTGACTCCCCGGGATCAATGGAGCGCATCACGTCATCGGGCGGAATCACACCAGCGTGGAAGTCGAGTGAGTGACTCATAGACCCGTCATTGAGCAGGGTGATGCGGAAGGTGTCGCCCACCTTGCCTCGCAGTACCGGCCCGGGGGCCCGCCCGTTGTACGTCATGCGCCGCTGGGTGACACCGCCGCCCACGTACAGGGTCTGCTCGGTGACCGTGAAGGTGTGCTCGTGGACCGAGGCCGAGATGTCGGCGGGAGCCAGGACGGCATCGAAGGCGGCCACGTCGTCGGGGAGAACAGCGGTGTAGTCGGGAACGGCCGTGCCATCCCGATCAAGTGCGGTCGCTGCGGTGGGTGCCGTGGCGACCTGCCCGGAGGCGGTGACGTGAAGGACCATGCCCTGGGCACGGTGCCCGGCGATGGAGCACCATCCCTCCAGTGGACCCGACACCACGCCGACGTCGAGGTCGCCGGCAGCTCCGGCAGCGACCCGCCCGGTGGAGACGGTGGCGCCGTCGTCCCGTTGGACCACGAGGTCGTGGACCTGGTCACCGGTGTTGTTCAGGGTGAGCACCAGCCGATTGCCGACAGGCACATCAACCGTATCGGGCACGAAGCGCATGCCCTCAACCTGCACGGTGACCGCAGTAGTCCGGCCGGTGACGGCAACCCCGTTCGCGACGGTGCTCGGGTCGCGGTTGGCGCGCCAGGCGGCGACGCCGGCACCGACTCCCACAGCCCCTCCGGCGGTGAGCATTCCCAGGAGTAAGCCGCGCCGGTCCAGATGGGCACCACGGGAGTCCTTCCCACCTGCCTGGTTGCGTTTGCCGCGGCCGATGGCGGGAGCGGTGCCCGCAGTCACAGCCGCCCGGTTCGGCAGCGCATCTGGGTTCCGGCCGGCTGCCGGGGTCGCCCGCCTGCCGGCTCGCGGCACATTGCGGTCTGCATCGTCCAGTTCACGATTACTGTTCATGGAAGTCCCTCTCATCGGTTACAACCGCCCCACCGGCGGCTCGGTCGGCCACCGCTCTCGGCGTCGACTCGGCACGCTTGCGTCCGGTACCCCGCATCACCTGCGCCACCGCCAGGGCGATGCCCACAAGCACATAAGCGGATACCAGGCCGGCACCCGCCGCGGCGACCAACCGCACCTCCCAGGGCAGCACCCGCGCTACAGCAAGCAGCAGGCACAGGTTCGCGGTCGCCGTCCGATAGGTGGCACCGCGATCCAATATGGCGTTAGTGGCACGGGCGACACTTGGGCCGCCGCCGAGCATTACAGGCGTCAAGTAGCTCAGCGCTGCAGCCACGATCTGCAGGGCAAAACCCGCCCCAAGAGCGACGCGAACAGTATGAATGACCTCACGCGCGGCGGCCGTGTCGTCGGCCATGACGATTCCGGTGCCGATGTACCCCACGCAGGCCAGTAGCCAACTGACGGCTGCGGCCGCACTCATGGAGGCGAAAGAGGTGGGGGCCACGCGCCTGGCTGTCATGGCGGCGGGCAAGACCACGGTGGCGGCGCCGGTGAGATACGCCACCGCACCAATAGCCGCTGCCGGGCGCCACAGACCCGCGCCGGCGGTGGCGGCAGTGCCGACCACGAGCGCCGGCAGACCGCGGGCAGCCCAGCGCGCCGCCATCGGTTCCATTTTGGTACGCAGCATTGTCGGCCACAGCACCGTCAGCGTTCCCAGCACGGTGATACCAACGAAGCCCATCACCATGGTGGTGGTGTGGGCCAGGTAGAGGGCATCGGCCGACGCGGCCGCTCCGCGCGCGTCCGCCCATGTGATCAGGTACCCGAGCACTGCGCCGATTGCCAATGCGACCAGCGCAGTCGGGTAGTGAATCGCAAGCGGCGCCATCGCGGGGGCGAGGGCGCGCCGGTACTGGACGCAGATGGCCGCCACTCCCGCCAACGCGCAGGCAACCACCAGCACGACTCCGGTCAGCGTCAGCGCGGAACGCTCGGTAGTGATCCCCACTAGAACGGCGACGGCGCCGACGCAATGGGCGTACAGACGCGTGTCAAGCAGCACCGCCCCACCCAGGGCGGGGCGGTGCAGCAGGGTATCGGCGAAGTGAGCGGACCATATGGTGATAGCCGAACCGATTCCGCCGACCAGCAGGGCGTGCAGCGGCAGCCAGCCGCCCCAGCCGGCCAGGGGCCCGGCGATGACACCGACCGTGAGCACTGCTGCGGCTACGAACCAGGCCAGTACGACGGCGTTGCGGCGAATCTGTGTGCGCCGCCGTCTGTTCCTCCGGGGCGCGCCGCCCCGCCCGCCCGTTCCCGCCGGCGGGCGCCGCCCGGCATGGCCGACCGCCACCTTGTTTTCCACGCCTATTACCGTAATAAAATGGTGGGGTTCCCACCACTTAGGTGCGGCACACCGGCACCCGCGCGTTCCCGCCGGGAAGACCTACACCCCTACCAATGCATCAGGAGACATCAGTGAGTGAAGACCCCAGGCTCATCCCGATTCAGGAGAACCACTCCCACAGCAGCTGTGGCTGCGGCGCAGTACAGGACGACCGCATGACCCTTGACGTGCGCCCCATCCCCCACCGGTTGCGCCACCCCGCCGTGCTCGGAGCGGTCTCCTCCCTGCGAGTGGGCGAGGGCTTCGATCTGATCGCCCCGCATGTGCCCACGCCGCTGCTGGCGCAGATGGACCAACTGCCGATCACCGTCAAGCACACGCTGCTGGAGGCCGAAGACGGATTCGCCCGCGTGGAGATCATCCGAGTCGGCTGAGTAGCATCGCCGCATGAGAGCTTCGGCCGTCGTCACCGCGCCCGAAGCGGTCCCCGGGCAATTGGTGGACCGCTTCGGGCGTACCGTACGGGACCTGCGCCTGTCGGTGACCGACCGCTGCAATCTGCGCTGCACCTACTGCATGCCGGAGCACGGCCTCGAATGGCTGCCCGGCCCACAACTGTTGACGGTGGGCGAGATCTCCCGGTTGGCGCGCGTGGCCGTGGAGCAGCTGGGGGTGGAGCGGATCCGCCTGACCGGAGGGGAACCGCTGCTGCGACGCGACCTGGAGGACATCGTCACCGCCATTGCCACACTGCGCGCTCGGCGCACCGGACTCAAACCAGATATAGGCCTGACCACCAATGCCCTGGGCCTGGACAAGCGAGCCTCCGCACTGCGCAGCGCCGGGCTGGATCGCATCAACGTATCGATAGACTCCCTGGATCCGCAGGAGTACGCGACCCTGACACGACGCGACCGGTTGGACGCCGTGCTGCGCGGGGTGGCCGGGGCGCAGGCGGCGGGCCTGGATCCGATTAAGGTCAATGCAGTGGCCGTGCAGGGGAGCCTGGCAGAGCGGGCGCCGCGCCTACTGACCGAGTGCCTGCGCCGCGGTTGGCAGCTCCGGTTCATTGAGCACATGCCCCTGGGACCACGTGGTTCTTGGCGAGCTGACGACATCGTCAGCGCCGAGCAGGTACTGATGGTGCTACGGCGCGCCGGCTTCGTGCTCACCCCCGCGGGTCGACCCGATCGGCGCCCGGCCGCACTGTGGGACGTGGCCGCCGGCAGGAGCCTTGACGGCATGGACTATCCGGCGGGGCGGGTCGGGATAATCGCCTCGGTGACGGCCCCCTTCTGTGCCGACTGCGACCGCACCCGGCTGACAGCTGATGGGAGACTGTTGACCTGCCTGTTCGCTACGGCGGAGGTCGACCTGTGCGGCCCCATGCGCGCCGGAGCGGACGACCACGATCTGGCGCGCATCTGGGCGCGGGCCGTCTGGAACAAGCCCCGCGCGCACGGCGCGGATGATCTGCAGACGCCCTCAGATTTCACTAAGCCCACTCGCACCATGTCCGCCATCGGCGGCTGACCAGCTTCGGCCGCTCCTGACTACTTAGCCAGATCGCGACGCCTCCGGCCAATTCGCCCGCCCATCAGGGGACCTTGGGTGCATCTGCGTAGGCGCGCAGCCGTATCTACCGCTCGGCCCTGGACACCGCATAGCGGCCAAGGCATTCGCGCAGATACAGTCGGTGCTTGAGCTCGCGCCCCAACCCGCTGGCACACGGTGGCCGGGGAGCGGGTATGACCATGATGAACAACCAGACGAGGACACAGGCGTGCCCGACATCCCAGAACCCCGCACCGACACGAATGCAACCGGCACGATCGACATCGAGGTGCACTACTTCGCCGCCGCGGCCGACGCCGCCGGCCGCACGGAGGAAAGGCTAGAACTCCCCACGGGCACGACCCTGGCAGGACTGCGAGAATTGCTCGCCGGACGCGGCCTGGAGCTGGCCAAAGTGATCGGCGTATCCAGCTACCTGGTCAACTCGCTGTCCGCCCCGGCCGACTCGCTTGCTGAACTACGCGACCGCGATCGCGTAGATGTCCTGCCGCCTTTCGCCGGAGGCTGAGCCCGCGAAGGGTACCCAGCCGGGCGGATGCCTGGAACTGGCAGGATCCGGGACATCCCGCTCGGCGCAAAAGCAGCAGTCGGCAGCTCAGGGCGAGTTGGACCAGGCGGTGGAACCGTCGGCGAAGGTCTGCTGCTTCCAAACGGGTAGCCGTGCCTTGACTGCTTCAACGATGTCGCGCACGGCGTCGAAGGCCTCGGCGCGATGATCGGCGCTGACCGCTACCGCGAGTGCCGTGTCCCCGACGGCCAAGTCGCCCACACGGTGCCTGATCCCGACCGCGCGCAGTCCCGGACGGTCGGCGGCCTCTGCGGCGATTTCACCCATCACCGTGTTCGCGCTGGGGTGGGCCGAGTAGCTGATGCCGCTTACCCCGCGCCCGTCGTCGTGGTTGCGTACCCTGCCGTCGAAGGTGACGACCGCGCCGGCGGCCCAATCCGCAACGGTGGCAGCAAGCCCAGCGGTGTCAATTGATGCGGAGGTGATTTCGGCGCATACGATCCGGGCCACAGATGATACGGCGCTGCCGGCACTGTCCGCATCTATGCGCTCGGGGGATGGATTCGTATGGGTCATTGTCATCTCCTCCTAACACCTGTTGTTTTGGCGGCGCCGTACCCGTCCGGTTACGACGCTGCCGCGTTGAACCTCTGGGAGGGTACACGCCACGCGTCCAGGCTGCGCGCCCCGGGCAACTGGGGTGCGACCGTTGAAGGCCGCAGGGCATGATGATCCGGTAAAGAGCCGCCGTGGACGCCCGGCGACGTCAACGCATGACAAGGAACCCGCGATGACCTCCCCCATGCTGCCGCCCGAGGAATACCTCGCCCGAGTACTGAGCGCACTGACTCCCCTGGAGCCGATCGAGGTACCGCTGGCGCAGGCCCATGGCCTGGTGTTGGCTGAAGACTTGCGTGCTGCTGTTCCGGTCCCGCCGTGGACGAACTCCGCCATGGACGGGTACGCCGTTCGCGCCGTTGACGTAGTCGGCGCGCACACGACCCCGGTAACCCTGCCGGTTACCGGCGACGTGCCGGCCGGGACGTCGCCGAAATCCCTGGCCGCGGGAACGGCACACCGGATCATGACCGGAGCCATGCTGCCTGACGGTGCCGACGCGGTGGTCAGAGTGGAGGACACCGACCAGTCTCTTGGCGCGGGCCCGCTGCCCCCGCGGGTGGAGGTACGCGCCACTGTCGAACCGGGTGCCAATGTGCGCCACGCCGGTGAGGATGTCTCCGTGGGCCAGGTCGTGCTGCGGGCGGGAACGGTGCTGAAAGCCACCGCCCTGGCCGCCGTAGCCGCCGTGGGCCACTCCGTGGTGCGGGCGGTACCCCGGCCGCGCGTCGCCATCGTCATCACCGGTGCGGAGCTGGCGGATGCGGGGCTGGACCTGGCTGCCGGCACCATCCCGGACTCCAACGGCCCGCTGCTTTCAGGGCTGGTGACCGAGCACGGGGCGCGGCCGACCGCCATCCTCCGCAGCGGCGACGCGCCTAGGGCGCTGGCCGAGGCTCTACGCGCAGCCGCCGTCGACGCCGATCTGATCGTTACCTCCGGGGGTGTTTCGGTGGGCGTCTATGATCCTTTCGCCGCCCTGGCAGCCGCCCGGGGGCAGGCCGCGGGACCGGCCGGAGGCGGCATCGACCTGGCAACCGCTAAGGTGGCGATGCAGCCGGGTAAGCCGCAGGGGTACGGGTCGATTCAGGCCGGGGACGGGCGGATAGTGCCGGTAATCGGTTTGCCGGGCAACCCGGTGAGCGTACTCGTGTCCTTCATGACGATCGTCGTCCCCGCCCTGGCCCGCCTGTCGGCTCACGCCGCGGCTGCCGAGCTGCACCCACTCCGGGTCGGCGGCGCACAGACAACGGCGCGGGCCGCCGTCGGGTGGCGCAGCCCCCGGGGGCGCCGGCAGCATATGCCAGTGCGCCTGGTCGACCCGCCGGATCCGCCGCCCGCAGGGGCACCGTCGGGCACCATCTGGGTGGCGCCGTCGCACCGGCTTGGCTCCGGCTCCCATCTGGTCGCCTCACTGTCGGCGGCGCAGGCCCTGGCGGTGGTTGATGCGGATGTTGATGCGGTCGGCGTCGGAGATCCGGTCCGTCTGCTCGCGCTGACGAATCCCGCAGCTCCGGTGCCGGGCTCGGCCTGTTAGCAGCAACCTGTCCGACCATTGAACTTCCAAGTCCCACTTCAAGGAGACACATGCGCCTGTTCCATCGCAAGCCCGCCCCCGCCGGGAGGAGTACGTCCACGGATGACCCCGGCGTCGGAACGCCAGCGGATTCCATCACACATGCCGACACTCACCACAACGCAATGACTGATACTCCTGCGCCCGCCGGGGACGCCGCCGGCCGCCCCCTCCGCCTGACCCACCTGGATGACTCGGGGGCCGCGCGGATGGTGGACGTGTCTGCCAAGCAGCCCACCGTTCGCACGGCAACTGCGACCGCCTTCGTGGCCTGCTCTCCGGCGATAGTCGCCGCACTGCGCGAAAATGGCGTCCCCAAGGGCGATGCGCTCGCGGTGGCACGCATCGCCGGAATCGCCGCAGCCAAACGTGTGCCGGAACTGCTGCCGCTGGCGCACGTCATCGGGGTGCACGCCTGCAGCGTGGAACTGCACATCGATGACGGAGGTGTACGCATCGCGACGATGGTGCGTGCCGCGGACCGCACCGGAGTGGAGATGGAGGCGCTGACGGCGGCCACCGTCGCGGGTCTGGCGCTGGTGGACATGGTCAAGGGCGTGGATCGGGACGTGGCCCTGCGCGAGGCCAGGGTGACCTCGAAGTCCGGTGGTCGCTCCGGTGATTGGTTGCGTTCAGAAGATGGCTCCGGGGACGGGCATGCCGCGCCGGCGAGTGATCGCGATAGCGCAGATCAGGAGGAAGATTGACGCAGGTAGGGCAACTGGATGTCGTGGTGCTCGCCGGAGGCACCGGTAAACGCCTGGGCGGGGCGTCGAAGCCGGACGTGGTTGTTCGCGGCGCCCGTATGCTCGATCACGTGCTGAGCGGGATTGACTACGTGCGCGTTCAGTTGCCGCCCGGCCGGGTGGTTGTGGTGGCGCCGCCTACGGTATCGGTTCCGTCTGGAGTGCTACGGGCGCTGGAGGATCCGCCGTTGGGTGGGCCGGTGGCGGGTATTGCAGCCGGGCTGGCACGGCTGGCCACCTCAGAGGAAGAACCGGAGGCAGGGCAGACCGGCTATACGGGTGACACGGCCGGCGGACGCCTGACCGCTGTCCTGACCTGCGACGCCCCGGAGTCGGGGCGGCTCCTACCGGAGTTGGTGAACGCGCTGAAGGAGTGCACGGGAGCCGACGGCGCCTGCGTCATAGCGGACGACCACGTGCAGTACCTGCTGGGAGTGTATCGGACCGTCGCGCTGGTTACGGCGGTGGCCCCCGTAGGCACGGGTCTGCGGAATGTGGCGGTGCGGCGGGTGATGAGTGGGCTGAGTCTGATTCACGTCGACGTCTCCGAAAGGGGAGGCGAGTGTGCCCGCGCCGCCCGCGATCTGGACACCTGGGAAGACATCCGCGCCTACTCCTCCCGCCGAGGTCGGTAGAAGTTACGTGCCGAAGTCGGTCGATATGGCGGAAGCGCAGCCGTGGCTACACATGGTTCAGTTTTGCACCCGCGAGCGCTCCCGCTTGGTTCGCAGGCCGGCGATCGGCCGTTCCTCACATGCCGTCCGGGGCAGCAGAGCGCGCAGCATGTCGAGCGCCCGCCCGGAGTCAAGTACGTCGTCCGGTGAGAAATGCGCAATTTCAAAACCTCGCTCCTCGAAGAGTTCATCGCGCACGGACTGTCTAGCCGTGGCGCCATTGGCATCGTGCAAGTATTTGATCAGGCCATCTACTTCGGCGACCCTGCGTAGGCTCCACCAGCCGAGATCTGCATAGCACGTGTTCGTCGCGGTACGCAGTGGCATTTGTGGGGTTGGCGCAATGATTCCGTTGACCAGACAGATTCGGCGCAGTTCAGTCTCATACGGGGACTGGCTCCAGGGCGTGGCGGCCCCAACGACGGCGCGAGCACGCCGCACTCCGCGCTCCCCGACCCGATCGTCCAACCGCGCCAACACGCGTGTCCGTATGCCAGCCGCCGCACGGTTGATCTCTTCGGCACGGTCCCAAGGGCGATCGACGTCGTCAAGCCCGGAACGCTCGAAACCGGCGCCCGGCAGAGCTCCCGAGGCCACGGCGAGTAGCGAGTCGACGGCTACCAATGCAGCGTCGGGCTCCAAATACCGGGCGCAGTCCTCGATGGTGCGTTCGATCCCGGTCACGCGCACCCCGCTGATCATGACGACGTCCTTGTCTGAGACAGAGAAACGGTGTCTGATGACGGGACGGCTAGCAAGTGCCCGACGGCGATCAAGCGGCCCAAGGTCTCGACTGGGCGGACGCGTAGGGTCGCGTCGCGTCGGTGGTCTTTGCAAACCCGTCGGCCGATATGAGACAGCTAGATGCAGCGACTGGGGCGTGCGCCAGGTCAGGCCACCATGAAGGACCACAGCGCTCTCAAGCACCACCACCCCCTCAAGAGCGTCGGCTCGAAAGGCTTCGAGCATCGCGTTGTGAATGGCGACACGTTGCTCCCAACCAGCGACGTCACAGGCGACGTGCACATAGACGTCTCGCCGTATCTGGGCGAGTCGGCCCGAATCGACCCCGTCTTCCAGCAGACTGCGCCCCACGGTGGAACGCCGCACCAGTGCCGCCGGAATCGCGCTTTGCGGCTTGCTGGGGATTATCTCGTTATCCATGGGGACAGCGTGCAAGAGTTGGGCGGCTTAACGCCGGCTACCTGTGGATACGCCCATGCCGGGTTGTGGCGAACAATCCCTGTGGATACTGGTGATGGGCGGCGACACCCGTATCTACCGACCTCGGCACGTAACATCTACCGAACTCGGCACGTAACATCTACCGAACTCGGCGTTGAGGGGGCGAGGGTCAGTGGTCGCCGCCACCCAACTGCTCTAGCACGTGCGGCACCAGCGGCCCTACCACGGCTATGGTGTCCTTGACACCGCCGCGCGACCCGGGGGCGTTGACCACGAGCGCGCCGTCTGCGTCGCGACTGGTGACCCCCACCAGTCCGCGCGACAGGCTAGACAGCGGGGTCTGGGTCAGTCCGTAGGCCCGGATCTGAGCCTCAATCCCCTCCAGTCGCACCGCCAACAGCGGTGCGGTGCCCTCGGGAGTCAGGTCCCGCGGGGTGACGCCAGTGCCGCCGGCGGTCAACACGACCCGGGCACCGGCGGCAATGGCCTCCCGGATGGCAGTACGCACCGGCTCCACGCCGTCGGGAACCACCTTCACGGCGTCGACGATGACGTTGTGCTCACCCAGCAGCCGCGATGCGAGCGGACCGGACACGTCCTCACGCTCGCCACTCACGCAGCGGTCGGACACGGTGATGACAGCGCCCTTGACGGGCTCGGCCAGCGGTTGCAGCCCCTTCTGGCGCACAGATTCAGCCTTGGGCGCGGCCGCCCCCGAAACCGGCCCGGTAGTGGAAGTATACGGCGTCAGCTCATTCATGCCCCACACCGTAGTCCGCATCACGGCTCGACGTCGGAGCCGGCTACGGCGCCGCCCATTCCCGCCGACACCGCACAACACGCCCAGCCCCGCCCCGCCTAACCGCAACACTGCCCGACATCCCGAGCACAGCAAGGCACGAACCGCACCGACCAGGCCAGACGACCACCTCACCGTCGCTTATGCATTAGGCCACAGCCCTCTTGCTTATTACGGCCCATTCCGTATCAAAACATTCGCGCGATGCCGCGGAGACAAGCCGAAAAGTCCAGCCAAGCCCGGACGGACCCGCCGCTCATGCAATATGAACAGGCCTCCCGGAGCGCTTCCCGGAGGAGACGACGTCGGGGTCGCCCCCGGCCCGCTCGCGGTCACTAAGTCCTCTACTTCCCAGGAGTCACAGCATCATGAGTCAGCTCGACACCTCCGGCCGCGTGTTGGCCGGCTGGAACCCGGAGGAGCCGGACCACTGGTCGGCGCCGATCGCCTGGCGCACCCTGGCGATCACCACCTTCTCACTGATGCTCGGATTCACGGTGTGGTTCCTTCCCAGCGCCGTCGCCCCGCGACTGAACGAGATCGGCTTCGAGCTGACGAAGAACCAGATCTACTGGATCACCTCCATGCCGGGCCTGTCCTGCGGGGCGCTGCGGCTGATCTACATGTTCCTGCCCGCCACTATCGGCTCCCGCAAGATGATCGGCTGGTCATCCCTGCTTTACGTGCTCCCGATGCTCGGCTGGTTCTTCGCCGTACAGCACCCCGACACCTCCTTCGCCACCCTGCTGGCGCTGTCCTTCACCTGCGGCATCGGCGCCGCCACCTTCTCCGGCTACATGCCATCGACTGGTTTCTTCTTCCCCAAGCGTCTGTCCGGCACGGCCCTGGGACTGCAGGGCGGCCTGGGCAACATGGGCATGAGCGTGATCCAGCTGGCCGCACCGTTCCTGATGAGTACCGGCCTGCTGGGGCTGACATGGATAGCCCCCTACGCCGACGGCGCCCCCCGGGTCTTCAACGCCACCGTCTTCTTCCTGCCGTGGTCGCTGATCGCGGCGGCACTGGCCTTCGTCTACATCAAAGATGTTCCGGTCAAGGCCAATATCCGCCAGCAGTTGGACATCTTCGGAAACATCGACACCTGGCTGATGACGGTCCTGTACATCATGACCTTCGGGATCTTCTCCGGTTTCGCCGCACAGACCGCCAATATCATCAATAACAACTACGGCGCCTCCTCCCCGTTGGCGCAGACGCTCGCCGCCGCCGACCTGCCCAGGGGTGCCTCCTACGCCTTCATCGGCACACTGCTGGGCTCATTCCTGCGCTTCGCCTGGGGGCCGCTGTGCGACCGCTTCGGAGGTGCGATCTGGACCTTCGTGTCAGCCGTCGGCATGGCCGTCACCATGGGCTTCTGCGGCTGGCAGGTGGCCACCGCCGACGACGCCGGTGACTTCCGTGTATTCATGATCGGTCTGCTGGCCATGTTCTTCTTCGCCGGGGTGGGTAACGCCGCCACCTTCAAGCAGATGCCCATGATCATGCCCAAACGCCAAGCCGGCGGCGCTATCGGCTTCACCGCCGCCGTGGCCGCGCTCGGGCCGTTCCTGGTGGGCATCGCCCTGACCCTGATGCCCACCTCCACGTTCTTCTACGGATGCGCCGCCTTCTGCGTGGTGTGTGCCGTCATCTGCTGGATTCGCTACGCGAGCCCGTCCGCCAAGCGGCCCGGCTGACGCCCCCGACGACGACGCGGGACACGCCGTCCGCGCACCCGGCTCGCCAGACCGCTCCTACATACCGCCTACACACGTCAAGGAACCGCGATGAGCACACCCGCCGCCCCGATCGTTCCCGGACCCGACGCCAGGGTTGAAAATGCCCCGGGACTGTTCACCCTGGGCTCCTACCTGCGCCGGGGCGAGGCCTCCGCCGACGCCCGCAGGCTGTTTCTCGAGGGCGGCCGCGACGCCGACTCCTTTTACCGGCACCGATGGAGCCACGACAAGATGGTCCACTCCACCCATGGCGTTAACTGCACCGGTTCCTGCGCCTGGGAGGTCTACGTCACCGACGGCGTGATCACCTGGGAGAAGCAGATCACCGACTACCCCACCACGGGGCCGGACATGCCCGAGTACGAGCCCCGCGGCTGCCCGCGCGGCGCGGCCTTCTCCTGGTACACCTACTCCCCCACCCGCATCCGCTACCCATACGTGCGCAGCGTCCTGCTGGACGCCTTCCGTGCCGCCCGCGGGCGGCACGACGGCGACGCCGTGGCCGCCTGGGCCGAGGTCACCGGCGACCCGGAGGCCTCCCGCGCCTACAAGTCCGCGCGCGGGCGCGGCGGAATGGTGCGCGTCGGCTGGGATGAGGCGATGGAACTCATCGCCGCCGCCTACGTGCACACGATCC
The DNA here is from genome assembly GCF_030530635.1 of Actinomyces sp. Taxonomy (GTDB): domain Bacteria; phylum Actinomycetota; class Actinomycetes; order Actinomycetales; family Actinomycetaceae; genus Actinomyces. The sequence goes on from NZ_JAUMUL010000004.1 coordinate 80,052, forward strand.
GTACCTGGGGGCCGGACCGCTGCGTCGGTTTCTCCGTCATCCCGGCCATGTCCATGCTCTCCTACGGGGCCGGCGCCCGCTTCCACGAGCTCATCGGCGGCACCATGCTGTCCTTCTACGACTGGTATGCGGACCTGCCGCCGGCCTCCCCGCAGGTGTTCGGCGACCAGACCGACGTGCCCGAGGCGGGCGACTGGTACAACGCCCAGTACTTGATCATGTGGGGCTCGAACCTGCCGCTGACCCGCACCCCGGACGCCCACTTCATGGCCGAGGCCCGCTACCACGGGCAGAAGGTCGTGGCGGTCTCCCCCGACTACGCCGACAACACCAAGTTCGCCGACCAGTGGCTGCGGGTGGCCCCCGGCACCGACGGGGCGCTGGGCATGGCCATGGGGCACGTGATCCTGTCCGAGTTCCACGTCGGGCGGCGCGAGAAGTTCTTCCTGGACTACATGCGCCGTCACACCGACGCCCCGTTCCTGGTGGAGCTGGTCCCCTCCCCCGATGGTTCCGGAACGGTTCCGGGCCGCTTCGTCACCGCCGACGGCGTGGACGGGGTGGCCGACGACCTGCCCCGCGGCGAGTTCCGCCCGCTGGTATGGGACCGCGAGCGCGGCCCCGCAGACCCGGGCGGTACGCTCGCCGACCGTTTCACCCCCGAGGGCGAGGGCAAGTGGAACCTGCTCATGGAGGGCGTGGACCCGATCATGTCCATCGCCGAACTCGCCGACGAAGGCGTGGCAGTCTCATCCTCCCCGGCCGGCACCGCGCCGGCGCGCGCCGTCGTCGAGCCCACGGAGATCCTGCTGCCCCGTTTCGACCTGCCCGGCTCCCAGACGCCCACCGGATCCGTCGGAGGCGGAGTGATCCGGCGCGGCGTGCCCGCAACCCGCCTGCCCGACGGGCGTCTGATCACCACCGTCTACGACCTGCTGCTGGCCGACTATGCGGTGTCCCGCCCCGGGCTGCCCGGTCAGTGGCCCGCCGACTATCATGACGCCACCGTCCCGGGCACACCCGCCTGGGCGGCGGAACTCACCGGGGTACCCGGACCGTCCACCATCCGGGTGGCGCGAGACTTCGCCGTCAACGCCATCGAGTCCGGCGGCCGCTCCCAGATCGTCATGGGTGCCGGTATCAACCACTACTACCACGCCGACCAGATCTACCGGACGCTGCTGGCACTGACCTCGATGTGCGCCACCCAGGGCGTCAACGGCGGCGGCTGGGCACACTATGTGGGGCAGGAGAAGGTCCGCCCGATCGCCGGCTGGTCGCAGTTCGCCTTCGCCCTGGACTGGCACCGGCCCGCCCGCCAGATGATCTCCACCGGCTTCTGGTACCTGACCACCGACCAGTGGCGCTACGACGACACCCCGGCCGACCGAATCGCCTCACCCCTGGGGGCCGGCACCCTGGCCGGCAAGACCGCCTCCGACACGCTGGTAGAGGCGATGCGGCGCGGCTGGACCCCCTCCTATCCGACCTTCGACCGCAGCCCGTTGCTGCTGGGCCAGCAGGCCGCGGCCGCGGGCATGGCCCCCAAGGACTACGTCGTCGACCAGTTGACCAAGGGCGAGTTGCGCTTCGCCTGCGAGGACCCGGACGCCCCGGAGAACTTCCCCCGCATTCTGGCCTCCTGGCGCACCAACCTGCTGGGCTCGTCTGCCAAGGGCACCGAGTTCTTCCTGCGGCACATGGTCGGCTCCGGCGGAGATGTCAACGCGACCGAAACCCCCGCCGGACGCCGCCCGGCGTCCATGACCTGGCGGGAGGAGGCGCCCCAGGGCAAGCTCGACCTTATGTGGACGGCTGACTTCCGCAACACCTCCACCACGCTGCACTCCGACGTCGTGCTGCCGGCAGCCACCTGGTATGAGAAGTACGACCTGTCCACCACAGACATGCACCCCTTCATCCACTCCTTCAACCTGGCGATCGACCCGCCGTGGGAGGCGCGCAGCGACTTCGACATCTACCAGCAGCTGGCAGAGCTGGTCAGTGCCTGGGCGCCCAAGTACCTGGGCACCCAGACCGACGTCGTCGCCGCCCCGCTCACCCACGACACCCCGGACGCCATGACCATGCCGCACGGGGATGTGTCCGCCCTGCCGCAGGCGTGGGTGCCGGGTGTGACCATGCCCAAACTGGTGCCGATCGAGCGGGACTACACCCAGATCCGCAACAAGTTCGACGCCGTCGGCCCCCTGGTGGAGTCCCCCGGCATCCCAGCCAAGGGCATCATGCTGCACCCGGAGCGGGAGATGGAGCGGCTGCGGCGCGCTCACGGCACCGGCGTTGGCGCGGCGGCGGGCCGCCCGCTGATCGACACCCCCATCCGGGCGGGAGACGCGGTAATGCACATGTCCGGCGCCACCAACGGGCATCTGGCCACCCAGGGCTGGCGGACCCTGTCCCAGCGCACCGGTACCCCGCTGGTGGAGCTCAGCGAGGAGGAGGCCGGCAAGCAGGTCACCTTCGCCGACACCCAGGTCAGGCCCCAGCCGGTGATCACCACCCCGGAGTGGTCCGGCTCGGAGCACGGGGGCAGGCGCTACTCGGCCTTCGTGGTCAATGTTGAGCACGCCAAGCCGTGGCACACGCTCACCGGCCGCATGCACTACTACCTGGACCACGACTGGATGCGGGACATGGGCGAGTCGCTGCCGTCCTTCCGCCCGCCGCTGGACTTCGCCGCCCTGTACGGGGAGGCCGCCCCCGGGCAGGTGGGTACCACGCCCGACGGCGCCGTGCAGGTGGCCGTGCGCTACCTGACGGTCCACAACAAGTGGGCGATTCACTCCCAGTACTATGACAACCTGCACATGCTGACCCTGGGCCGAGGCGGGCAGACGATATGGATGAGCCCGGCGGACGCGGACAAGATCGGCGTGCGGGACAACGAGTGGGTGGAGGCCTACAACCGCAACGGGATCGTGGCGGCCCGGGCGGTCGTCTCCCACCGCATCCCCGAGGGCACGGTGTTCATGCACCACGCCCAGGATCGCACCATGAACACGCCGCTGACCGAGTCCTCCGGGCACCGCGGCGGTACCCACAACTCGTTGACCCGCATCGTGCTCAAGCCCAGTCACTTCGCGGGCGGATACGCCCAACTGTCCTACGCCTTCAACTACATCGGCCCCACCGGCAACAACCGCGACGAGGTGACGCTGATCCGTCGTCGCACCAACCAGGAGGTGACCTTCTGATGAAGGTGATGGCTCAGATCGCCATGGTGATGAACCTGGACAAGTGCATCGGCTGCCACACGTGCTCGGTCACCTGCAAGCAGGCGTGGACCAACCGCGAGGGCACCGAGTACATGTGGTTCAACAACGTCGAGACGCGCCCCGGCGTCGGCTACCCCAAGGGTTGGGAGGATCAGGACCGCTGGCGCGGCGGTTGGGAGCGCACCGCCGGCGGGCGGCTGCGGCCCCGCTCCGGCGGGAGGCTGCGCCGCCTCGCGCAGATTTTCGCCAACCCGGACCTGCCGGGCGTTCAGGACTACTACGAGCCGTGGACCTACGAGTACGACCGGCTGCTGTCCGCCCCTAAGGACTCCCCCAACATTCCGGTGGCGCGGGCCAAGAGCCAACTGACCGGCGAGTACATGCCCACCATCCAGTGGGGTCCCAACTGGGACGACGACCTGGGCGGCTCCCCCCAAACCCTCGCGGAGGACCCGGTCGTGGCGGGCATGGGCCGGAGGATCGCCACCGAGATTGATCAGACCTTCATGTTCTACCTGCCGCGCATCTGCGAGCACTGTCTGAACCCCACCTGTGTGTCGGCCTGCCCGTCCGGCGCCATGTACAAGCGCAGCGAGGACGGCATCGTGCTGGTGGATCAGGACGCCTGCCGCGGTTGGCGCATGTGCGTGTCCGCCTGCCCGTACAAGAAGGTCTACTTCAACCACGCCACCGGCAAGGCGGAGAAGTGCACCCTGTGCTACCCGCGGCTGGAGGCCGGGCAGCCTACCGTCTGCTCTGAGACCTGCGTGGGGCGCCTGCGCTACCTGGGGGTGCTGCTGTACGACGCCGACCGCGTCTCCCAGGCGGCCGCCGTCGCCGACCCGCAGGACCTGTATGCGGCGCAGCGGGAGATCCTGCTGGACCCACACGATCCGGAGGTGGTGCGGGCCGCACGGGAGGCGGGTGTGCCCGCCTCGTGGGTGCAGGCCGCTCAGAACGCCCCCGTGTGGGACCTGATCTCCACCTACCGGGTGGCGCTGCCACTGCACCCGGAGTACCGGACCATGCCGATGGTCTGGTACATCCCGCCGCTGTCGCCGGTAGTGGATGAGGTGGCCGCCGCGGGCCTGGACGGCGAGGACCACCGGGTGCTGTTGACCGCCGTGTCCGAGATGCGCATCCCGCTTGAGTACCTGGCGGGCCTGTTCACCGCCGGGGACACCGGTGCGGTGGAACTGGTGCTGCGGCGCCTGGCGGCCATGCGCTCACACATGCGCGAGGTTCGGCTCGGACGTGAGGCCGATCCGGCCATCGCCGCCGCCGTCGGTATGAGCGGGGCGCAGTTGGAGAAAATGTACCGCTTGCTGGCAATCGCCAAGTATGACGACCGCTATGTCATCCCCACCGCCAGCCCGGAGGTGCCGCGCGGCATGACCGCCATGGGCGAGGATGTGCGCACCCTGTTGGGTGAGGGCGCCCCGGCCGCCTGCGGCTCCGCCGTCGGGCGGGGCACGGACGGGCCGGTCACGCTACCGCTGCCAACGGTGCGCCGTAGCCCGGTGCCGGCGGCGGGCCCCGGCGTCAAAGTGAGTGCGGCCGACCGGGTCGGGGGCCGCTGACATGATGTTGAAGACGAGCGCAGGTATGGGGCCGGCGGCGACCGCCGCGGTGGGGATCGACGCCGCCGGGCGGGCAATCGTCCATATGAGCGTCTCACTGCTGCTCGACTACCCCGCCGAGGCGACCTTCAACGAGCGGCTCGACGCCGTCGCCGCGGCCCTGGCCACCGCCCCCGCGCTGCCCGAGGCGGCTGCCCGGCCGCTGGCGGAATTCGTGGCGCAGGCTCGGACGCGGGGTGCGCGCGCCCTGGCCGAACACTATGTGGAGGTCTTCGACCGGCGGCGCCGCTGCTGCCTGTACCTGAGCTATTACACCGTCGGCGACACCCGCTACCGGGGGGCCGCCCTGATCGCCTTCAAGCAGGCCTTGGCTGCCGTCGGTTACGAGCTGGACCGCGATGAGCTGCCCGACTACCTGCCGGTGGTGTTGGAGCTGAGTGCCCGCAGCGGTGATGAGGTCGCCGACCTGCTGCTGTCCTCGCACCGGGACGGCCTGGAGGTGCTGCGCCGAGCCCTGACCGACGCGGCCTCCCCGTACGCTCGGCTGCTTGACGCCGTCGTCGCCACCTTGGAGCCGGTGGATGCCGCCACCGCGAAGCGGGTACGGGCCTTAGTGGCGGCCGGCCCGCCCACCGAGACGGTGGGAGTCACCGACACCCTGCCTTTCCCGAGCATGCCGCCCGTGGCGGCGGTCGGCCGACCGCCGCGGTCAGAGCCCGTTGACGCCACCGGCGTCGCCCCGCCGTCGTCCTCCGGCCCGTCGACGCATCCGGCCGGATTCACTCCCGCCAGTAACCAGGAGCAGCCATGAACACCTTCGAGTCGGCGGTTTTGTGGACCGCCCTTCCCTACGTGTCCTTAATCCTGCTGGTGGCAGGGTTGATATGGCGCTACCGCAACGATCAGTTCGGGTGGACCAGCCGGTCCTCGCAGTGGCAGGAGTCGGCCATCTTGCGCTGGGCCTCTCCCCTGTTCCACTTCGGGATTCTGCTGGTGGCGCTGGGCCACTTCATGGGACTGGTGATCCCCAAGAGTTGGACCGAGGCAGCCGGTATCCCCGAGCACGTGTACCACCTGATGGCGGTGATACCCGGATCGTTGGCCGGATTAATGACGCTGGTGGGCCTGGCCGGCCTGCTCTACCGGCGCATTGTGGTCAAGTCGGTGCGTCTGGCCACCACACGGAACGACATCTTCATGTACGTGCTGCTGCTGGTGCCCGTGTGCCTGGGCGCGTGGGCGACGCTTTCCACACAGCTGCTGGGCGGCGCCGACGGCGGCTACGACTACCGGGAGACGATCAGTCCCTGGTTCCGTTCGATCTTCGCCCTGCACCCGAATCCGGAGCTGATGGGGGACGTACCCGGGGTGTTCAAGCTGCACGTGGTGGCGGGTCTGCTGCTGTTCGCTGTCTGGCCCTTCACCCGACTCGTCCACGCGGTTTCCGCACCGGTGGGGTATGTGACTCGGCCTTACGTGGTCTACCGTTCCCGCCCGGGCGTCACCTCCACCGTGCCGCCGCGCCGCGGCTGGTTGCCGGTGCGTACCCAGGGCACAGGCAACCAGGGAGCGGACGATCTCACCCCCTCCCAGGGCGCCTAGTCCTCATCCCCTCCCCATCACCGAGACCGTCACCAGTTACACACAGAGACCGGGAGGGCTATTCATAGGGGCCCGCCGCTGTGGAGTTTCCAGGCGTTCTGCGTGATTGTGGGGAAGTTCCGGCTCTTCCGGTTGTGGGTGTGT
>NZ_JAUMUL010000128.1 GCF_030530635.1 Actinomyces sp.
AGTCATGACAGTAGGTCCTCTCAATCAGGGCTTACACAGACCATTGAACACGCCCACCACATCAAACCATGGGCGGAGGACGGTGCTACCAGCCTGTCCAACCTGACCAGCCTGTGTCAGGCCCACCACCGCCTCAAGCACACTCCCGGATGGTCCCTCACCCGGCAAGGCGACGGCGCTCTGTTGTGGACGACCCCCACCGGGGCACGGTATCGGCGCGGCCCGGACGGGGCCATCATCCTGCTGCCCCGCAAACTCGGACCCCGCCACTTGGTGATGTCCGCCATGCGCGTTCCAGACACGCTGGCCACCGCCGTCGACGACGCGGTCGTGAGCCGTCTTCACCACGGCCTTGCACTCGCCGCAGACTTCGGCCGAACCGATTGCTCCGACCGTACCGACGGCCCCGACTGTCCCGGGAAGTCTCCACAGGTCACCAGCCGTGGCCCGCGGCCCGGGCAGCCTCCCGGCGCCTTCGAGACCGTGCCGTACCCGGCAGCCCTGCACGAACTCGGCCTGGCACCACTTCTCGATGAAATACCGCCCTTCTAAAACGGAGCGGTTCCGGCAGTCATTGGCTTTGAGTACTCAGTTCCAGCGACACCGCCACATAGGCGGCGCGGGGGAGGGACATCTCCAACACGCCGCCGGTAAGAGACCAGTCCGAGAACGTGACCGGTACGACGACGTCAGGAGCCTCGGGCGTGTTGTGTGCGTCGAGCGCGTCCGCAGTCAGCACCTTCGCCCGCGCCACCCGAACCGGGGCGCCGCGTAGATCCAGCCGAACCGTGTGAGCCGCGTCGGCGTCGAGATTCGTGGCCGAGATGAGAGCCGCGCCGCGCTTACGGGAGGCCGAGACCGAAACCAGCGAGAAGGAACGAACGTCATTGTTGGCGTGAACGGGTGGTTCATTCACCCAGCGCACATCGAGTCGGGTCGCGTCGTGGTGGCCGGTGTTCATTGCCAGGACGTGATAGGTGGGGGTGAGCACCATGGCGCCGGTGGTCGGGTCGGTCAGGATAGGGGCTTGCAGCACGTTGACCGTCTGGGCCAGGTTCGCCATGATGACGCGCTCGGCGTGGCGGTGGAAGATGTCGAAGTGCAGCGAGGCGATGAGTGCGTCGCGCAGGGCGTTGTCCTGCTCCAGGAAGTGAGGGTTGGTGCCGGGCCGTACCTCCCACCAGGCACCCCACTCATCGACGACGAGCCCCACCCTGCGGAAGGGGTCGTACCGGTCCATGACCGTGGAGTGCCGGGTGATCAGCTCCTCCATCCACCAGGCGTTGGCGAAGACGGAGTACCAGGCGTCGGTGCCGAAGCCGCGGGCCTGGCCCTTGGTCTCGAAGGAGTCGGTGAAGGTGTAGGAGTGCAGGCTGATCGCCTGGTAGGGGCCGGGCTCTGCGCGCTGGCAGGGTCGTCTCCCATCAACTGTCGACGACGGCGATACGCCTTCCAGCCCACAGGTCGGTGAGCTGGTGGGTCGTCTTGGGCGGCCCAAGACAGGCCAGGTGTAGATGGCGGATACGGAGTTCCTCGCTGAGGTTGAAGGCGACGCGGACTTCCTCCCGTTCCTTTTCCCTCCGGTCTGGCGCTGGACTCGGCGTCGAGCGCCAGACCGCGGGGTCGCCGTCCCGGCGCCTGGAGGTGGGCGCGGTCTGCTACGCCGCTTCGCCGTCTGCTACGCCACTTCGGGGTTAACAACGCTCGTTAACGGTCTGCTGAAGGGCCCACAGGTATATAGCAGAAGGTCAAGTGGTGTTATTAACGTCCAACCGGCGTAGCAGACACCGCAGCTCACACGCCAAGAGCCTTGATCGGGGGCTGACGGTGGGTGAGGCGGTCCATGCTCCCGCGGTGGGGCCGTGACGGCCTTGACACCGTCGATGTGAACGTTCACCATTGGGGGTGTTGCGCCGTGGTGACTGCCGCGGTCGGCTCCTTCGTCCGCGTGTTGCCTGCGAGTCCCGTTGGTACGCATACGGATCGGGGGACATTCAGCGCGGCAACGGAGCCGAACCGCATTGCCGCCCACAACTCACCTGAAGAAGAACTGGGAGAAGAACATGGCTGAGCGGATTGTGTTGGCTGATTTGGATGTGGGTGTGCGTGGGGCGGTGGCTGATGCGCGTGAGCGGGTGGCGCGTTTGCATGGGGAGTTGATTCGGTGGGGTTTGGTGGTGTGGACGGCTGGGAATGT
>NZ_JAUMUL010000076.1 GCF_030530635.1 Actinomyces sp.
CGCCACCACCGAGTACCTGGGGGCGGCCCTGCTCGACCAGGCCTGGCACACCCTGGAGCCGCAGGAGGTGCCCGACGACGTGAATGCGGTCGAGGCCTTCGAGCACGCCGCCCTGGCCGACGCCGGCATTGACGACGCCCTGGTCCCGCCCCGCTACCGCACCACCTACTTCGCCCACGTCTTCGGCGGCGGTTACGGGGCCGCCTACTACGCCTACATCTGGAGCGAAGTCATGGACGCCGACACCACCGAATGGTTCCGCACCGACGGCGAGGGCGGACGCGGTGGCGACCTTGGACTCAACCGTGAGGCCGGGGAGCGTTTCCGCCGTGAGTTCCTCTCCCGAGGGGATTCCCGCGACCCGATCGTCTCCTACCGCGCCTACCGTGGTCGCGACCCGGAGATCACCCCGCTGCTTAAACGCCGCGGGCTCAAATAGTTCGCTGTTCGGCCACCGGGTGCGCCGCAGGGCTGAGCCGGTATCCTTGCCCACATGACGAACGACCCGCGGTCAGCGCTCAACCGACTCATCGCCGCCTTCGAGGCGCATCTGGACGCCGCCGCGACGGGCGATGAGGCCTCCCCGGCCGTCGTCGCCGCGGAGGATGCCCTTCAGGACGCCTTCTTCACCTACGACGACGCCCTGTTCACCGCTTACGGCATCGAGTTGCCCTTCGACACCTTCGACACCGATGACGATGAAGTCGAGGACGATGAACATGTCGACGACGACTACGAGGACGTAGACGAGGACGATTACGACGACTATGACGATCGGGAACTGGAGGATGCCGAGGATGACTACGAGGCCTGAGCGACTCGGGGGGATAGCCTTCCAGCGTCCATGCTGAAGGCGCGATCCGCGAAACGGTCCGCCTCAATCTCGTGCGTCACCACCAGCACCGTCGCCCCGGCGTCCGCGGCACTGCGCAGCAACTTCAGTACGGCCACTGTGTTCTCCTCGTCCAGGCCGGCGGTCGGCTCGTCGGCTAGCACGATCTGCGGACGCAGCAGCAGGGCGCGGGCAACAGCCATGCGCCGCAGTTCGCCGCCTGACAGTTCGCTGGGCCTGGTGTCCTTCAGCTCGGCGATCCCGACGCACTCGAGCAACTCCTCAGCCCGCCGCTGCGGCGGCGTCTCACTGCGGTACAGGATCGCCGGCAATAACACATTCTCCAGTACGGTCAGGGCGCGCAGCGCCGTGTGACCCTGCGGGATCAGGCCGATGCATTCGTTGCGTAGCCGCGAGCTCTCCGCCTCGCCCAGGGCAAACAGATTCTCCCCATTCACCGTGACGCTACCGGTGGAGGGGGACAGCATCCCAGCCAGCAGGTTCAGCAGAGTGCTCTTGCCGCTGCCGGAGCGCCCCGCGACCACCGCGAGTGTCCCCGCATCCAGTTCCAGGTCCAGCGGGTGCACCGCGGTGAAGGTCCGGCCGCGCCGGCCGCGCGTAAAGTCTTTACCCAGTCCCCGGGCCTCCAACACCATTTCACTCACTCTCCTTCAGCAACAGGCTCGCATCCAGCCGACTCACAGTCCTGACCGCGACCCAGGAGGAGCCGGCGGCAGCGACCAGCGCCAAGACCAGAGAAAGAGCCGCCAGCATGGCCAACATCCCCACCCCGGGCCGCACCAGGCCCACGCCGAGGCTCTGACCCACCAGGCCCTCGAAGGAACCCAGCAGCACGCCTGTGACGACGACGCCCAATAGGCCGCCCGCGAGGTTCACGGCAACGGCCTCCCGCACCATGATGTGCACGATTGTGCGCCGCGTCGCGCCCATGACCATCAGCGCGGCAAACTCGCGCCTGCGTTCGTTGAGCAGCATGCCGAAGAGCAGCACGGTCATCACCAGCCCGATCACCCACACAACGCCCGCGAACACGCCTACCGTGCGAGATATTTCGCGGACGCTGTCGGCGATGCCCGCTAGCATGCCGGCTGAGGTGGCCACGCTGACGCCGTCGACCCGGTCCGCAATGTCCGCGGCCACGGCTTCGGCGTCATGATCGGCCGCGACCCGGACCAGTACGGAGGAAATCACCTCATCGGTGTCGACATCGCCGTATTTGTTCAATCCTTTGGATATGGAGGAGGCGATGAGCACCTTGGCGGTGTCGAAGTCGGTGTAGATGGCGTTGTCGAGGGTGGAGCCGGTGGCGGAGAACCGGCCCACCACGCGGCAGTCGTTGTCGAACAGGCGGAAGACGTCTCCGCCGCCGGCCGTCACATTACTGCCGACAACGAGATCCAGTGCGCCCAGGTCGGCGCCGGTGAGGGTGTCGGCGATCCAGGGCTGGATGACGAAGTCGGTGTCCGGGTCGAAGGCGATGATCTGGTAGCGGCCCGAACAGCAACTCGTCCGGGCCGACGCCAGGAACAACTGCGGCGAAGCCGCCTCCACCCCGGGTACCTTCGCCACCGCGTCGAGTGTGCTCACCGGCATGTAGAAGTACCCCGGGTTCGCCTGCACCAGAACGGATTGAGCATCGAACTCGTCTGCGGCGTCGGCGGGGGTCACCAGGATGTCCGCCCCCAGGCGGGACCGGGTGGTGTCCAGGCCCTGCCGGACGCCCTGGATCAGCAGGGTGCCCCCGAAGACGGCGATCGCCATCAGCATCGAGAACAGCACCAGCGCCGTCGTCCGGGCGGGATAACCGCGCAGGTTGAGCCACGGCAGTCTTCTCAGCGAAAGCACGTCCCCTCCTTCCCTCACTCCATCAGCAGCATTTGCCGGCCGTCCCCACGCAGGGAGCGCCCGGTCATCAACCATGCGCTCAGCACCCCGAGGCAGACAGAAACCAGCAGGGTCAGCCCGGCGGCCGGCAGCATACGCGATGGCGTTGCCGCGCCGTCGGCCAGTAAATCGCTGCCAATACCGGCGAGCAGCGGCGCGGCCACCGCCACCCCGGCCAAGGCACCGACCGCGTGGACGAGCGCCGCCTCCCCGGCCATGACGCGGCCGATCATGCGGTGCGAGGCACCGACGACCTGCCACACGTACAACTCGGCTCTGCGCTCACGCATGAGCAGCCTTTGAACGATGACGAGAGCGGCCAACAGGAGCAACCAGGCGCATCCGGTGGCAGCCACGATAACGGCGGTGTGCCCGCCAATCCCGGAGGCGGTGGCGGTCAGGGACGCGTCGGCGCCTACCGCGGTAACCTTGCGCACATAGATGTTGATCCAGGCGGTCACCGCCTCCACATCCTCCCGGTCCTGCACTTGTAGCAGAGCCGCGGAGTAGTCGCGTTGCGGGTCGACATCGGCGTAGGCGTCCACACCTGCGGCGAGCGAGTCGTCGATCACCTCGCCCAGGACTTCCAGACTGACGAAGACGGCAGTGTCCAATTCGGAGCCGGTCGGTAGCAGGTGCGCGGCCACGGTCCGTGGCCGCCCAAACAGCTCCACCGTCTGCGAGTCCGGACCGGCCGGTGTCGCCTCCACCCCGGAGCCGACGGCGACGCCATCGCCCAGTTCGCAGTCGGGGCCCTCGGCCAGCCATGGGGAGATGACGAAGTCGGTGTCGGGGTCGAAGCCGACGATCCACAGTTGCTGCCCGTCCGCGCGGGTGTCGGACAGATACAGCTGGTAGGACACGGCGGCGATGTCGTCGTTGTCGTCCAGACGGGAGAGCGTGGAGCGCGGCCGGTATACCTGAACCGGGGTGCCTTGCATGAGTAGCTGATCCTGGTGGAGGTGGTTCATGGCTGCGGTCGGGTATACCAGCACGTTAGCGCCCAGCCGCTGCTCGGCCAGCGCCGCCTGCTGCCGCAGGCCCTGCACCAGCAGCAGACCGCTGAACACGCAGGCGGCCTGTGCGAAGACCAGGGCCAGCAGAATCGCCGTGCGAGCCGGATGGGCGCGCAGACTCAGGCAGGGAAGGTGCCACAAAGTGAGCCGACGTTTCACGGTGCGCCGTCACCGGCCTCGGAGACATCCAGCCACAGGGCGGGACGCACCCCATATTCGGCATCCACGTAGGCGCCGGACACGGCGGTCTCCCCGTTGGTCCGTACGTATTGGGCCGTGTACTCGTAACCGCCCGGTGAACGCAACCACCAGTCCGCCAGCCCCTCCTCATCCACGTGCAGTGTTCCGGTGGCGGCATACGTGGAGACGGCCGCTCTGCCGAAGTAGTCGCGGTCAGCGTCGTCATGCAGGTAAATGAGCGCCTCGGTCTGGCTGAGGACGAAGACGCGGTCGGTGGTGTCTTGCCCGCCGCTGATACCGACAATGCTCTGGTCGTCGTTACGCAGCTGTGCGGGACTGATGAGTTGCTGTTCGGCAGCGGTGAAGGCGGTGTCCAAGAAGGCGTCGTTCAGCCAGCGGCGCAGGTCGCTGTGCTCCCAGGTGACGGCGGCGAAGGACTCGGCGTTATAGGGGCGGGAGGCCAGGCAGTCCACGCTGAGCAGGAGCAGTCGGTTATCGAGCCGATCGAGAACGAACCACTGGATCGGCTCGGCGCCATCAGCCGCGTCGCCATCCTGCTCGTAGACGCCTAGCTCGATCACCTCGCCCTTAGTGGCGCTCCGGTAGGCAAGAGCCGGGTCGGCGGCCACCGCCTCCCGGTGACTTGTCCGCCGCTGGTGAGCCACAACCGCCAGGCCCGCAACGGCTGCGAGTACGAGCACCGTCGTCGCGAGTGCAACGATCCTGAGAGTAAAGGAGGGGGCGGTGGGCATGGGCGGGAGTCGGTCAGGCGGTTCCACGCCGACGCCAGGAGACCAACAGGGTGAGCAGGCCGGAACCGGCGATCAGCGCCGTCATGATCCGGACGAAAGGCTGGAAGACCGTGTAGCAGCGCATGGTACGCAGCATGCACATGGGGCAGATGGCCCCCGGAATGAAGAATACGACGACGGCTCCGATTACGCCGACGGCCTGCAGCCCGATCCGTGCGGCCCGAGACGGCACGAAGGCGGCGGCACCGAACAGTACGGCGAGTGCGCCCGCGCCGGCGGCAACCGCGTTCTGACAGTCGTGGCAACGCATCCAAGAGCCGTCGTCCTTCGGCCCGCAGGCGGAGAAGACCGTCAGCACGCCGAGGAGCAGCAGCAGACCAAGCGCCGCCGGGAGCAGTGATACCACGATGTTCTTCTTGCGCACGGGCAGTCCTCTTCTCCTTGCATCCGGTGACCGCGACCGCCGCCAGATTAGGTTGCTTTAACCTATCCGTCAAAAGGTGGTCGATTACGGAGGCAGATGCTCAAAAACGCTCCGGATAGCCGATCTCAGGCGCCGTCACTTCGTTCAGGGCGTGCCGGATCTGTACGGGCAGGACCAAGTCCTCTGCCGCCAGGGCGCCGTGCAGCTGCCCAGGGGTGCGGGCCCCCACAATGGTGGCGGCGATCCCGGCGGCGTCGCGGGCCCACGCCAGGGCCACCTCTACGGGCTTGCGGTCCAGGCCGACGGCGGCCGTGGCCACGGCCTCCACAATGCCCTGATGTCGCTCACCCAGGTAGGGGGCCACGTAGGAGCGTAGGTGCGGGGAGGCGCCCCGTGAGTCCGGGGGAGTGGTGGCACGGTACTTGCCGGTCAGTACTCCACGGCCCAGCGGTGCATAACCGACGACGCCGAAGCCGAGTCCGTCCGCGGCCGGCAGCAACTCACGCTCAATACCCCGCGACAGCAGTGAGTGCTCCACCTCCACCGCGGCCATGCCCGGACCACCGGCCTCGCGTAGCAGAGCGGCCACGTGCACGCTCGCCCAGGCCGGGTGATTCGACACGCCCACATACCGGGTGCGACCGGTGGCCACCGCGGTGCGCAGGGCATCGGCTGTCTCTTCGAAGGGCGTGATTCCGTCGGGCACCTGTACCAGCCACAGGTCCAAATGGTCGGTGCCCAGACGGGCCAGGGAGTCGTCCAGCGTGTCCAGGAGGGTACCGCGGGAGGCGTCGGCGGCGGTCGAGCGTGCACCGGTGCGCCAGGTGCGCACGCCCGCCTTGGACACCAGCACCACGTCGCGCCGATCGACGGCGCCGGCCAGCAATCCCCCGATAACCTCCTCCGAGGCGCCCTCGCAGTATGAGGCGGCCGTATCCACCAGGGTGCCTCCGGCGTCGAGAAAGATCTCCAGCTGGTCCTTGGCCTCGATCTCATCGGTGTCGCGTCCCCAGGTCATGGTGCCCAGACCGACCGTTGAGACGCGTAGCCCGGTCCGCCCGAGCCTCCTGTGTTCCATGGGGTCAACCGTATACGGACTGCGCCGGGCCCAACCGGGCGGATGGTGACGGCGCGCCCCGCCTCTCGCCGTCGGCACTCGGGGCGAGAGGCGGGGCGGGGACTACTTGCGGACGGTGATGCTCCAGGAGGCATCACCGGTCTTGGTGAACTCCGTGACGGTGTAGCCGTTATCCGCCGCCCAGGCGGGCAGCGACTGGGTGCCCTGGGTGCAGTCGAAGGCGATGACGAGTTCATCACCGGTGGCCAAAGAGTCCATCGCCTCCTCGGCCTCCATTACGGGGAAGGGGCAGACGAGTCCCTCGGTCTCCAACACGGTGCGCATGACGGGTTCCTTTCTATGGGTTCAATGGCAGAGATCGATTGACACGGGGTGGTGTCAGCGTGTCGTCGCGGGCGTGCTCGCGGCCTCGGATACACTCCGCGGCTCGGAGGCGGTCGCTGCCGCCGCGGCGCGGGCGGCACGCCTGCGGTTGCGTGGACGAATGAGAGTTACGTAGGCGGCCGCGCCAACACCGAGTACCTGGAATACGAGCGCGGTCCAACCCTGCCAGGAGAGCAGGGAGGTCTGCACCAGGGCATTACCGATGGAGCAGCCGCCGGCCCACGCGGCACCCACACCCATGAGCAGTCCACCCGCGATCGAGCGGCGTATCACAGTTGCAGAGGGGACGCGGACCCGGAACTCCCCCGAGGCGCGCGCGCTGAGATGAGAGCCGATGAGAATCCCCAGCACCAGCAGCACACCCCAGTCGAGTCGGCTGCCGTCCCCAGTCACCAACCAGCCGACAAGATTGGATGACGGCGTGGTGATCCCCAGCCCGTCGTGGCGCCCGCTGGCCCAGGAGGTCGGCCAGGCGATGATCGCCACCAGTCCGACGAGCACTCCTGTGGCCAGTGGGCTCCAGGAACGCTCGAACAACAGGTGGTTCAGACCCGTACGCCGGGCATCCAACTGGGCGGTGACGGGCCGGCTCGCAGCGAGCAGGCGCTGCCGGCGCACGAGTAGAGCGACGCCAGCGGCCAGCAGCAGCACGCCGACCCAATCGGGCAGGCCGAAGGTGGCGGGGATCGTGGTCAGCTCCGTGGCCCACAGGCCCTTGACCCATGTGGTCAACGGCTCCAGGACGCCCGTCTTCGAGGCGGCCGCGGTGACGGCATAGGCGATGAGTGCGAACCAGGATCCCACCAGGCCCTCACCGGCACGGTAGTAGGTTCCGGTGGCGCAGCCCCCGGCCAGCACAATGCCGACGCCGAACAGCAGGGAGCCGGCCGCGGTCGCCACCACTGACAAAGTCGGCACCTCCGGGGTGATGGCGCCGGTGGACGTCAACAGGGTCACGCCGACAGCCTGGACGGCGACGGCCAGGAGGAAGGCGGTCATCCAGCGCCAGGAGCCGGAGACCCAGAGGTCCCGGAAGGCGCCGGTGATGCAGAAGCGGCCGCGTTGGAGGATGAGTCCGAGCACGCCGCCGACGAGTAGTCCGGTGAGAATCATTGGAGGTCCTTTGTCCGACTGCCGGAACCGCGCCAAGAGCGGTCCGGTGAAATGTGATCTAAGGACGCGGGCGGGGTGCTGCTCCGGCGCGATGGTGCGCCGTCGGCCGCAGACATGGCCCACCCGCGATCGTGGGGTTGGGCAATGACCTGACCAGGGCTGCCCACCGGTGCATGCCGTTGTACCGGAGGGCCGGGGAGGATGCAGGGGCCGGGTACCCGTACTTGCGTGTACCGGGGTGCTGCTGCGTCAGTGAGCCCTGGCCAGGTCGAGCATGCAACAACACGCTCCGCGGCGGGCGCGGAGGTTGTGGGCTGCGATCTGGGAGCTCATGAGTTCGTCTTCCGTACAGGGTGGGAGGTGATTCCAGGCGATGACCGGCCTTGCCGGTGACCGTGGTCGCGATGCTAAGCACGACGTGGGGCCGCATGCCAAAGGCGTACCACTTTGCGAGACGCCCGGGTGAGTCAGGCCTGGGTCGCCGACGTAGGCCTGGCGGTCAGCAGCCGAGCGACGCCGTCGGCAGGCAGCTCGGGGGTGACCCCGCCGAACAAGGGGCACAGGGCCTGATATGCGCACCAGTCGCACAACCGGGTGCGGTGCGGAGGGAACTCACCCACAGCGGCGCAGTCCTCCACCTCGTCCCAGATGCGAGCGAGTTTGGTCTCGGTGCTCTCCAACTCCGGCAGACGCGGATCGTGAGTGAGGGTGCGGCCATCCTTCAAGTAGACGATTTGAAGGCGGGCCGGTGCGCGGCCACGCAGGCGCCAGAGCACCAGGGCGTAGAAGCGCATCTGAAACAGGGCCTCCTCCTGGAAGCGCGGGCCGGGGGAGCGGCCGGTCTTGTAATCCACTACGCGCATGGCGCCGTTCGGGGCCACGTCCAGGCGGTCGATGAAGCCGCGCAGCAGCAGACCGTCGCGCGTCTCCGTCTGCACGAACAGTTCCCTTTCGGCCGGTTCCAGGCGCTTGGGGTTCTCCATCTGGAAGTAGGCGGCAATCAACTCGCGGGCCTCATCCAGCCAGGGGCCGACTTGGGCGGGGTCGTCGAACAGGTCCATCACCACCGGGTTCTTCTCCCGATGTGCCTCCCACTGGTCGGGAAGCATGTCCAGGGCGGCCTCCCGGGTGCGTGAATGGGCCGGCAAGTCATACAGGCTCTCCAGGATCGCGTGCACGAGCGTGCCCTTATGGGTGGCCAGGGAGCCGGGCTCCGGGATGCGGTCAACCGTCCGCAGCCGGAACAGCAGCGGGCACTGCATGAAGTCCTTCGCTCGCGAGGGCGACAGTGCCGTGCGCGCCGAGCCCCGACGACGGCCGCTACCGCCGGGGCCGGTGGGGCGGGCGCCGACAGCGGGGCCTGCGGCGGGTACCGCGTCGGGACGGTTCTGGTGCTCACTCACGGGACTGAACCTACCGCGGTCCGGTGACGTGGACGGCGCCGGAGCTGCCCGCTGTCCACAGTCAGGTGCCAAGGCCATGCGTCAACACCTCCTGTGGATGGCGGCGTTCTACATCCCAGACTGCCCATTGACTGGACAATGATTATCGCCCTAGGCTTCAGGTCACAGAATCGTCTACGCAAAGGAGCGGTTATGGGCGAGGCGGTGCTTGAGGCGCAGGCAGTAAGTAAGTCCTTCGCCGGCATCAAGGTGCTCGACGACGTGTCCCTTGATGTGCGCAGTGGTGAGGTGCACGCCCTGATGGGTGAGAACGGGGCCGGCAAGTCCACGCTCATGCGGATCCTCGCCGGTGTTCTGCACGCCGACGCCGGTCGGATCCTGGTTGATGAGCAGCCGGTTCGGATCGACTCGCCCCGCCGCGCCATGGACCACGGCATCGCGATGATCCATCAGGAGCTCAACCCGGTGCTGGACATGCGCGTGTACGAGAACATCTTCATCGGACGTGAACCCCGGGGCCGCCTGGGGCTGGCCGACCTGCGCCGCATGCGCCGGGAGGCCGTCAGGCTGCTTGACGCCATGGACGTGAAATTGCCCGTGGACGCCTACATGCGCGACCTGTCCGTCGCCCAGTGTCAGCAGGTGGAGATCGCCAAGGCGCTGTCAGTGCAGGCGCGCATAGTCATCATGGACGAGCCCACCTCTGCGATCACCGACGATGACGCGGAGAGCCTGTTCTCGCAAATCCGGCGCCTACGTGATGCGGGCACGGGTATCATTTACATCTCCCACAAGATGGAGGAGATCTTCCGCATCGCGGACCGCATCACGGTGCTGCGGGATGGCGCGCACGTGATCACCGGGCCGGCCACGGAATTCAACGAGCAGACCCTGATCAGGGCGATGGTCGGCAGGAGCATCGACGACGCCTTCCCCAAGCGGGAAGTGCCGGTGGGAGAGCCGGCCTTCGAAGTGCGGCACTGGAGTGTTCCCGACCACGTTCGCGATGTCAGTCTGACGCTGCGCCGCGGGGAGATCCTCGGCATCGGCGGGCTCGTGGGCGCGGGCAGGTCCGAGCTGGTCGAGTCGCTGTTCGGATTCGGCCGACACCGCGAGGGCACCGTGTTGCGCGACGGCGTAGAAGTCAAGCTGCGTCGTCCCGCCGACGCCATCGGGCGCGGAATCGCCCTGATCACCGAGGACCGCAAGCGCACCGGCCTCAATCTGGCCGGCACAGTGCTGGAGAACGTCACCTTGCCGTCCCTGGGACGGCTGTTCGCCGGCGGTCTGATAAGACCCCGGAAGGAGCGCCGGACCGTGACTCATTACATGCAGTCTCTGCGGGTCAAGGCGACCTCGCCGAACCAGTACGTCGCCGAGCTGTCAGGCGGTAACCAGCAGAAGGTCGTACTGGCCAAGTGGATGTTGACCGAGCCCGACGTAGTCGTCTTCGACGAGCCGACCCGCGGTATCGACGTCGGCGCCAAACGCGATATCTACGAGCTCATCGGTGATCTGGTCGAGCAGGGGAAGGCCGTCATCCTGATCTCTTCGGAGATGGGGGAGCTGATCGGGCTCAGCGATCGGATCATGGTTCTGGCGGAGGGGCGCTGCACCGGGACGCTGGAACGCTCCGAATTCTCTCAGGAGGCGGTTATGGCGCTCGCCTCGCGATTCGAAGGATGAATCATGAATGCCGTAGTACCCATAGTACAGAGAGTGAAGGCCTGGTCCGTCCGCGACGCGGGCATCCTGCTGGTATTTCTGGCCCTGGTGCTCGCGCTGTGGCTGGTGTCTCCCGAGCATCATTTTCTCAGCGTGAACAACGTGCTGCTGATCCTCGTTCAGACCACGATCAACGGCATCCTCGCGATGGGCATGATGTTCGTCATCATCTCCGGGGAGATCGACCTGTCCGTCGGCTCGACCATCGGTCTGTCCGGGGTGGTCGCCGCCATGCTCGCCCACCCCGGCGAATACCCCGTCATCGTGCCGATACTGGCCGCACTCGGCGTCGGTGCGCTGGTGGGCCTGCTCAACGGAATCGGTGTTGCCTACGGGGCGATCCCCTCATTCATCGTCACCCTGGGCACCATGACCGCCGTGCGCGGGCTGGCCCTGATCGTCTCCGGCGGCGCCCCGATCTTCAACGTCTCCGAGGCGTTCGAGAACGTCGCCAGCGCCAGGATCGGACGCTTCCCCGTGATGGCGATCTATCTCCTGATCGTCTTCGTGTTGTGTGCCTTCGTGCTGCGCCGGACGGTGTACGGCCGGAGGGTGTAAGCCGTCGGCGGCAATCCGGTGGCCGCAGAGGTCTCCGGCGTCAATGTTCGACGCTCGAAGGTATCGGTCTTCGTCATTGCCGGCCTGCTGGCGGGCCTGTGCGGCGTGCTGCTCGCCTCACGCACCATCAGCGGCGCCCCCACTGCGGGCGAGTCCTACGAGCTGGACGCGATCGCCGCAGTAGTGATCGGCGGAGTGTCCATGTCAGGCGGCCGCGGCCGGGCATCGGGAGTGCTGATTGGCGCACTGATGATCGCGGTGATCGCCAATGGCCTCGACATCCTCGGGATCGACGCGAACTTCCAGCGGTTGGTCAAGGGCGCCATCATCGTGGCCGCAGTGCTGTTGGACGTCAAGGCAAGGCGGCGCAGGTGACCGGCGGGGACGGGCCAATAACTGCAGGAGGAGGGAATATGAAACGCGTGCTGGCAACAGTCGGCGCCCTGATCATGGCCGCGTCCATGCTTTCGGCGTGCTCACTGGGAGCAACCGACGGACGTCCTCGGATCGCACTGGTGATGAGCCACATGACCAACTCGTTCACCACCACGGTAGCGGGCGCCGCCGTTGAGGAGGGTGATCGCCTCGGGCTCTCGGTCACCGTCTTCGACGGCAAGAGTGATGCCGCCACGCAGATCAGTCAGATCGAGTCAGCGGTGGCCCAGGGATATGCCGGCATCCTGGTCGAGCCCGTCTCGAAGGAGGGGATCGCCCCCGGCCTCAAGGCGGCCAATGAGGCGGAGATCCCGATCGCCACCATCGTGCAGCAGGCCGAACAACAGGACCGGGCCGCCGCCTACATCGGTGGTGACGACACCGCCGCGGGCAAACTGCAAATGGAGAAAGTCATTGAGGCGATCGGTGAACAGGGCCAGGTCGCCGTCCTGTACGGCCCCATGGGCTCCGACGGACAGTTGCAGCGCAAGGCGGGCTACGACGCGGTACTGGCCGAGCACCCGGGGGTGAGCATCGTTCTTGAGCAGACCGCCAACTGGGATACGGCCGAGGCCCTGACCGTAACCGAGAACTGGCTGTCCACCGGCACACGGATCGACGCGATCGTCGCGCAGAACGACTCGATGGCACTGGGGGCGCTCAAGGCCCTGACGAATGCCGGGAGGGGCGACGATGTGCACGTATCCGGCGTGGACGCGACCGATGACGGGGTCGCCTCCATCAGTAACGGCGGCATGGCGGGAACCGTCTCACAGGACACCGCCGGTATCGGAGCGCTCGCAGTCGACGTCATGGACCGGCTCATCAAGGGCGAGAAGGTGGATGTCGTCAACTACACCGAGGCGGTGTGGATCACGGCTGAGAATGCGGACACCCTGAACTCCGACGGCTGAACACCGCTGCCGGTGAGGGGACTCTCGGCGTGCGCCGTTAAGGTCGGGGCATGACCGCTTCAACCGCCCGACGCCGGTCGGAGTCCTGGACGCTGTTCACGCTCGGCGGCGCTCCTGTTGTCGTCGCCCCGACCTCGCTGCTGCTCGGTCTGATCATCGCCGGCAGCTGGTATCCAGTGATGCTGGCGCTGCTGGACGGCGAGGACTTTGCCACGGTAGTGGGTATCGTGGTGGCTGCAGTGCTCGGAGTCGGAGTGAGCATCCTGGTGCATGAACTGGCCCACGGTGCGGCGGGCACGCTGCTGGGGCGTCGGCCGGTGCGTTACGAGCTGTACCTTTGGGGCGGGCGCACCACCTTCGGTCCCTCCGACCGGTGGCGTCCTTGGAAGGATGTGATCACCTCCCTGGCTGGGCCGGCCGCGAACCTGGTTCTGGGGATCGCCGGAACCAGCATGCTCAGCCGGATCGCATCCGAACCGCTCTATGTCTGGCTGTGGGTCGTCAGTTGGGTCAACCTCGCCCTCGCCATCTTCAATGCTCTGCCGGGACTGCCGCTTGACGGCGGGCATGCGCTCAGCGCCCTCGTCGAGCAGTTGACAGGCAGACGCCGGCTGGGACAGCGGGTGGCCGCCGTCGGCGGCCTGGCGGTGGTGGCGGGGATAGCCTGGCGCTGGATCCTGACACCGCTGCTGGCGGGAAGACGGCCCGAGTCCTTCAGTCTGATACTGGCTGCCATGGTCGCCTGGCCCATCGCCGCCACCTCCTGGAGGGCACTCGGACTGGGGCGGGGTACTCGCGCCGCCGCCCGGCTCGACCTGCGCGCCCTGACCCGGCCGGTCGCCGTCGTCGACGTCGAAACACCTCTGGTCGTTGCGCGTGAGCAGCTCGACGCCGGAGCGGGGCTGGTGCTCGTGGCCGACGGCGCGCGGATTCTGGGCATGCTAGACGGTCCCGCCCTGGCCGAGCTGGAGCGATCCGGCCTTCCAGACGACGACGCCGTCACCGTCGGCCAGGTCTGTACTGTGCTGCCGGCGGCCGCCGTCACCACACAGATGACCGGGCAACCGGCCGCCGACGCCCTGGCCAGGGCGCGTACGGTCTCCCGGTGGCTGGTGCTGGTGGAGGGTGGGCGCGCCACCGGCGCCGTCCCCACCGGCGCCCGCTGACTCGACGGAGCCCGATGCGCGGAGCGGGCATGGGACACTGGCGCCATGAATGACGCCGTCCGGGCCGCCTTGGCCGATCATGCCGGTCGCTTCTCCGACAACCGTGCCAACTGGGATGACCGTGCGGCCCTTCACGAGGCCAGCGGCTACGGCATTGATGAACTGCTCGCCTCCCCGACCGCCATCACCGCGGAGATCGCCCCGGACCGCGAGCGCCTGGGCGACCTGAACGGATTGGACGTAGTTCACCTGCAATGCCATCTCGGTCTGGACACGGTGAGCCTGGCCCGTCTGGGCGCCCGCCGGGTGGTGGGGCTAGACCTGTCGGGGGAATCCCTGTGCCGCGCTAGGTCCATTGCCGAGCGCGCCGGCGTCGACATCGACTTCGTGCAGGCCAATGTCTATGACGCCCGTCAGGCGCTTACGGGAGACTTCGACCTCGTGTACACCTCTCTGGGGGTGCTGTGCTGGCTGCCCGACGTGGCGGCCTGGGCCCGCGTGGTCGCCTCGCTGCTGCGGCCCGGGGGCCGCCTGGTGTTGCGCGACGACCACCCTGTGCTGCAGGCGGTGGGGGACGACACCACCCACGGCCTGACGCTTCACGAGCCCTACTTCCAACGCACTGAACCCATGACTTGGGAGGACGAGGGCTCCTACGTCGCCGCCGCCGATGGGTCGCCCACCATCACCCATACGGTCAGCCACCAGTGGAATCACGGCGTAGGCGAGATCCTCACCGCGCTGCTCGAAGCCGGTCTGGTCATCGACGAGGTGACCGAGACCCGTTTCTCCGCCTGGTGCCGCTGGCCCGAGCTCATGGAACGAGACGTGGAGGGCTACCGCTTCAGCGATCCGGCGCTGCGGGACCGGCTTCCGCTTCAGCTCGCCGTGGTGGCCCACTTGCCGGAACAAACCGGAGGTCAGTGACTCCGGCGCCAGAGCCTCCTGCCAGGCGGTAGTCCCAGTTGCCGTAGCCGGTCGGGGTCAGGTCTGGTGTGAGTGGATCACCACGAAAGTCTCCAGTGACCTAAGCCACCGTCATATATGCGTATCAGGGACCGTGGTCGTCATCATGCGCCCTCGAGTGATTGGTCTGATTTTGCCGGTCATTCACCGTTATTACCGCGCGTAAAAGTAGGCAGTATCCTAATATTGACTGAATTGCCGCAATTGCTACTGGAGCCATTATGGGAATGGTATTAGAAAATGCCGCTTGATCCATAGATGCTATTGATTAGTTGAAGCATATGATGTCCAGTGTGATCACTGTGTATGCGCATCGACTTCGTCTACGGTTCGGAGACCTTCGCGGCGCGCGTGCGCGCCGCCACGATCGACCGGGACGAGCGCAAGGGCAAGGGCCCCAGCGATCACGTGCCCGTCGTCG
>NZ_JAUMUL010000077.1 GCF_030530635.1 Actinomyces sp.
GACCTTGCCGACCCGAACACGACCTCCCACACCCGAAGGCGACCACCACACCGCATCCCCCGACGCCGTGGATGCGAACACTGAAAATGTCGACCATGATGAGCGTCAATCAACCCCGGCTGGTGACCACCGGCGCCAGGTACAACACCCTCCGCAAGACCTGGGGTTTGACAAGCCAGCCTTCTCCCGGTGATGCCGAGGCAGGTTGGCCTGAGGCATCGGGAGCCTCAACGCCCCGCGCCAGGGCTCCCGATGCGTCGATCGCGCTGAGCTTCAGAGGCTCAGCGCTCAGTACCCCGCGCCGAACCCGGGCCTCCCGACGGTACCGGTCCCGATGACCCCCGCGATCTCAGCGATTTCAGTAGCGAAGCGGTGCCACAGCTGGTGCGGTATCGCGTGCACCATGCCCTCGACGACGTCGAGCCGCGCCCCCGGGACGAGGGAGGCGATCTCCCTGCCCCCGTCCACGCTGATCAGTGGATCGTCGGATCCGTGTACAACCAGCGTCGGGCAGTTCAGTAGCCGGAGGTCCTCGGCCCGATCCCGGTCGGCCTGCATGGCGCGACGCTGCCGGTTTACCCCCTCAGGATCCCAGCCTCGTGACACGTACTGGTGGCCGATCTCCCACAGGTAGCCCAGGTCGACGGGATAGCGTCCCTGACGCACGTGGCTCTCGTTGGCGACGTACTGGGCTACCGCCTCCTCCCGGCTGCCCACCGGGGCCGGGGCGCCGAGTTCGGTGATCGGGGTGACGAAGTGACGCCGCGCGCACGCTGTGGAGTACATGACGGTCAGGGAGGCCACCAATCCGGGATGGTGGATTGCCAGCTCCTGGACAATCATCCCTCCCATGGACTGTCCGACGACGTGGGCCGGGCCCCCGCCCAGCACCTTGATGAGGCCGGCGGCGTCGTCCGCCATGTCGGCCAGGGAGTAGACGGCGTCGGGGAAGCGCTGAGACAGGCCGATGTCACGATTGTCAAAGCGGATCACCCGGAACCCGGCCGCGGCGAGTGCGTGGCAGAAGCCGGAGGGCCAGCCGACGAGTTGGGCGGAGTAGCCCTGGACCAGGAGGAGTAGCGGCGCGCCAGGATGGCCGAGTTCCTCATAGGCCAGCCGCGTCCCATTTGCCGCCGTGGTCACGGCAGCCACCGGGTTAGTCCCCCACGTCGCGGGGACTATTACGTCTGTCATTTGCTCTCCTCCTGCTTGTCGCGCTCGGCCAACTCCTGCTGGATGGCGGGAAGGCTGGGGTCCAGACGGTAGGCGAGCATGAGCAGCACAACCGCCGTCCACGCCAGGATCGGACCCCAGATGTAGAGGTGCCGAACCATGTCGACGGCGGCCGGTATCTCCCGGGTGAGGCCGGTGAAGCCGGAGGCATCCATCAGTCGGCCTACCGCCCACCCAGCCACACCGGTACCGAACTTCTGACCCACTGTGAAGGCGGAGAACAGCAGGGCGTGCACACGGACGCCGGTGCGCCAGTGGCCGAAGTCGATGGTGTCGGCGATCATGGTGAAGATGCACCCATAGAACGGCGCCTCCCCGATGCCGCGCACCACGGCCGCCGCGGTGACCAGTGGGAGGCTGGAGGGGGCCAGGAGCGGTGCGATCTGGGCCGCCACGCACAGGCATGCGCCGCCCAGGACGAGGTTTCGCTTGCCCAGTCGCCGGATAGCCGGGGCCATGACCATGATGCCGAGGATCCACGGAATCCTCTCAGCGGTCTGGATGACGCCCATGAGTTCGGCGTTGCCGAGCACATACTGGGCGTAGTAGGTCGAGACGGTGCCGTTGACGTTCTGATACACCGAGACGGCAATCATCGTCAGCAGCAGGATGAGAAAGTACCTGTTGGAGCCGGCGGTCCGCAGACGCACAAGGAAGGGCAGTGACTCGGCCCTGGCCGTGGCGTCGTCGTGGAAGCGCTCCTTGCAGACAAGAAAGGTCCATATGAGCATGCTGAAGGCGATGACCGAGTAGATGACTGTGACGGTGACCCAGGCGCGCTGGTCGCCGCCGAGCAGACGGATGAATGGGAGCGTGCAGGCGGTGACGATCATGTTCCCGATCGGGGACATGGACATGCGGAACAGGTTGAGCCGCGCCAGGTCCTGGTCCTCACGCGTCATGAGGGGTGCCAGCGAGGAGTAGGGAAGGTTGAGGGCCGTGTAGACCACGGTGGTGCACAGGTTGTAGGTGACAAAGATGTAGACAGCCTGCACGGCGGACGCTGCGTGCGCGGGGACCGCGAACAGGGCGATCGCGCTCAGCCCGTAGGGCGCGGACATCCACAGGAGCCAGACACGCGCCTTTCCGTGCCGGGACCTGGTCTTGTCCATGACTTGGGCCATGGCGAGGTCCGAGATCCCGTCAAAGACGCGGGACAGGAGCAGGATGGTGCCAACGAGGCCCGCGGATACGCCGACCACGTTGGTGTAGAAGTAGACGACCAGCCCGGAGGTCAGGGCGAAGACGACGTTGCAGGCGACGTCGCCCATGCCGTAGGAGATCCTCTCGAAGACGGACGTACGGTAGTCACGCCCGTAACCGCCTGGAGGGGCGGCAGCGGTGGCAGAAGGTGCCGTGGACATGTGTGAGCTTCCTTGGTAGAGGTGGGTGCTGCGCTGCACCCGGGAGCGTCGCGCGCGACGCGAAGGACTGCCGGCGCTGCCAACTCTGCCACCGATAGTCAATTAATGCAAGCTTTGCATTATTGGCTGGTCGCCGCCCCTCCGTGCGGCAATGCCAGCGGGTCACGCAGAGCCGCCTCCTGCGCCAGCAGCACTCCGCCACGCAGGACCGCGTCCTCCCCCAGCCTCGCCTGCTGCACCTGCGGCTCGGGCGCGGGGCCGATCGTGCGCACCATCCCAGCCAGCGCAGGCGCCAGTACAGGGCTGAGATCCCGCCACAGCCCGCCGAGCACTACCGGACTGGGGCCGATCACTGCTCGCGCGGCGTTCACGGCTCGGGCGATGTGGGGCACACAGTCCAGCACCGCCGCCCTCTGGGGCGAGGGCCCGTCAAGAGCTTGGCGGGTCAACGCGTGGAGATGACCCCGCAGCTGGCCGTCCGGCCTCACCCCGCTGCGCACGAGCATGGCGGCCGGGCTCGCCACGGAACTCAAGCACCCGGGGATGCCGCAGCCGCATGGGACGATCTCCTCCCGGCTGACAGGGATGTGCCCTACCTCTGAACCCACCCCGTCAGGAGAGCGCAGCACTCGGCCATCAAGCACGATACCCGAGCCCACGCCCGGATCCGCGTGGAGGAGGATCAGGGACGTCGCACCCTCTACATGATGGAACTCTGCCAGCGCAGCTGCGTTAGCGTTCTTCTCCAGTGCGAGCGGGACACCGGGCAGGCTCTGGGAGAACAGGGTGAGAAGGTCCACCGGGGCTTCCCAACCGAGGTCAGTTGACAGGGCGACGACCTCAGGGTAGCCCACCACCGGGCCGGAGACGGTCACAGCCAGGCCGCCCAGGCCACGGTCCGGGGGTAGGCATCGGCTCACCAGTGTGACAGCCCGGTCACGTACTACCTGCGGCGCAGTGTCCCCGGTGAGCTCTCTCGCCTCACAGATCCGGTCGCCGCTAAGGCCGGTGACAAGCACACGGATCTGCTCCCCGTCGACCTGCACGGAGGCCAGGGCCGCGCCGTGGGCATCCACCTCCACCTGGCGTCGGGGGCGGCCAGCACTACCGCTGTAGGTCACGGCTCCCTCCCGCACCACGCGCCGGGCGAGCAGAAGATTGATGAGGTTGGTCAACGAACTGCGGGACAGTCCGGTCCTCTCAGCGATCTCAGACCGGGAGGCGGGTCCGTGCTCCAAAAGATGGGCCAGGACCAGCCGCGCGTTGGTGCGACGCACCTCCGCCAGGTCAACTGGTGAGACCGGGTTCATCGCAACCTCCTGAGCGTCCTGGTCGCGTCACTGGCGGGCCGGCTGCCGACGGCGAGGGTCATTCGCCCACTTCGCCCCGCTGGCGCTGCAGATAGGCGAGCAGGCCGACTATGAGACCGCCCAGGAGCGCCACCGTCATCGCACGCGGTACCCAGACGGCTGCCAGCACCAGCCCGAGCACCTGCAGACCCCACTCCGCCGGAGTCAGCGTCCGGCTGTCGCGGCTTGGCGGCGCCAGCTTTTCGTTCTCGGGGTCGGCGTCTTGCAGCGATTGGCGCACCGCCACGCGGCTGATGGAGGTCAGCAGAAAGACCAGGCCATAGGCAACCTGTGCGGTGCTGTTGCCCGGATTCTGCGCCACCAGCGTCGTGGTGTAGGGGAAGAAGGAGGCGAAGAAGAGCAGCAGCAGGCTCAGGCCGACGGTTCTGCGGGTGATGACTTCGGCGGGATTCCAATCCTTGTGCAGCCGCGCCCACAGCAGCCCAAGCCACGCGAAGGAGACCGTGTAGGCCAGCAGGTCCTCGTGCAGCGCCCACAGCCCCGCCGGGCTGACCACCTCTGGCTGGGGCAGTTCGAGAATGAGGATGGTGATGATGATGGCGAGGACCGCGTCCATGAAGGCGGCGAGCCTCTCTTTGCCCGTGGTCACGGGGGACTTCTTGGTCATACGGTTTCCTTCGGCTGTTTACTACGCGGGTTCGCCGTCTGCTACGCCGCTTGGGGGCTGTTGAATGGCTGCGGGCTCTTCAATAAAGCTCCACCGGTGTAACCCACGGGGAAGTGGCGTAGCAGACGAATGGGGACGATGCGGTCAGTTCACCGGTAGCGCCGTCATTCGGGTGCCGACCGGGGCGTGCTGGCGTGCGCCGGCGCCGCGCTCGCCTCTCGCGGCCTGCTCCGCGGCCCGTGCCTCCAGCATCGCATTGGTCGACTCCGCAATGAAGCGGATCGTGCTGGCATCCAGTGGTGTGGTGGGGACCGTGGCGGGGAGCAAGACGAACATGGTGGTCCTTTCAGGAGGAGGAATCCACGCCCGTCGTCGAAGCGGACGTGGACGGGGCCGGTTCACATCGTGCGCACCCGGGAACGGTGCCCGGGCGGCGTACGGAGTCAGGCCGCCGAGCGCACGTTAGCAGCCGCGGGAGCCGGCGTCGTCGTCGGCCTGCTCGCCGCGTGGGAGCGGTAGAGCCCGGAACCGGGGTGGGCGACGGCACGACAAAGGCCGGAGACCTCATCGTCTCCGGCCCGGATGCGTTGGCCTCGTCCTGTGTTGTACAGGGGGCGTGATTGTTCGTGGTTGCTACTGAAGCGGCGCGTCGACCGTGTCAGGGGCGAGGGCTCACTGCTGCTCGTCGGTGGTCTTCTCGGTGAGGCGGTCGTTGACGGCCTCGGCGATGGCACGGGCTGTGTTGGCGTCGATAGCGCTGAAGAACATGGGTTGCTCCTTGAATTGAATCGGTGTTGTGCGGTCCGCCGAGTGGTCCTAGTTGGATCATCGTTGGATGATCCGGATAGCCGGGGCATCCGGGTAGATATCCGCTCGGTGGCTGGTGGCAACACGCTATCAATGCGGGCGGTGTGCCAATGTCTCCTGATCGCGGTGACGCGCGCCACCGGCTCCCTGATGAGGTGTTGTGGATACCGGAATTTCAACGAAAAACGGTATCGGGCCGGGGTCTGTGTGCGGCGTGCACTTCCGCCCGGACCGGGCATTTCGGGGGACCCGGGTCACCCCAACACACCGGTTCCGGAACCCGCCCGGTACGCGCCGTCTGCACACAGGGCTACAGCACCACGTCCTGGGTGGGGCGGGTCAGCTCCCCGGCCGCGTGTGCACGGGCGATGTAGTCGCAGGCGCGCGCGGTGACCGCCATGATCGTCAGTGCCGGACCCTCCGTGGAGCCGGTGGGGAAGGAGGCGGCGTCGGTGACGAACAGATTGGGCACGTCCCAGGCCTGGGCGACCCCGTTGAGCACACTGGTAGCCGGGTCGTGGCCCATGCGGGCGCCGCCCGCCTCGTGGATGGACACCCCCATCATCAGGCTCATACGGATCCCGATCCGGAACATGGCCCGTTGGGCGGGGTTGAAGTCCGGCCACACCCGCTTGGAGTGCACCCCGAAGGTGGAGGCCACGAAGTTCGTCCGGTAGCCGCCTACCCGCATCATCTCGGTGACGTCCCGTACCGCGGCGGCAACCATGGTGCGGTCGTTGTCGTCCGGCCGGCACACGATGTGCGCGGCGGGAATGCCCCACTTGTCCTTCACCCGCCGCGAGAGGGTCACGTGGTTGCCGTACTGGGGCAGCATCTCCCCGCCGGCGCCGAAGCCGAACATGGCGGGGGAGTCCTCCGGCACCGGCACCCGCCCGGCCAGCCCCTGGAAGGAGTAGCCGCGCTTGTAGGCCTCGGTCTGCCCCTGCAGGTTCTGGTAGCGGGGGATCAGGAAGCCGCCGGAGTTGCCGTAGAAGGGGTCCTCCTCGCACTGGGAGGAGGGGCCGAAGTAACCGGGGCGGCGGGCGTCGTCGCCGAAGCCGAGCGTCATGGACTGCTCCATGAGGTAGCGGCCCACCAGCCCGTTGGAGTTCGCCAGCCCGCCCGGGTGACGACTCGACCCGGAGTTCAGCAGTAGCCGCACCGACTCGATCGCCGAGGCGCACAAAATGACCACGTCACCGGTCACCCGGTGCTCGCGCCTGGTGCGGGCGTCGATGAAGACGGCGCCGGTGGCCAGGCCGGTGCGGGAATTGGTAGTGATGCGGGAGACCACGGCGCCGGTGCGGATGGTCAGACGGCCGGTCCGCCTGGCCTCGCGGATGCCCGGGGGCACACGATCCAGGAAGGGCGCCTGGAAACGCCAGGAGATCACATGGCGCTCGGGCCACCGGGACTCCACGACCCGCTTGAACTCCTGCTCCATCTCGTTCAGGTGTCCGGGGCCCACATACTTGCCTGCGGGCGGGTGCTTCACGCCGGGGTCGGCGTCGCCGTACACGCCGACGAGCTCCTCCACGCGCTCGTAGTAGGGGGCCAGGTCCGCGTACTCGAAAGGCCAGTCGATGCCAACGCCGTCGAGGCTGGCGGCCTTGAAATCCACGTCGCTCATGCGTTGCAGTACCCGGCCGTAGGCGTGCATGCGGCCACCCAGCAGCCGGGAGCGCACCCACAGGTAGGGGGCGTCGAGAGGGTAGGTGTAGGGGTTGGCCAGATCGTCCACCAGGAACCGGGAGGAGGAGTCGGAGTAGAAGGAGCGGCGGGCCTGATTGAACTGGCGGCTGCCCAGCATGCGCTTGGCGCGGGTCATGATGTCCATGCCCATGGGCTTGGGCTTGCCGTAAACCGGCGGCGTGAAGTCCTTCGCAGTCAGCTCCCGTCCGGCCTCGAGCAGGAGCACGTCCATGCCTGCTGCGGTCAGCTCGCGCACCGCCGTCGAGCCGGCGGGGCCGGAGCCGATGACGACGGCGTCGAAGTGGCGGTCGATGTTGGGGGAGGCGTTCGCCTGGTGCAGGTTGCTCATGTTGTCCACGTCCTTTTCATCCACGTCCTTTGTGGGTCCGGTGGGGCCCGCGGTGGCCCCGTCCGGTGCTGGTTGATGCGTACAGCGCCCGCCCAGTGGGAGTACCGCCCTCGGTGCAGCGCGTCACGGCGCTGCGAGCCGACTGAAGCCACCGTATGAATCCGCCCGATGGCGGACAACGCCGTGGCCACGGGCTTTTGCCCCGCGCGGGCGAAAGCGGTTCTCAAGTCGACGAGAATCGGATGAAAGGTCCGGTAATGTGCGGTTTGCCGGCGGAGGCAGGACGAGGAGGTGCGATATGGACGATCAGGACGCCCGCGCCCGCGCCGGCCTGCTGTTCGACACCGCCTGGCCTCCCTACCGCAAACTCAAGGCCCGTGCCCACGACCTGTGCCGCCGCTACAACACGCTGGACGAACTGGACCCCGCCCGCGCCGAGATCCTGCCGCAGCTCTTCGCCGCCCTCGGCCCGGAGGCATACGTGCGCGGTCCGCTGTACGTCAACTGCGGCTTCCACACTTCCATCGGGGCGCGCTTCTTCGCCAACTTCAACCTCACCCTGCTCGACGACGTGCACGTGACCATCGGTGATGACGTTCAGCTTGGCCCCGGCGTCACCATTGCCGCCGGCACCCATCCCCTGCTCGCCTCCGAGCGCCGGCACCTGACCTACCCCGACGGTCACACCGGCGGTGCCGAGTACGGCGACCCCGTCGTCATCAAGGACCGCGTCTGGCTCGGCGCCAATGTCACCGTCATGCCGGGAGTCACCATCGGACACGACGCCGTCGTCGGCGCCGCCAGCCTGGTCACCCGCGACGTGCCCGCAGGCTGGCTCGCCTTCGGGACTCCGGCCCGCCCTATCCGCGAGATCACCGAGGCCGACTCCGTACACAGCCCCACCTCGGCCGTTCACGGGAGGCTGAGTTCGGAGCAGCGCCCCGCCGGGGCCGACGGGCATTGACCGCCGGGACGGCACGCTCAGCCCCGGCCCACCCGGCGTACCGCCCCTCAATGCGCATCGGCCCCGCCCGTCCAGACGGCCCTGCCGCGCGTACCCAGCCAGGCATCGCCCCGTGAAGAAAGCAAAATCTCGTGTCCGCACAACCCCGACCCGCCCCCGCCCCCGATAAGGCAATGCCCAACCCCTACCGGGTAGCCGCTGTCGTCATGATCGGCTCATTCATGTCGGTCCTGGACGGCACCATCATCAACGTCGCCATTCCCGCGCTGCAACGCCACTTCGCCGCGCCCGACGGCGCCCTGCCCGCATACTCGACCGTCTCCTGGACCGTCACCGGCTATGCGCTCGCGGTGGCCGCAATCATCCCGCTGACAGACTGGGGCCTGAAGCGCATCGGTGCCCGCTGGATGTACATCGGCTCGATCACCCTGTTCACCATCGCCTCCGTGCTGTGCGCGCTCTCGCCGAGCCTGGCCTTCCTGATCATCATGCGCGTGGTGCAGGGGCTGTGCGGCGGCTGCATCATGCCCGTGGGCACCACGCTGGTCGCCCGCGCCGCCGGGCCGAACAGCCTCGGCCGCATGATGAGCCTGATGGGCATCCCCATGCTGATCGCCCCCGTCATGGGGCCGATCCTGGGCGGCTGGCTGGTGGAGGTCGCCTCCTGGCACTGGGTGTTCCTCATTAATTTGCCCTTCGGGGCGGCGGCTGCCGGGCTCGGGCTGTTCCTACTCCCGCGCGACGACGATCGGGGCACCGTGCGCCTGGACGTTCCCGGCGTTGTGCTCATGTCTCCCGGGCTGGCGCTGACGCTGTGGGGCGTGTCGAACGCGGGCGGCGGTGCGGCCATCACCGCGCCGGTGGTGTGGGTGCCGTTAGTGCTGGGGCTGGTGATGGTGGCGGCCTTCGTACGCCGCAGCCTGCATGCCGAGCGCCCGTTGTTGGATCTGACGATCCTGCGGCTGCGCGGCTACCGCAATGCCATCGCGCTGGCGATCTTCTTCCAGGCCGGCTTCACCGCGGACCTGCTGCTCCTACCCGCCTACTTCCAGCAGGTGCGCGGCCTGGGTGCCATGGCGGCCGGCTTCTTCATCGCGCCCACCGGTTTGGGGGCGCTCATCACCATGCCTATCGCCTCCAACCTCGTGGACCGGCTGCCCGCCGGGCGGGTGGTGCCCTTCGGCATGGCGGCCATGTTCGTCTCTGTGCTCGCGCTGACCCAGGTGGGAGCCGACACGAGTCTGTGGTGGCTGGGGGTCGTGCTTACGGTTCAGGGGCTTGGCATCGGCGGCACCATGATGCCGGTGTCGACGGCGGCCCTGCAGGCGGTCGATCGCGAGGAGGTCGGCAACGCCACCACCCTGTTCAACATCGGCCAGCAGGTATTCGGCGCCGTCGGTATTGCGATCGTTTCCGTGCTGCTCGCGCTGTTCCTGGCTGGGACGGACGCGGGCGCGGCGGCGGTGGCCGGCGAGCTGAGCGGGTCGGAGTTGGCGAACGGCCTCGCCCAGGCCGCGGGGGCGTTCGGCCGAGCCTTCTGGATGCCGACCGTTTCCATGGGGCTGGCCCTATTCATGGCCTTCCGCCTGCCCATGCGTCGCGAGCGCGCCACCATCCCGGCCGCGTCTGAGGATGCCGGTGTGCGGGGCGCTGCAGACCGACCTCGGCAGTGACAACGACCGATCTCGGCACGTAAGATCTACCGACCTCGGCGGGTGTGGCGGCGGGCGAAGTCGTGCATCAGAGCGCTCACGAAGGCCTGCTGCGCGTGGGTGGCACCGCCGCCGTGCCCGCCCGCAGCAGTCTCGAAGTAAGTCACCTTCTGCCCCAGCTGCTCCAGCCGGTGGGCCAGGGCGCGGGCATGCGCCGGATGCACGCGGTCGTCCGCGGCCGAGGCCAGCAGCAGCACCGGCGGATAGGCCTGTCCCGTCTGCAACAGATGCAGCGGCGAGTGCTCCCGCAGCCACGTCCACTGCTCCGGGTCATCTGGATCGCCGAACTCCGCCGTCCACGCCGCCCCGGCCGACAGCTGGGTGTATCGGCGCATGTCCGCCAGCGGCGCCTCCAGGACGGCCGCGCCAATTCGCTCCGGATACCTGGCCAGTACCTCCCCGGCTAGCAGGCCCCCGGCCGAGGAGCCATACAGGCAGATGTCCTCCGGCGTGGTTACGCCGCGTGCAACCAGCGAGTCCAGCACCGCCGTCAGGTCCTCGACGACCCGCCTCCGTCCCGCGCCGGTGCCCGCCAGATGCCAACTCGGCCCGTACTCGCCGCCGCCGCGCACATTCGCCACCACGTAGGTGCCGCCCCGCTCCAGCCAGGCCTTCCCGGTGACGGGCTCGTATCCCGGCATAAGCGACTTCCCGAACGCCCCGTAGGCGTGCACGAGCACTGGTGGCGACGATGGCGCCGGCCTGCCGATCTGGAAGTAGGGCACCCGGGTGCCATCCGCACTGGTGGCCACGTGCTGACTCACCCGCACTCCCCGCGCGTCGAAGCGGGCGGGCGCCTGCCGCACCACCGCCATGCCGGTCATCTCCCCGGACGGGGTCAGCCGGGCGACGGCAAGCGTTGAGGGCGTGGTCCATCCCGACGCCGAGATCCACAGATAGTCGGTATCCGCCGGACGCAACGGCGTGGCGGACACCGACAGCAGCGCCCGTCCCGGACGCAACTCGGTGTCGTCGACGGCGGGGCATCCGAGCCGATCCGCCGCGCCGGTCAGATCGATCCAGTGGTGCCCCCAACTGCCCGGCGCCGCCCGTGTACCGGAGGCCTCGACCTCGTCGCGACGCCTGGGCGGCGTACACACCTCCAGGCGGGTGGCGACGTCGTCGAGCACCGTGAGCACCAGGTGGCCCGCGGTCCAGGCGGCCGACAACAGCGTGGATGAGGCGGAGGGCGTGAACAGGACCTCCAGCTGGCGACGCCCCGCCAGGTACTCCGCCAGGCCCGCGCCCAGCAGGGTGCCGGCCGGATGGGTGACACCGTCCGCCTCCCAGGGGCTGCGCAACTGAATGGTCAGCCAGTCCCGTCCGACGCCGGCCAGGCTGTCCTCCGGGACCTTCAGCGGGATTGCGCCCGCCGGGACCGTGTCGCCGTCGGGAGCGGCGACCGTGCCGGTGGGCGCAATCCCGCTCAACGCGGCGCGGGCGGGGCCGGTGCCTGCCGGGCAGCCGGCATCGTCGGGCAGCAGCCAGATGCGGGTGTGCTGGAAGCTGGGCATGGTGGTCAGCCAGGTCCGCCCCCACGGGTCGCGGAAGGCGAAGGCGGCGACGGCGTCGGCTCCCGCGGTAACCAGTACCTCCGCCTCGTCCGGTGCCTGTCCGCGCCGCAGGCGCCGCACCTGCCGGGGGTAGCCGGCCCGTGATACCGTCCCGGGCCCGAAGTCGGTGGAGACGATGACGGACTCGCCCGCGTCGTCACCCCAGGTCATGGTCCCCTTCGACACCGGACGGTGGAATCCGCCGTCGGCCGGTGCTATGAAGCGCCGCGCATCCAGGTCGTACTCCAGGGTGAGGCTCGCGTCGCCACCGCCGGGGGAGAGGCAGACCAGCGCGCGGCGGCCGGAGCGCGGACCGGTGGCGAGCACCTGCGCCCCGCCCCAGGCCGGATGTTCGCCGCTGCCACAACCGACTTCGGCAGGCAGGGCGCCGGGTGCGTTCAGCGCCTCGAGGTCGAGCAGGGTCTCCCAGGCGGTGGGCGCGGGGGCCTGATCGGCGCGGGAGGGGGCGCTGGCGGCATAGGACTCCCAACTGGTGCGGCGCCAGATGCCGTGAGGATGGTCGGCGTCGGTCCAGAAGTTGTAGAGCATGCCGGCCCGGTCGGCGACGGCGGGGATCCGGTCCGGGCAGTCCAGCACCGACTTCAGGTCATCGGTCAGGCGCATGAAGTCGGGGGAGGAGGCGTATTCGTGCCTGGTTCGCTCGTTGTGGGCATCTACCCACGCTGTCGCCCGTTCCCCGTCGGCCTCGTAGAGCCAGGCGGGGGCGACGGCGTCGTCGGGAGGAGACTCGCTCACGCCGTCGGCCGGAGGGGGCGCGCTCGTGGCGCCGGGTGGGGCGAGGGCACCCACGGGAGTGCGGCGGGAAAGCCGGTCAGGCCTGCTCGGGGTGGATCACCTCGTGTGTGCGGGAGGACTCCACGATGGCCTCCAGGACCGTCAGGCAGCGGATCACCGAATCGTTGGTGATTACTGGCTCGGCGACGCCGTCGACCACGTCGCGGGCGTTGCGGTAGAAGTCCATGACATCCACGTCCACCTCGGGCAGCGGCAGCACCTCCACGGGCGGGGTGGTGGAGGCCAGGGCCTTGTAGTCGAGGATGCGCGGAGCCATGGTCTTGGTCAGGCCCACGCCCGCCTGCACGGGGGTGGCGTCGTCCTCCTCGGCGCCGGTGCGGCGCACCATGCGGCCGTTCATCTCCCAGTCCTCGATGACCACGGTGCCGGTGGCGGACTGCATCCAGAACTTGGCCTCCGGCAGGAAGGAGGTGGTGGACACGTCCACCATCGCCCGGAAGCCGTTGGCGAAGGTCAGGTGGGCGCGGAAGCCGTCGTCGACGTCGTGGCCGAGCGCGAAGGACAGTTCGCCGTGGACGTCCACCACGGGGGAGTCCACCAGGGTCAGCAGACGGTCGACGGTGTGCACGCCCCAGTCCAGGATCATGCCGCCGCCGTGCTCGGGCAGCTGCCGCCAGTCGCCGGGGATGCCGCGGGAGCCGTGGATGCGCTGCTCCAAATAGGTGGGGGCGCCGATGAGTTGCTCGTCGTAGATCTTCTTGATGACGTTGAAGTCGGGGTCCCAGCGGCGGTTCTGGTGCACCATGAACAGCTTGCCGGTCTCCTCGGCGATGGCGGCGACCTCGCGCATCTCGGCGGCGTTCATCATGGCGGGCTTCTCGCACAGCACGTGCTTGCCGGCGCGCAGCGTGGAGACGGCATAGTCGTGGTGGGAGTCGTTGGGGGTGCAGATGAAGACGATGTCCACGTCCGCGTCGGCCAGGATGTCGGCGGCGGAGGCGTACACGTGCAGGCCGTCGGCCTCAGCGTCCTGGTTGGCGCGTGGGTCGGTGTCGTAGATGCCGACGACGTCGATGGCGACGTCGTCCAGCGCCCGCAGGTTACGGGTGTGGTAGACGCCCTGGGTGCCGTAGCCGATGACGGCGAGCTTGTGGGCGGGGGCGGGGCCGGACTTGACGGCTTTCTCGGACACGGTGACCTCCGAAAGTGTTTGCGCAGTTCGGCTGTGGTGCGCCTGCTGCGATTGGCTGCTCGCGGCGACTTCGTTGCCGCCGCCGCGTATATGGTCACAGTAGGCGGGGTGCGCGTGGCGCGTCAGGGCGCAGGGGACCGCTTCCGCCCGCTCCGGGGAGAAGACCGTGGAGGTCCCTGATGGTTCTACAGGTTGTCCCCGAGGAACTCAGTCGTGCTGGGGCGCTGCTGGATGAGTGCCAGGCCTCGTTGGGACGAATGGTTGTGAACACCGGCAGTGAGGGTGCCTTCGGCCTGCCGGTGTTGGCTTCTGCGGCGGCACGGTTCGCCTACCACTTCAAGGACCGGGCGAGTCGGGATGCGTCCAGCGCGGTCGAGCTGGCCGATGGGCTGATGGCGGCTCAGCGGGACTTCGAGAACACCGATGAGGAAGCTGCCGACGGCGCGCGAACCCTTGGCGACTCCTCGCGCCAGTTCGGCGGTGGTCCTTCCAATGGCACCATGGTCGAACGTGAGCCGGGTCGGGTGGTCAGCTATCGCGGCCTGACCATCTAACCAGTAACCAGGCGGCCGCCACTGTGTGGTAAACGCCGTCGGTCGCCTACGCCCGTTTGCTCCCACCTCGTCTACTTTGTTCCCTTGTCTATGTCCTCCTCGCTAACTGGCGGAGTCTCAACTGCGGCTGCGATGGGTGTCGGCGGCATACTGGTGGGGCGGGTGCCCGACGATCCGGCGGCTGTTCGTGCCGTGGCGGAGGATTGGAAGGCCACCGCCCGCAGTTTCTGGGGAGCGGCTGACCTGGCTGATTACGCCCGTGGTGCCACGCCGTCATTTCAGGGTGCTACAGCCGATGCTTTCAGGTATGGCGCCCGGAAGCTGACTCGGACGTTGGAGCAAGACGCCGAGCGGCTCGAGGCGGGTGTGGGGCCGCTGGAGGCCTACGCGCGGGTACTTGATTCTGCGATTGCGGCGGCGGATGAGTTGCGGGAGTTCGCCGGCCGGACGGTGTTGACCGCGTTGGGGACCCCGGCGGCCGGGATTGTGGCCGTAGCGGTTGTGCCGGCGGTTGCCCAGGCGTGGGCGGGCATACTCGCCGAGGTCAATCTCGCCGCCCTGCGCACTGCGGCGGCATTATGCACGGCGCTGGGTGAGGGGGGCGCGGGCGCAGGGTGCCGAGCCGCTGGATCGGAGCGGCAAGGGTAAAACCGATGACGATGATGATAAGACCAAATAGGGTGTTATTCGTGTGGTTTTACCATCGGGTTCGGTAGAGTTCGAGTTTGGTGG
>NZ_JAUMUL010000129.1 GCF_030530635.1 Actinomyces sp.
CGCCACTATCAGGGCGACGCGGGGAGCAATCGATCGCTTTGGGGCCGGGGGCGTGGGGGCTTGGAAGTTGGGAGTAGTCATTCGATCTCCTTCAGCGAATCCTTGAGTTCCGCGAGCTTCTTTTCAGCCGCTTCCTTGTCGGCCTTTGCCTCCTGCTCCTTCTTCTCTTCTTGGGCGATAGCGTTCTTCGCTTCCTCGACCTGCGGCGGGATCACTACGAAACAGACGATCAGCGCGGCTGCGGCCGCCAATGAGATGACTGCCGCGCCAACCCACGAGAGGGCGGCGGCTTGACCGTTCTTCTTGCTCGGCTCGGCGGTCGCCGGGATCTGCGCTGTCGGGGCCAGTGGCGCTGGGGGTATGGGGGATGTTTGTCCGGGCTGAGGGCTCGGTCCGGCGGCGTGTGACTGCACCGTCGGAGCTAGTGGTGCCGGGGATGCGGGGGGTGCTTGTCCGGGCTGAGGACTCGGGCCAGCGGCGTGCGACTGCGGCGTGGTGCGTGGATCCATCACGCTTTCTGTCCACTGAGACCCATCCCACCATCTCAGGAGCGGGGAACCT
Organism: Actinomyces sp.; assembly: GCF_030530635.1. GTDB lineage: Bacteria > Actinomycetota > Actinomycetes > Actinomycetales > Actinomycetaceae > Actinomyces. The sequence continues at coordinate 562 of NZ_JAUMUL010000129.1, forward strand.
CCGGGATCAGGCTGCCAACCTGGGGGATGCGACATCTGTCCTCCTCGACTCAACGTGGTAAGTGTGGCAAGTATGACACCGCTCAGTGTCAGTGAGAATGGGGACAGAGTCCTCCCATGGTGGTGTAGGGGCTTTCGGCGCCTACCGGTCGCTTGTGACGGCGACGGGGTGTGTTCGTCAACCGCGGGTGGAAGCTCCATGTGCGTAGGCTTCCAGCACCAGCGCGTGAGCGCGTGATCGAATCGGCCGGCCGGGCTTCAGGACCGCCGGAAGGACACCTCGACGCAGCTTCGGAGCCGGACCTCACCATCACCGTCCAAGACGCGGTAACGTTTCCGAGATCACGGGATATGGCCGGAGGGTCGACAGGCAAGCGTATCCTCACTGCTCAGTGGTAGGCGTCGCTGCTCAGACATGATGCCTGGGCAGTCAAGGTCATGCCGGACCCAACCAAGTAAGGAGTACGCATGCACAGCAGAACGCTCGGACAAGGGCTTGAGGTGTCGGCCATCGGCATGGGGTGCATGGGGATGTCGCAGAGCTATGGTCCTAACCCCGGAACCCGTGACGACATGATCGCCGTGCTGCGCGCCGCCGTCGAGGAGGGCATCACCTTCTTCGACACCGCTGAGGTGTACGGCCCCTACGTCAACGAGGAACTGGTGGGGGAGGCGCTCGAACCCGTCCGTGACCGCGTGGTGATCGCCACCAAGTTCGGTTGGGACATCCGCGACGGGGCCATGGTCGGCCTGGACAGTCGGCCGGAGCAGATCCATCGGGTGGCGGACGCGTCGCTCAGGCGGTTGCGCACCGATGTCATTGACCTGTTCTACCAGCACCGGGTGGACCCGCAGGTGCCGATTGAGGACGTCGCCGGTACGGTCGGAGAGTTGATCCAGGCGGGCAAGGTGCGTCACTTCGGGCTGTCGGAGGCCTCCGCGGCCACCATCCGCAGGGCTCATGCCGTCACTCCGGTGACTGCGCTGCAGAGCGAATACTCGCTGTGGACCAGGGATCCGGAGGCGGAGGTGCTGCCCACGCTGGCGGAACTGGGCATCGGGTTCGTGCCGTTCAGCCCGCTGGGCAAGGGGTTCTTGACGGGGACCGTGGACGCCTCGGCACTGACCGCTGGCGATATTCGCATCCGGGTGCCTCGTTTCGAGGCCCAGAACCTGGCTGCCAACCAGGCCCTGGTGGACGAGGTGCGGGCCGTGGCGGAGGCGAGGGGTGTCACTCCGGGGCAGGTGGCGTTGGCGTGGCTGTTGGCGCAGCAACCGTGGATCGTGCCCATCCCTGGCACGCGCCGCCTAGAGCGGTTGTGCGAGAACGCTGCCGCCACGACGGTGGCGCTGTCCGCGGACGAGCGGGCATCGCTGGACGGGCTCGCCAAGCGGATTGGTGTGCGCGGAGACCGGTACAACCCGGAGCACATGGCCTTTCTCGACCGGTGA
>NZ_JAUMUL010000005.1 GCF_030530635.1 Actinomyces sp.
AACCCCCGACCTCTTCCATGCCATGGAAGCGCGCTACCAACTGCGCCATAGCCCCTCGTGGGCGTCACCCCTGCGGGCAACGACCAAACTCTACGAAGTCAGCCGTGTCTCGGGCAAATCAAAACGACGTGCAGTGCCTCACCCGGAGCCCTCCCGTCGGGCACCCGCTCACGGAACGTTCCATTCGGTGAGCATCCAACCGGGTCCCCGCTCGCCCGGCATCAGCACCCCGTGGTGACAGTTGTCCAGACCGCGTATACCAAACCAGGCGGAAGGCTCCAGTCCCAACAGGTGCATCACGCCAAGCGTGATCGCAGAGCCATGGGAGACGACAACCACGGCCCCGTCCGCGGCAGACGGCACCGTTTCCTCCACCATGCGCCGAAGCGTACCGCCGACACGCAGCGAGGTCGCCCGCCGCGTCTCCACGCCGACGTCGGCCGGCTCCTCCCCTCGACGCCAAGCGGCATAGGCATCGGGCCAACCGCTCTCCATATCCTTTCGGGACAGCCCCTCCCACCTTCCGAAGGACCGCTCAAGCAGGCCCTCGTCAAGCTCTACGTCGACGCCGGTCAACTCGGCCAGTGCGCGCGCGGTCTCCCGGGCCCGCGACAGCGGCGAGGAGACGATCCGCACCGGCTCCAGGCGGGCGAGCCCCGAGGCGGCGGAGCGGGCCTGCTCGCGGCCTGCGGCGTTCAAGGGGATGTCGATGCGCCCCTGCACTCGCATCCCGGCGTTGTAGTCGGTCTGGCCATGCCGCCACAGGACCAGTCTGGAAGCCATTTCAGCGCCCCAGTTCCTCGGCCGGTCTCAACCCTGGGTGCCGACCGGCTCAATGGCGGGAAGCTCCACCAGCGGGCAGTCCTTCCAAAGGCGCTCGAGTCCGTAGTACTCCCGGTCCTCCGCCTGGAACACGTGCACCACCACGTCGCCGAAATCCAGAAGTACCCAGCGAGCCTCCTCAAGACCCTCCCGGGACCGTGCTTTGGCGCCCGCCTTGAACATCGCCTCCTCGACGGCCTCCACGACCGCGCGGGCTCGGCGCTCACTGGCAGCTGAGACGATCAGGAAGACGTCCGCGAAGGGCAGGCGCTCAGACACGTCGACCGCGATGGCGTTATCCGCCTGCTTCTCGATGGCAGCGCCAGCCGCGACAGCGGCCAAGTCGACGGCGTGTTCAGTAGCGGGCACAGCGCTCCTCCTGTTGGTGCATCGGCATCGACCAGCAACTCTACGTGCCGACCTGCGGCCCTGAACACACATGCGACCGAGTGTGGCCAAGCCTACGTAACCACCGGATCGGATGGACTAGACCCGCAACGGCGTCCAGTTGTCGAAGGCCTGCGGCAAGGAACCGATAATGCCGTTCTTCATCAAGAACCACACCACGGCGAGCACAACCAGCGCCAGGACAACGGCCAGCAGGATGATCAACAGAGTACGGCCCACGCGCGAACCACCCTTAGAGGCGGGAACCGTCTGGGCCGGCTCACTTCCTGCCGCATCCCGGTACGAACTCAGCGAGCCGGCAACGGCCCTCCCGGCTGAATCCTGGTCCGCCTGACCGGCCGTATCGGTCTCGGCGGAGTCCGCCCCGGTCAGAGCGCGCCACTGGGGATTGTCGATTCCGTCGTAGACCTCGGCATCCGCCTCCGTGGCCTCCGTGGCCTCGGCAGCGGTATCCGTCCGCTCGACCGCGTCCTCCGCCTCGGCATCGACCGTATCCGACTCCTCCACTTCGTCCGCGACCGACTGCGCCTGGGAGACCTGCAGCGTGGCATCCGGCTGGATCACGGGCTGAACAGAACTCAATTCACCGGTGTCGATGTCTACCGTGCGCACTCCCTGAGCGGCCGCGGGGATGCGCACGATCGGGCGGCGCGCCGGCGGCGTCGAAGCGGCCTGCTCCGGCTCCTGAGGCGAGTGGGCGGACACGGCCGCCTCCAAAGTGGAGGTCTCATCCATGTAGGTCTCACCACTGGCGGTGGGATCGGTGTGGGCGGAGGCGGTCTCCACATGCGACAGTCCGGAACGCTGTCCCACAGCGCCCTCGGCAGGAGACTGCACCTCCTCATCAGCGGCGAGCCGATCCCTGAGAGAACGACGCCTCGGGGCCGAACTCGGCGCTACCGGAGTCGAGTCCACAATCGGGGCATCCACGGCTTCCAGCACACCCGTGGGCAGACTGGAGATCTCCTCCTTCTGCGCATCAGTCAGCCCAGTACCCGCAGCCTGTGAAGAGGCGAATTCGGGCGCTGTCCCCGGGGAGGAAGCACCTGTACCAATGGGCACAGGCGCCGCGGCCGGTTCCGCCGGAACTTCATCAGCGGGCGCCGAGTCAGGAGAGTCAGCGGCCGGTTCCGCCGGAGCTTCATCAGCAGGCGCCGAGACCGGAGAGTCAGCAGCCGGTTCCGCCGGACTCGCGACGGTGGCCGGAGGCGCCGCCGTCGTCTGCTCGGTGGACACGCCGGACGACGGGGTCTCGGCGGCGTGATGACCGGTGGCCTCAGGCGCGGGCGCGTCGATGACGGGCTGGTCGGCAAGCGGATCCTGAAGGGCGCGGGCCTGCTCCGCGGTGATCTCCCCTGCCTCCAGCGCCCGCTGCAGCGCCTCGGCCTCCTCACGCAGACGCCGCATCTCCCTGCGGGTGAGCAGCGGTTGCTGCCCGGTCAGGATGGCTTCGCGCTCTGCGGCGCGCTCCGCCTCCCGCATGGCTCGACGGCTGCGGCGCGATCCGCCATCCGCCGAACCGGAGTCGGGCTGGTTTACGTCGGTGTTCTCACTCACCGTCGCTCTCCTTCCTCAGGGACTGCTCACGCGCGACATGCGCGGTCATCGACGTCGTCGACGCCGAACGCTCGGGCACGCGGTAAAGACCGTATTTACGGATGTACTGGACCACCCCGTCGGGGACGAGGTACCAGACGGGACCACCCCGGCCGACCCGGTCGCGGCAATCGGTGGAGGAGATCGCCATGGCAGGCACCTCCACCAGCGAGATCTTCTCCGCGGGCAGGCCCGTATCCGTGAGTACATGACCCGGACGGGTCACACCAACCATATGCGCCAAGGCCAGGATCTCCTGGTTGTCCTTCCAGGTGAGGATCTGAGCGAGCGCATCGGCACCCGTGATGAAGTACAGCTCAGCACCGGGATACTCCGCCATGATGTCATGGAGCGTATCAATCGTGAAGGTCGTGCCACCCCGATCGATATCCACCCGGGACACCGTGAAGCGCGGATTGGAGGCTGTCGCGATCACCGTCATGAGGTAGCGGTGCTCGGCCGGCGAGACCCGACGATCCTTCTTGAAGGGCTGCGCCCAGGTGGGTACGAAGATGACCTCGTCAAGCTTGAAGACGTGCTGCACCTCGGAGGCGGCCACGAGGTGGCCGTGGTGGATCGGATCAAAGGTGCCACCCATGATCCCGATGCGCAGGGGACGCGCACTGCTGTCGGTCACAGGCGCCCCTCCACGTTGTCGCTATCCACGCGCACTCCTCCGGTTCGTTCCGCGCGCCGCTTGCGCACGGGCGTGTCCATACTGCCACGCCCCAGCCGCCGAAACCGACTTTCACACGCTGCACAGCGAGGTCGAAGCGTCACCGACGATCAAAAGTCAGGTCATCCGGATACCCGAAAAACGCCCCGACAAAGGCAAATTATGGCTACGATCACAACAGACTGTCGTCTTCCTTCCTACCCGAGAGACGTCCTGTCCGCAGTCCCTACCCCGGCCGGCGGGCCACAGGTCAGGAACAGCCCGGGGATACGGGTCGACGGTAGCGCCGGCCTCCATCCCGAAAGGAGATCGACGATGATCTGGTTCCACCTGGCCGTCGTCTTGCTGTTCATAATCATCGGTGCCCGCATGGGAGGTGTCGGTATCGGCCTCGCCGGCGGCGCCGGCATCCTGGTGCTGGTACTGACTGGCGTACACACCTCCGCCGAAGCCGCACCCTGGGAGGTCATCGGCATCATCATGTCGGTGATCTGCACGGTGGCGGCTCTGCAACTCGCCGGAGCCATGGACCACCTGGTCCACCTGACCGAGGTGCTACTACGCCGCCACCCCAAGCAGATCGTGTTCCTCGCGCCGATCGTCACCTATCTGATGTCGCTGCTGTGCGGCACCGGACACACCGCCTACTCCGTCATCCCCGTCATCGTGGACGTCGCCAAGGGGCACGGCATCCGCCCCTCGCGTCCACTGTCCATCGCCGTGGTGTCCTCACAGGTCGGTGTGGCCGCCTCCCCCATCTCCGCGGCCATGGTGGCCCTGGTCGTCGCCGTGGAACCGCTGAGCATCGGCTATCTGCAGTGCCTGGCCATTGTCATCCCCACCACCTTCATCGGCTGCATGGTCGGCGCCGCAGTCGCCTACTTCCAGGGCTCCGAACTCAAGGACGACCCGGTATACATCGAGCGTAAGGCCAAGGGCCTGGTCAAGCCCTCCGCCGCTACCGCCGCCGACTACCAGGCGGCTCCCAGCGCCGTGCCGAGCCTCATCATCTTCCTGATCGCCCTCATCCTGGTGGTCACCTATGCCACCGTGTCCTCCCCCGAGCTGAAGATCATGTCCGACCCGCCGATGGGATCGACCCCGGCGATCATGACCATCATGCTGGCCACGGCGGCCGTGATCTGCGCCGTGGCGAAAAAGCCGACCTCGCAGATCGCCGTCCAGGACACCTTCCGCGCCGGCATGACCGCCGCCGTATGCATCCTCGGCCTGGCCTGGCTCGGCAACGCCTTCGTCGACCACTACGAGGAGACCATCTCCAGCGCCCTGTCCGGCCCGTTCCAGGCCGCGCCCTGGCTGGTGGCGGTCTTCTTCTACTTCGCCGCACCGCTGATGTTCTCCCACGCCGCCACCACGCGCGCATTCATGCCGCTCATGGTGGCCCTGGGCCTACCGGGCACCGCGCTGGTTGCCTCCTACCCGGCCGTGGCGAACTACTACCTGCTGCCCAACTACCCCACCACAGTTGCGGCCATGGAGATGGACGACACCGGCTCCACCCGGGTGGGCAAGATGGTGCTCAACCACCCCTTCGTGGTGCCCGGCACCGTCGCCATCATCGTGTGCGTGGCACTGGGATTCCTCATTGCCCCGTTCATCATCTGACCACCGCAGGCGGCTCTCCGCCCGGCCCGCACCGGGCGGAGAGCAGTCACCGGTGGGAATCCGGGAGGGCGTCTGAGCATGGACTCGGGCGCCCTCCCGCGTCTTAGAAAACTCTCATCGTCGTCTCATCGCCACCTTTCAGCCATGCAGGAGTCTGATAGGGAAGTCGCCACCCGGCGACCGGAAAGAAGACGCCTCATGATTCGCTTACATCCCTTGTCACAGACCCTGGACCTGCCACGCCCCGGATCCGAACCGGCCCCGACAGATCTAGGACTGGGTCCCGCACCGACGCCGCTCCCTACGGCGCCCGCCCTGGCGCCGGCCTCGACGTCGGCCCCCACACAGGCTCTGGCGCGGCCCGCCTCCCCGCGTTCTCTACGAGTCGTGTTCTACAGCCATGATTCCCAGGGGCTCGGACACCTGCGGCGCAATCTGGCGCTCGCGCACCGAATCGCCGCTGAACTACCCGCGCTGACAGGCGCTTCGGTCACCGGTCTTTTGGTAGCCGGTGTATCCCCCTCACCCGGATTCTCCCTGCCCGCGGGCTTCGACTGGCTGGTGCTGCCGGGCTTCACCAAGGCACCCGGCGGTTACCGACCCCGCGGCCTGCGCGGCACCCCCAACTCACTGGCGACACTGCGCTCCGGGCTGGTCGCCTCCGCACTGCAGCGCTTCGCGCCCCACCTGGTGATCGTCGACCGCCATATCTACGGCGTACGCAAGGAACTGCGGGCCCCGCTGCGGCACCTGCGTGCGGTCTACCCCAACACTCGTATCGTCCTCGGGCTGCGTGAAGTGCTGGACGCGCCGGAGGTGGCCACCGCCGAATGGAACAACCTGGACACCCCGAACAATCTGCGCAACATCATTGACGAGGTCTGGGTCTACGGTGACCCCGCCGTCCACGATCCAGTCGCCACCGGCGAGGTACCCGCGTCGCTGCGCGACCGCGCCGTGTTCACCGGCTACCTGGCCAATGGCCGCAGCATGCTGGACCGCGGCCGCTGCGAGATTGCCGAACCGTTCGTCCTTACCACCGCCGGCGGCGGCTCCGACGGCTTCGAACTCCTGCGCAGCGCCTCCCGCATGACTCCGCCCCCCGGCCACAAGCACGTACTGGTAACCGGACCGCAACTGGACGAGACCGGCTACGACGCGGTAGTGGCGGCAGCCGGACCGAACACCGAGGTGCACCGCTCGCTGCCCGGGCTGAGCCGGTGGATCGAACGGGCCTCGGCAGTGGTGGCCATGGGCGGCTACAACACCGCCTGCGAGATCCTGGCCACCCCCACTCCCGCCCTGATCGTCCCCCGTGAGCAGCCGCGCCGCGAACAACTCATCCGGGCCCGGGCCCTTCAAGCCGTCGGCGCCGTCGACTACGTGCGGGCCGACGAGCTCACGCCCGGAATCCTGTCCGACTGGACCGCTCACGCGGTGGGCCGGCGCATGCCCCGCACCGGGCTGAACACCGACGGCCTGCCCGAGGCCGCCCGCCAGGCCGCCGCCCTGCTACACGACCAACTCGATTCAGTACCTGCCCTCAAGGAGATGGCCTCATGACTCGCATCGGCTACATTCTCAAGGTCTACCCCCGCTTCTCGGAGACCTTCGTGGTCACCGAGATGCTCGCCCGCGAGGCGCTGGGCGACGACCTGACCATCTACGCTCTGCGCCCCACCACCGACTCCCGCTTCCACCCGGAGATCGCCCGCATCAGGGCGCAGGTGAACTGGGTGCCGCGGCCGCGCCGCGCCATCGACATGTGGGGGCTGCTGGCCGGTTCCCTCAAGGAGCCGGACATGCGTGCCAATCTGGCGGAGATCCTGCCCGCCGTGGCCGATCTGCCCGGCGATGAGGTCGCCCAGGGGGCGGCTCTGGCATACAGCGCCCGTGAAGCGGGCATAACCCACTTGCACGCCCACTTCGCCTCCCTGGCGGGCCGCACCGCCTGGATCGCCTCCCGCCTGAGTGGCATCCCCTACACCGTCACCACCCACGCCAAGGACATCTACCACGAGTCCGTCGACCAGCTGTGGCTGCGCCGCATCTGCGCCGACGCCGACCGCGTGATAGCCATCAGCCGCTACAACGAACGCAACCTGCACTCGCTGTTGGCCGGTACCGGCGCACGCGTCGAATTGCGCTACAACGCCCTCGAACTCGACCGCTTCCCGTTCCGTCCACCCGCACCGGCCACCGGCCCCCTGCACATTGCGGCCGTGGGTCGCCTGGTGGTCAAGAAGGGATTCGACGACCTGATCGACGCCGTCGGCATTCTGACCGAGGCCGGGGTGCCGGTCGTGTTGGACATCGCCGGTGAGGGCGAGGAGCGCGACAACCTGGCCGGGCGCATCACCGCCCTGGGCCTGGGTGACCGCGTCAACCTGCTGGGCCCGCTCACACAGGAGGAGGTCCGCGCGCTGCTGGGCCACGCCCAGGTGTTCGCCGCCCCCTGCAAGCCCGCTGAGGACGGCAATATCGACGGCCTGCCCACCGTGGTCCTGGAGTCCATGGCCTGCGGCACCCCCGTGATCGCCACCGAGGTATCCGGGCTGCCGGAGGTGGTTCGCGACGGCGATACCGGAATCCTACTGCCGCACAGCGACCCGCAGGCACTTGCCCGCGCCCTGCGGGAGCTGGCGGAGGGAACCGTCGACCCGGCGCCGTTGGCCCGTAACGCCCGCGCCCTGATCGAGCGGGACTTCGACTCCCGCACCCAGGCGGCGGCCCTGTCCGCCTGGCAGTCCGACCCCGAGCTTGAGGAGGTTCGCTGATGCGTATCGCCTACATCTGCGCCGATCCGGGTGTGCCGGTCTTCGGCTCCAAAGGCGCATCCGTTCACGTTCAAGAGGTGGTGCGTGCACTGCGCCACGCCGGCCACGAGGTGACCGTATACGCCGTGCGTCGCGGCAGCCTGGTGCCACCGGATCTGACCGACCTGCCCGTCAGCATCGTCCGGGTCGAGGCTACCGACACCGCCTCCCGCGAGCGCGCCCAGGCGGAGGCCGCCGCCGCCCTGGCGGCCTTGGTGGCAGAGGCCGGCGCCGACCTGATCTACGAGCGCTACTCGCTGTTCTCGACCGCCCTGGCCACCCTGGCCGAAGCCGGCATCCCCGGGGTGTTGGAGGTCAACTCCCCACTGATCGACGAGCAGCGCCGCCACCGCAGCCTTGTCGATGAGGCGCGGGCACTGGCGGCTCTGCGTGCCCAGGTGCGGGCTGCCCGCACCACCGTGTGCGTGTCCGAGCCGGTGCGCCGCTGGGTGTGCAGTCACGTCGAAGCGCCCCGCGCCGTCACCATCCCCAACGGCGTCAACCTCCACCGCCTCACCCCCTTCCCGGAGGATCCCGACGGCGTCATCGTCACCTTCGTGGGCACGCTCAAGCCCTGGCACGGCGTGGCGGATCTGCTGCAGGCCGCCGCCCTGGCCCGGGAGAACTGGAGCCTGCGCATCATTGGGGACGGACCGGAGCGGGACGCTCTGCACCGCCAGGCCGATGAACTCGGCCTGAACGTGGACTTCCGCGGAGCACTGGCCCCGCAGGAGGTGCCGGGAGCGCTGGCGGGAAGCGCCATCGGCGTGGCCCCTTACCCGGACCTTGGCGGAGAGGAGGAGCAGTACTTCTCACCGTTGAAGGTGCTGGAGTATCTGGCGGCCGGACTACCGGTGGTTGCCTCCGCCGTCGGCCAATTGCCCCGGCTGCTCGACGGTATCGGGGTGCTGGTGCCCCCATCCGACCCGGCCGCCCTGGCCAGCGCCCTGGACGCCCTCTCTGTAACTCCGCAGCTGCGCGCCCGCCGCGGCGCGCTGGGGCGCCGCCGGGCGGAGAAGCATCACGGGTGGGACGCCGTCGTCGCCCAGATCCTCAACCAGGCGGAGGTGCAGCATGTCTGAGCCCCGGATGAGTCGTTCCGCGCTGAGTCGCACCCTGCGGCTGGTCGCCCCCGACCTGCGCCCGCAGGCCAAGCTGGTTGCCGGAGGCACGTTCGCCCTGCTGGCCGAGGTGGTCTTCCGAGTCGTCGAACCGTGGCCCATGAAGATCGTCATCGACTCGGTGCTGTCATCCCTGGGCGCCAACACCGGTTATGCGCCCGCCAGTCTGATGCGACTGCTCGGGCTGGGGGCGGCGCTCGTCGTGATCGTCGCCATGCGAGCGCTGTGCAACTACCTGGCCACTGTCTCCTTCGCCCTGGCGGGCTCCCGCACCGCCATCTCACTGCGCCGCCGCGCCTTCCACCATGTGCAGACGCTCTCCCAGCAGTTCCACTCCCACAACCGCAGTGCCGACACGGTGCAGCGGCTCGTCTCGGACGTCGCCCGCATGCAGGACGTCGCGGTGACCGCCGGGCTCCCGCTGGCGGCCAACGTGCTCACCCTGACGGTCATGCTCGGGGTGATGGTTTGGCTGGACCCGTTGTTGTCACTGGTGGTGGTCGCGGCGATCGTGCTGTTCTTCCTGACCTCCTCGGGAAGTTCCAAGCAGATCACCTCCGCCGCGCGCCGCACCCGCAAGTCCGAGGGGAAACTGGCCAACACGGCCCAGGAGGCACTCAGCACCATCAAGGTGGTGCAGGCATACGGGCTGGAGCCGATCGTCGAAGACCGCTTCGTCAACGCCAACCAGACCTCGCTGCACGCCGGTGTGCGCTCCCTGCGCCTGGCGGCGCGGCTGGAACGCACCACGGACGTGATCGTAGGCCTGGCCTCGGCGGTAGTGCTGGTGGGCGGGGGCCTGCGGGTACTGGCCGGCGGGATGACGCCCGGCGACCTGGTCCTGTTCAACACCTACCTGCGCACCACCATGAAGCCGCTGCGCGACATGGCCAAGTACACCGGCCGCATCGCCCGGGCGGCCGCCTCCGGGGAGCGGGTGGCCAACCTCATGGATGTGCGCCCCGACATCGTCTCCCCCGTCGATCCCGTACCACTCGGGCACGTGCGCGGCTCCTTGACCTTCGAGAATGTGGTCACCGAATACGATGGCCACGAGATCCTGCACGGCGTGAATCTGCAGATCAGGGCCGGTGAGCATGTGGCCATCATCGGCCCCTCCGGATCGGGCAAATCCACCCTGACCTCGCTGTTGGTGCGCGCAATCGACCCGGTTGACGGCAGAGTGTGTCTGGACGGCAACAACCTCACCAGCCTGGATCTGACCGAACTGCGCTCGCATATATCAGTTCTGCACCAGGAGGCGGTCCTGTTCGCCGCATCAGTGCGTGACAACATCCGTATGGGCCGGCCCGAGGCGACCGACGCCGAGGTGGAGGCCGCCGCGCTGGCAGCCGGAGCGCACGAGTTCATCTCCGCCCTTCCTGACGGCTACGACACGATCGTCGGTGAACGCGGCGGCACGCTCTCCGGCGGCCAGCGCCAACGCGTGGCCATCGTGCGGGCGCTGCTGCGCGATGCGCCCGTCGTCATCCTGGACGAGGCGACCACCGGATTGGACCCGACATCATCGAACCTGGTCCTGGACGCCGTCGAACGGCTCTCGCGCGGCCGCACCCTGCTGGCGGTCACCCACGACTCCGAAGTCGCCCTGCGCTCAGACCGGGTGGTATGGATCGAGGACGGCCGTGTCCAACTGGACGGGTCCCCACAGCAGCTGCTTGAGGAGTCACCCCTGTTCCAGACCTGGGCCGCCGCCGGCGCCGCCCAGCGCAAGCTAATGACCACCACCAAGCGGGAACCCGCCCCGGAGAACAACCACCGGGCCGGCAACAACCCCGATGACACGAACAGGAATACTCATGTACGTCACTAGCACACGCAGCGCCGTCGATGCGATTCTCGCACCCGACCGGCTAAGTGAGCTCGTGGAGGCGCCGGTACGGGCGGCACGGCTGCGCATCAAACCGGGAGTGTCGATAACGGTATCCCTGCTTCGGGCCGACACCGGACGCAGCGCCGGCTGGGCCAGGCTGCTGTGGCCGGTCAGCCGCAAGAAAGCCGCCAAGGCCGCCCGCCGAGCCGCAGCTCTGGGACTACGCACCCACGAAAGGGACACCAGCGATGGCCTGCTGGTCCAGACCGGCGAGGTGGCCACCGATCCGACACTCATCAAGCGCATCGCCAGCGCCCGCGACGCCGATCTCCTGGGAGCCCTGGAGGGGAATCTGCTGCGGTACAACCCGCTGCGCCGCCTGGTGGCCCGCACCTCCGAAGGTGTGGTGCGCGTCACCACGGCCGACCAGCAGAGGATCCTAGCCCTGCAGGACTTCGCCTCCGGGTACGTGCCAGTGCCGCCGCAACTGGAAGTCCCGGATGCGGCGGACACCGAGCACGTCAGCATCCAGCGTTTCGTCGGCGACAGCGACCTGAACCGCCACCACGATCCGACAGCCACCGCCCGCGCCGGCGCCGCCCTGGCGGCCCTGCACGCCGCCGCCGCTGAACTGCCCCGCAGACTGCGTGAGAACCTGGAGCACACCGTGTCGGGCGGAGAGAACCCGGCCTTGGCTCACACCCGCATACTCAACCACCTGGACCCGATGCTCGCCGCTCGGGTTTTCCGGCTCGGTGAACTCATGCCGCTTGCGACTGAAGGAGAACCGGTACTCATCCACGGGGATGCCTCCCCCGACCAGGTACTGGTCGACCGGCGTACCGGCGAGATCTGGTGGACCGACTTCGACCGGGCCCGGCTGGCGCCCAGCGCCGTCGATCTGGGCTCCTACCTGGCCGCGTCCGGCCCTGACGCCGCCCCCGCCCTGTTGGAGGGCTACGCCGGGGCCGGCGGCCGGGTTCCGACCGACCAGCAGCTGCGGCAGGCGGTCGCCCGGTCCCGGCTGGAACGTCTCCAGGAGCCGCTGCGTCACGGCGATCCCCATTGGCGTCGTCGAATTGCCGCCGACATCGACCTTATCGAGGCCCTGCTGGACGCGCCGTCCGGGCGTGTCAGACTGCAGTCCATAGGAAGCTGCGGCTGCTTACAGTCACGGGAGGCGTCATGAACAACAACGATGCACAACACCCCCGCACCACGACACCTCCCGAGAGCCCGACGCCCGCGGTGGCCGCCCTCCAGGAGGCGACCGGGTGGGTACGCGCCTGGCCGGACAAGGACCGGGGCCTGGTCTTCGAGCGCAGGGACTCCTCCGGGCAGCTGCGGGCCGGGAGGATCGACGCCGCCGGAGAAGTACAGATACTCGCCTACGCCCAGGATCCGGCTCTGCCCGAACTATCCCCGCGATTGGTGAGCCCACAGGCGGAGGGGGAGCTGGTGGTCCACCGGGCAGGACGCAGAGCCGTCGTCATCGGAACGGACCGAGTGCACAAACTGGTACGTGCCGGCCGAGCCGCGAAACTGGCCGACCTGCGGGTGTCGCACCCGTTCCTGCGGGCGGGCCTGCGCACCGCCGAGGTTCTGGACCGCTCCTCCGCAAGAGTGGATCTGGAGCTGCTGCCCGGCCAGTCCCTGCATGATCTGGGGGATGCGGGACTACCCGGCTGGGAACGGTTCGCGCAGTTGTGGCCCGGAGTCGTCCGACCCGAATCGCTGCCGGAGCACACCGGAGCCGATGAGGCGGCGGTGCTGCTGCGCTGGCACCGCCGAGCGCTTGACCTGGGCATGAGCGACGTACTCGGAACGCCGGAGGGACTCGGCACGGCCGTAGACGTGGTTGCCGGTCTGCTGCGGGAACCTGGCGACCCACTGGCCGCGGCGCACCGGGACCTGCACGACGGCCAACTGCTGTGGGACGGTGCGACCCTGTCACTGCTTGACCTGGACACCGCCGCGCTGGCCGAACCAGCACTCGACCTGGGTAACCTGGCCGCCCACGTGGACCTCATGCACACCCAGGGGCGGCTCGCTTCGACGGCACACACGCACATCGCTCAGCTCCTGGACGAGTTGAGCCAGGAACTCGCGTCTGAGCACCGCCTGTCGGTCTACTACCTGGCGTCCCGGCTGCGACTCAGCTTCGTGCACGCCTTCCGCCCCGGCGCACCGGCATGGCTGCCCGACTGGACCCGCGAGTCCATGCAGCTGGCGGCCGCACCCGGGCGGGCCTGGCAATCACGCACCTTGGGAGAATAAATGTATGCGTCATCCCCCGGCACCGGACGCGCCCCCGGCGCGGAACGCGAGTGGGACCCGAACCGGGAGCAAGAACAAGGCCGCGACGGGCACAATGGCCGCGTGAAGGTCACCAACCCGTTCTCCCGGGCGACCATCCGCACCCGGATCATCTGGACGATCATCCTGGTCGCCTTGGTAGCTCTGGCGACCTCCGGCGCCGCCGTATGGATGCTGGACCTGCGCTCCACCCACGCCGACATCGACGATCGGCTCGTGCTCACCCGTCAGGAATTGCGGCGCCTGGCGGATGTCGGCATCGATCCGGCCACCGGGGAGCCGTTGACCGACCCGGCCCAGACGCTGCGCGTGTACATGGAGCGTTCCGTCCTGGGATCCGGGGAGGGGCAGCTCGGCATCGTCGACGGCGCCGTGCAGTGGGTGTCGGCCGAAGGAATCGGCCTGCATCCGGAGAACGATCCCCAACTGGTGGAGCGGCTGCTGGCCACGGCGGATGCGCGCATCTCCACAATCATCACTATTGACACCAACCGCGGCCGCTACCGGGTGCTGACCGTGCCGGTTACGGACGGGACCACGACGACGGCCCTGGCGCAGGTGGTCGATCTGGACGCCGCCGAGGCCGTCGTGTGGCGCACCATGCGCATGTACGCATCTGCTGCCACTGTGACCGTGATGCTGGTGGCGGCACTGGCGTGGCTCGGCATCGGACGGCTGCTGCGCCCCATCTGGGAGCTGCGCAACGCCACCGAGTCCATTGATGAGCGCGACCTGACCACCCGGGTGCGGGTCCGCGGCCGCGACGACCTGTCCGCGCTGGCGGCAGCGGTCAATCGCATGTTGGACCGGGTGCAGCGGGCGGTGGAGGCCCAGCGAGAACTGCTCGACGACGTCGGGCACGAGCTGCGCACCCCGATCACGGTGGTGCGCGGGCACCTGGAGCTCGTAGATCCCGACGACCCCGACGACGTGCGGCAGACCTCCGAACTGGCCCTGGATGAGCTGGACCGGATGAGCACACTCGTGGGCGATCTGCTGGATCTTGCCCGCAGCTCTCAGAGCGACTTCGTCACCCCCGAGCCCACTGACATCGAAGCGCTGACCTTGCAGGTGTTCGACAAGGCCTGTGCCCTGGGGGACCGGGACTGGCAGTTGGGAAGCTGCGCCAACGGGACGACCGCACTCGATCCGGCGCGCATCACCCAGGCCTGGCTGCAGCTCGCCGCGAACGCCGTGAAGTACTCCGATGCGGACTCCCGGGTTGCGCTCGGCTCCGAGATCAACGGGGCCGAACTGTTCCTCTGGGTCGAGGACGAGGGCATCGGCATCGCGCCGGAGGATGTGGAACGCATCCGGCTCAGATTCGCCCGTACTGCTGAGGCCACTCGCCACGCCGCCGGAGCCGGCCTCGGCCTGAGTATCGTGGAGACTATCACTGAGGCACACAGTGGCCGACTCGCAATATCCTCCGAGGTTGGTAGAGGATCGGTGTTCACGCTGTGCATCCCCCTGAAGACCGTTGACCAGACACGGTCGGTGCAGCAGAAGGAATCGGACGAACAATGACCACCGTACTCATAGTGGAAGATGAGCAGCGCATCACCTCATTCCTGACCAAAGGGCTCAAGGCCGCCGGTTTCGTGCCCAAGGTCGTCGACAACGGCGCGGATGCCGTAGAGATGGCCCTGCTCGGAGATGCCGACATCATCCTGCTGGATGTGGGTCTGCCGGACATTGACGGCTTCGAAGTACTCGAGCGGCTGCGCGGGCAGGGAGTGACCACGCCGGTCATCATGCTCACCGCCCGTTCCTCGGTGGCCGATCGGGTGGCCGGGCTCGAGGGCGGCGCCGACGACTACCTGCCCAAGCCCTTCTCCTTCGACGAACTCGTCGCCCGGATACGATTGCGGCTGCGCAACCAGGATGCGGCTCCGACCGAGCCGGGCATTGTGGAGCACAAGGGGCTCGCACTGGACATCCACACGCGCCGAGTACGCGTGGACGGGCGGTGGGTGGACCTGTCGGCCCGGGAGTTCGCGCTCGCCGAGATGTTCATTCGGCATCCCAGGCAGGTGCTCAGCCGCGAGCAACTGCTGGCGAATGTGTGGGGACTGGATTTCGACCCCGGCTCGAACGTGGTGGACGTGTACGTCTCCTACCTGCGAAGCAAGTTCGGCAAGGACCGGCTGGAAACCGTCCGCGGCGTCGGCTACCGGCTCATCTAAGTCCCGCACTGCCCCGCGTCGACCGACGACGAGTGGGCGCCCCCGGCCTTCTGGATACGGGGCTCTTCCGGTTTGGGGGTGTGGTGTGGTTGTGGCGGGGCTGCGGCAGAAGTGTCGCCGATGCCCTGAGACATGACACGGGCCGGGGCGTCTGCTTGGCCGGTTGGACGTTAACAACGCCACTTAACGTTCTGCTGCATACCTGCGGGCCCTTCAGCAGACGGTTAACCGGCGCTGTTAACCCCGAAGTGGCGTAGCAGACCGCCAAGTGGCGTGGCAGATGGACCCACTCCCAGGCGCCGGGGATGCCGGCAGCCAAGTGCAGCCAAGTCCGGCACGGTTGAACCAGCGCGATTCATCGCATCCTTCACCTCGCAACACTCCGGCCACCACACTCACCAACACCAAGAGCCGGTCTGGGCGGGTCGGTGGGGTTGTTCGACGACGCCGGTTAGCCGCCGCCGACGCGGCCCGACGAGTCCTTGCCCGCCCGAGAACGTCCTGTCCTGGTCGAACACGACCTCATGAGCCCGAAACCCTACCGAACGTGGAGGGTTTGGGGCGCACAAGGACGTTCTCGGCAAACCAGCACCCACCGAACACGACCCCGCCGGACCGACATCGACCTCATCCGCCCCCGAACACAACCCCCACACCGCAGCCCGGGCCTAAGCCACCACGTCGCAATCACCACACCCACAAACCGGAAGAGCGGGATACAGGGGCGCCCACTCGTCGTCTACCGGTCAGTTGTCGTCATCGTCATCGTCATCGTCGTCCCTGTCATCGTCCTTGTCGTCATAATCGTCGTCGTAGTCGACCCCGGTGCCGCCACTGTTAGTGGTGCCAGCACCGTTATTGCTCGTGTTGCCGCCGTAACCCGACCCGTAGCCGCCCTGAGGCGATACATCCTGCGGCGGTGCTTGCTGCACCACCTCGGGTACTGAGACGGCAGCTTCACCGGTGGTGGCACCGCCATTGGATTGCGGCGCGGGCGAGGCGGAGGGTGACGCGGAGGGCGTCATCAGGGGCCCTGCGCTGCGGCCGGCCTGCACAGTCGCGGTTGCAGCCGAAGTCATGGCAATGCCGGGTTCGTCATCGAGGCCGTCGGGACGGCGCAGAATCAGGATCGCGACGCAAACGAGCAGGACGGTGGCCGCAGCCGCGACTAGTACTGCCAGCGGTCTGCCTCGGTCAGGGTTCATGGCTATACCTCCTGGTGGGTTACCCCGGCGCCGGAGAGCGCCGGGACGGGCCTCCGAGTCAGGGGCGTATGTGCCCCTCCCCCTCGACGACCCACTTGGTAGTGGTCAGCGCCGCCAGCCCCATGGGGCCGCGGGCGTGCAGCTTCTGGGTGGAGATACCGAGCTCGGCACCCAGCCCCAACTGCCCGCCGTCAGTGAAGCGGGTGGATGCGTTGACCATGACGGCGGCGGAGTCGACCCGGCCGACGAACTGGTTCATGGCTTTCACGTCCTGCGTCAGGATCGCCTCGGTGTGTCCGGTTGAGTATGCGGCGATATGAGCAATGGCGTCGTCGATGGCGTCGACCACGCGCACGGCCAGGTCCAGGCTACCGTATTCCGTCTCCCAATCCGCCTCGGTGGCGTCTACGAGTAGGTCGCCGTACCCCCGTGCGGCAGCATGCTCCTCCAGCTGGGCGTGCGCGGAGGTGTCGGCATGCAGGGTCACGCCGCACTCCCACAACGCGTCCGCAGCAGCGGGCAGATAGGTGGAGGCGACCGCGCGGTGTACGAGCAGCGTCTCGGCGGCATTGCACACCCCCACCCGCTGAGTCTTGGCGTTGACGATGATGTCGACGGCTCCGGTCAGGTCGGCAGCAGCGTCAACGTATACGTGGCAGTTGCCCGAGCCGGTCTCGATCACGGGCACGCTCGACTCCTCGACGACCGCACGGATCAGGCCCGCACCACCACGGGGCACGAGCACATCGATCAGGCCACGTGCCTGCATGAGGGCAGTGGCGCCTGCGCGGCCCGCCGGATCGACGGTCGTCACCAGATCGGGGGGCAGGCCCGCTTCCTCCAGGGCGTCGCGCAGCACGGTGATAATGGCCGCATTGGTGTCTGCGGCCGCACTGCCCCCGCGCAGAACTACCGCGTTCCCGGACTTGAGGGTCAGGGCGGCAACATCCACGGTGACGTTGGGACGGGCCTCGTAGATCATGCCGACCACGCCCAGAGGGACGCGCACGCGCCGTACCCGCAGACCATTGGGCAGGGTTTGACCGTCTACCACCTCACCAACCGGGTCGGGCAGGGCGGCGATCTCACGCAGGGCGTCGGCAATGGCGGCGATGCGCTCGGCGTTCAGGGCGAGGCGGTCCACGAGCCCGGGCTTCATACCGACCTCCCGGGCGCGCGCCAGATCCCGGGCATTAGCGGCGAGAACCGGCTCGCTGCGGGCGACTAGCGCGTCCGCCATGGCCAGCAGCGCAGCATCCTTGCGCTCACGATTGACACCCGCCAGAACACGCTGAGCCCGACGGGCGGCGCCGGCAGTGGCGGCGACCAGGGCTTCGGCATCGTTAACGGAGACGGCGGCATCTGGTTGGGAGGTCGTCATAATACCGACTCTAGTCGCCCTCGGGCCGGGCCGGTAGGTGTGCGCCTCCCACCATCCGCCGATACCGCCGAGGGCCCCTGGATGTGCAACGGAACAACGACACGTGGGCTGCCCTCGGCCCGACCAGAACCCACCACCGGCCACACACCCAAACGCGAAGAGCCCCCAACCGAATGGATTCGATCATCTACGATTAGGTGACTGGCAGCATCGGACGGTGGTAGCTCATGAGAATCACTCACCTCGCGGCGAGTAACTGGAGGAACTTCAAGACCGTCGAGTTCGACATCGGCGATCGCCTGTTCGTAGTGGGGCCGAACGCGTCAGGCAAGTCCAACCTGCTGGACATCTTCCGTTTCCTGTCCGACGTCGCCAGTCCGGGCGGCGGGCTGGCAGCAGCCATCGAGCGCCGCGGCGGACTGAGCAAGGTTCGGAGCCTGTACGCCCGCAACCATGCCAAAGGGCGACTCATTGTCAACGTCACCCTGCAAGACAAGGACACGACCTGGAAGTACCGACTGGCGGTACGCGGCGAAGCGGGCGGGCACAACCGGCCGATAGTGGATGACGAGCGGGTCGAGAAGGACGGCAAATGCATCCTGTCTCGCCCGGACGTTCAGGATCGTAAAGATCCCGAACGGCTCACGCAGACACACCTGGAGCAGATCTCCGCGAATCATGCCTTCCGCGGCATCGCCACCCACCTACAGCGGGTCCAGTACTTCCATCTGGTTCCACAGATCATTCGAGATCCGGCCCGGTTGGCGCCTACGCAGAACGACCCATACGGCTCGGACTTCATCGCACAGATGAATGGAACACCGGCGATCACCCGCAGCGCATGGCTGCGACGCATGCAGGAGGCACTACGCGCCGCGGTTCCGGGATTCGAGTCCCTGACCATCGAGACCGACGCAGCGGGGAAGCCGCATCTGATCGCCGGTTACAGGAACTGGCGCTCGACGCCGTCGCGGCAGAACGAGGCCGACTTCTCCGACGGTACGCTCCGCCTCATCGGCCTGCTGTGGTCCATTGTCAAGGCCCCGGCCAATCCGGGGGTACTTCTGCTGGAGGAGCCCGAGCTGTCCTTGAACAGCGCCATCGTAAGACTGCTGCCCACGTTGCTCGCTCAAGTACGGCGTTCCTCGGATTTGCAGATCCTGCTGTCCACCCACGCGCCCGAACTCCTCAACGATGAGGGGATAAGCCCGGACGAGGTGCTGGTTCTGACCGTAACGCGGGACGGATCGCAGGCCACCCTGCTGTCCTCACTTCCAGATGCGCTGGCCAACCTCGACTTGGGACTGACCAAGTCCGAGGTCATTGATGGGCTCATCGCGCCTGACGATCTTGGGGGGCTGCTCAAGGCCGCCAAAACCACCAGGAACCGCTGATGACCACCACTGCGCCGGTATCGGTAGCTGTCGAGGGTGAATCCGACGTCGGCATGGCTAACGCCCTGCTTGCCCACGTGGGGCTGTCACGTGCCCGCTGCCTGGTCAAACGAGGGGCGGCGAACCTGGACAAGTTGATCCCCGGATTGGCACGAACCACCATCCACAATCCGTGGATCGTCTTTCGCGACTCCGATGGCAAATGTCCTGTCCATCTGCGCGAGCAACTGGTGGGGTCCAGGAGCCACGGCGACGGTTTCGAACTCCGCCTCGCCTGTACCATGACAGAGGCCTGGCTCCTGGCGGATGTGCGGGGGTTCTCCGCATATTTCAAGGTTCCCATGATCAGGCTGCCGCAGGCACCGGACGACCTTCCGCACGCCAAGCGGGAACTGCTGGTGTTGTGCCAACGGCACTCGCCCCGTTCCATCCGGGGCGATATGGTCCGTCCCGACGGCACTACTGGCCCCCTGTACGTCCAACGGATAAACGAGTTCGCGAGTAGGCATTGGGACGTGAAACAGGCTTGCGTCCGCAGCCCCAGCCTGGCCCGTTCGGTCACCCGGCTGGCAGCCTTGCGGAACGAACTCCTGGCGAGGTCTCCACGCTGACAGCCCACAAGGTCCCCAAACCGCCCCGGTGCGGATGCAACGCCATGGCCAGCAGCGCAGCATCCTTGCGCTCACGATTGACCCCCGCCAGTACGCGCTGAGCCCGACGGGCGGAGCCGGCAGTGGCGGCGACCAGGGCTTCGGCATCGTTAACGAAGACGGCGGCATCTAGCTGGGATGTCGCCATGGCACCGCACAACGAACTCGCCGCCCATCTCAACTCCGGTCCTACCCGAACCAGAGGCAGCACGGTTGAGAGGACTTCCTACTCCTGCAGCGACCATCACAGCTGCACTGAAGAGTGCGGTAGCGTCTCGATGAGCCTGGCCAGATCATGCAGCGTCCTGAAGAAAGTGGGGCTGGGCTCGGCTCTGCCTGCGTCGATCATCTCAACCTCGGCGACAACGATGGCGGCCAGGAACACGGCGACCTGTTCAGGGTCCCGAATTCCGAGTTCGGGGCGCTGATCAATGTAGGCCACGAACTTGCGCTGAAGGAAGCGCGTGAGTTCTTTTCTCGAGTCCAGCTCGGGCGTGCGGATGGAACTCAGACGACCGAAAACAGCGACCATCTGCATGAGGGCCGCCACCAGGCGCCCAACTTCCGCCTCACCGGCCTCTATGGCGGCCTCACTTTCGTCTACCACAGCCCCGTATGCCTCGAACTGCCGTTGCAGCAGCCTCTCCGCCAGATCGAATTTGTCGCGGTAGTGATAGTAGAACGTACCCTTCGATATACGACACTCGCGAATGATCTCGGTCACAGTCATCTGCGAGAAGTCCTTCCCCTCCAGAAGTCGCATGAACGTATTCTCAATGTTCTCGCGCGTCTTCACCACGCGCAGATCTTCCTCGTTCACGGCGCTCCCAGCTAGACAGTTCTAGACCGACAGTTCAATATTGTACCATCTGATCATTCTGTCCATTGAGGTGCGTCGCTGGGCGCCGTATAACGGCACCAACGGACAAATCCTCAAGTGGAAGGTGACGCCATGGGCAAGGCGATCGTGAACTACTGGCACTACGTATCAGTGTTCCTGGCGGGAGGTGTGGCACTCGCAGCCATCCTCCTGCCGGGCGACTTGCTGTTGAAACTGCAGCTGGCGTCGGCGATGGTGCTGCTTTTGCATTTTTTTGAGGAGTTTGGATTCCCCGGCGGCTTTCCCCTGATGGGCATTAAGGTGCTCATGGGCAGTGAGGAGATGGACTCATCCAAATGGGATTGCAACAACCTCAGCTCTATGTACGGCAACTGGGGCTTCCTGCTACTAGTCTATATTACGCCAATAATCCTCCCCGGCCCGCGTCCGCTCGTACTGGCGGCCATGCTCTTCAACATTGCCGAGATCATCATGCACCTCGTGGTGTTCAATGTAAGACTGCGCACTGTCTATAACCCCGGCATAGTTACGGCGGTGCTGGGCCTTACCCCAATCACGATCATCTACTTCACACGGATCTTCGACCCGACGTTGTTCGAGTGCTACGACTGGGCGATCGCCGTCGCCTGGCTCGTAGCCGCGTTCTGGTTGTGCTTCCGCTCGCCGATCTACTGGGGCCTGGGGCGAAAACTGGGCTTCGCGCTGACTGATCAGAGCGCCTACGGCATCGCGGCAGTGAAGTAAAGGGGCTCTACGTGCTTGGGGTGTGGCTGGTGGTGCATTCTGGACGCCCCGAGGTTGTTCTGCTTGGCGCGAAGCCCTGCCGACTGTGGAGGGTTTGGGGAGTGTGAAGTTGTGTTCGGCGGGCCAGCCATACCGCGGGCGGCCTGCGCATCGCCGTTGAGGTCCGTGGGTCGGCGCCGTCTTTAGGTGTGAATTGCTGGTTAACGGGCTCTTCCGGATTGAGGGTGTGCCGGTGTTGGGCGGTGTCTACCTGGTGGGTTGGGTGCTGGTGGGTGGTGTGCACCCGGGCGGCCTTCCCGGGGGCGCAAGTGTCCAAATCGATGACAAACGCCCCGTCAGCGTCCCGGAACCGGTTCGTGAATCGTTGGAATAGCAACGTTTCGCGCCGCACGGACAGCGGCTTGAGCGGCGTTTGTCATCAATTTGGACACTTCGGGCCACCACCCACACCACTTCGCGTCAACGACAGGCCACCCAGACAAGCCCCCATCCCGAGATCACCCCTCCAACGCCCGCCGTCACACCCCAAATCGGAAGAGCCGGTTAACGACCTTGGGGTGTGGTTTACGACCCCGGGGTGGTCGTGAGTCGTACCCCGAGGTCGTGAATCGACATCGCGGCCCTCTTGCCAGGCCTCACCAGGTGCGGGCCGGTCTGGCTGCCGAGTGAGTCCCGGACGCGTGCCGGTCCAGATGGTGAATGCGCCCCCGGGATGGGTGCCGGCGCGCAGACCATGGCGCGGCGGCGTCCCGGGGCGACGACGTCGGCGTTCGCAGGCCGCTCACCGATCTGGCACCGACGTATCGAGCATGGCCTACTGGTGGCCTCAGTGCGACGGCCGACCAAACCGGAAGATCATGCGCCGGCAGTGCGGGGCAGCTCGGCCAGGTCGTCGCGGTGCACCACCGGGGCCACGTGGTCGCCCGGGGCAGGCGCACGGCGTCTCCGGGCGTCGAGCACCTCCTCAATCTCGGCGGCCGCATAGCGGCAGATACCGCGTGCCAGTACCCGCTGCGGCCCCACGATCTCCACTACGGCACCGGACTCGAAGTCCCCGTCCACCCCGACTACGCCGGGCAGCAGCAGAGACTTCTTGCCCACGGTGACGGCCCGGGCCGCCCCGGCGTCCACGAGCAGGCGCCCCTCGGGCATCGAGGCGTGCGCCATCCACAGGCGCCGACTGGGGCGGTGCGGCCCGGTGGGGGCGAACCACGTCCCCAGGTCGGTCGGGATGGATCGTCCCCCGAGCAGCCGGGGCGCGTCGTCGGCATTGGCGATGATCGTGGCAGTGCCGGAGGCGCAGGAGATGGTGGCCGCCTGCACCTTGGTGGCCATGCCGCCGGTCCCCAGGGCGCCGGCATCACCATCCACCCGCACCCCCGCCAACTCACCACTGCCGCCCACATAGCGCACGGGGCGGGCGCCGGGGGTACCCGGACGGGCGGTCCACATGCCGTCCACATCCGTGAACAGGATCAGCACGTCGGCGGTCACCAAGTGCGACACCAGGGCCGCCAGATGATCGTTGTCCCCCAGGTTGAACTCGGCGGTGGCCACCGCGTCGTTCTCGTTGACCACCGGCACCGCCCCCATGGAAAGCAGGGCGTCGAAGGTAGCGCGCACAGTCCGGTAGTGGCTGCGCACCGCCACGTCCTGCGCTGTCAGCAGCACCTGCGCCGTCACCACCCCGTAGGCGCTCAGCGCCGTCTGCCAGCGGGAGACCAGGTGCCCCTGACCCACGGATGCCGCCGCCTGCAGTAGGCGCAACTCGCCGGGTCGAGACTCCAGTCCGAGCGGGACCAGGCCGGCCGCCACCGCCCCGGAGGAGACCAGGACCACGTCGTGCCCCCGCCGCCGCATGCCGGCCAGCAGGCCGGCCAGAATGTCGATGCGATTCAGGTCCAGTCCACCGTCGGGGCGGGTCAGCGAGGAGGAGCCGACCTTGAGGACGACGCGTGCACCTTCAGGCAGCGCCACCGGCCGCGTCTCGGCCCCGACCTCAGGCATACGGGTGGTGTCCGTGGGGCTCAGGCGGCCGGCTTTCACGACTCCTCCTCCCACACGCCGTCGGAGGCGTCTGTCCACAGGCCCTCGGCGGCCTCGTCGCGCAGCTGCCGGCGGGCCGCCTCCTTGGCATCCATCCAGTCGTGATATTGCGCGCGCCGCTCGGCGTTGGTACGACGATGACGATCCTCCAGACGGGCGTCGGTACCACGCGCGCCGAGCAGCTCGGCACCGGTGGTCATGGCCGGCTCCCAGGTGAAGATGATGCCGCCCTCGACGGCGCCGATCAGGACGGTATCGCCTGCGTGGGCACCGGCTCGGGCCAGTTCATCCTCGACCCCGCCGGCGGCCAGCCGGTCGGCCAAGTAGCCAACGGCCTCATCGTTGGAGAAGTCGGTCTGTCGCACCCACCGCTCGGGCTTGTCTCCGCGTACCTGGTAAACCGTACCCTCGGCCGGATGTTGGATGACCTCCACGGTGACGTCCGCCCGCCCACCCCGGCGGCCTACGGGCTCCGGGCGGATCACGGGACGGGCCTGCCCGGCCGCGGCGGGTGCCTGCGCACGGGCCCGTGCAACCAGTTCAGCCAAGGCGAAGGACAGGCCGTTCAGACCCTCATGAGAGACCGCGGACACCGTGAACGTGGGCAGACCGCGCACCTTAAGGTCCGCCTCAACCAGTTCGGCCAGCTCGGCGGCCTCGGGAACATCGACCTTGCCCAGCACCGCCACGCGCGGACGCTCCATCAGCGGGGGCAGCCCGGTAAGTGCCGGATCCGCCTCGTCCGCTCCAAGCCGCTCGGCATAGTCGGCCAGCTCCGCCTCAATGGTGTCGAAGTCACTGACCGGGTCGCGCCCCGGTTCCAGCGTGGCGCAGTCCAGCACGTGCACCACCACCGCGCAACGCTCGATATGGCGCAGGAACTCCAGCCCCAGCCCCCGGCCCTGACTGGCCCCCGGGATCAGTCCGGGCACGTCCGCCATGGTGTAGCGGACCTCGCCGGCCTCCACCACACCCAGATTCGGGGTGAGCGTGGTGAAGGGGTAGTCCGCGATCTTGGGGCGGGCAGCACTCATGGCGGCAATCAGGGATGACTTGCCGGCGCTGGGATAGCCGACCAGAGCCACGTCGGCGATTGTCTTCAGTTCCAGGGTGACATCACCCGCCTGCCCGGGCTCGCCCAGCAGGTGGAAGCCGGGGGCCTTGCGCTTGGGGGAGGCCAGGGAGAAGTTGCCGCGGCCGCCGCTTCCGCCCGCAGCGACGACGACGCGCTCGCCGGCTTGGGTCAGGTCCGCCAGGACGGCTCCGTCTGGGTCCTTGACGACGGTGCCCAGCGGCACCGGCAGCACCAGGTCCTCGCCATCGGCTCCACGACGCCAACCGCCCTGACCGGGGGTGCCGGAGGCGGCCCTGCGGTGGGGTGAGCGATGGTAGCTCAGCAGGGTGGTCACCCGCGGATCGGCTGCCAGGACGACGTCGCCGCCGTGGCCGCCGTCGCCGCCGGCGGCGCCGGCCAGCGGCGGGTACTTCTCCCGGTGGATCGAGGTGCAGCCGTGGCCGCCGTCGCCGCCGGCGACATGCAGTACTACGCGATCGATGAAGCTGGGCATGGGCGTCTCCTCGGGCTGGGTGGGACGTTGTCCCCGGGGCCGGCACGGCGCGAGGGCGGACGGCCGAAGCCGCCCGCCCTCGCGGATGCCGTCATGGTGTTTGGAGGCTGCGTCAGCCTTCGGAGGCGACGACGTTGACGACCCTGCGGTCGCGACGAGTACCGAAGTCCACATTGCCGGCGGTCAGGGCGAACAGGGTGTCGTCCTTGCCGCGACCGACGTTGTTACCGGGGTGGAAGTGGGTGCCGCGCTGGCGGACGATGATCTCGCCGGCCTTTACGAACTGGCCGCCGAAGCGCTTGACGCCGAGGCGCTGGGCGTTGGAGTCGCGGCCGTTGCGGGAGGAACCAAGACCCTTCTTGTGTGCCATGTCGGGGCTTCTTTCTGTTTCGCTGGTGCCTTTGGGATACTGCGGGCGGTGCGCCCACTCAGCCGATCGCGGTGACCTTGATGGCGGTGAGCTTGGCGCGGTGCCCCTGGCGCTTGCGGTAACCCGTCTTGTTCTTGAACTTCAGGATGTTGATCTTGGGGCCCTTCTCATCCCCGACGATCTCAGCCTTGACGGTGGTGTCGGCCAAGTCCGCGGCGGAAGCGGTCACCTTGTCTCCATCCACCAGCATTACGGGGGCGAGGGAGACCTCGTCGCCGACCTCGCCGGCAAGCCTGTCGACAACCACGACGTCACCGACGGAGACCTTCTCCTGACGGCCGCCGGCCTTGACGATCGCGTAGACCACTTGACTGCTCATCTCTGTCGTTTCTTCTAGCCACCCGCTCCCGGGAGCACTGCTCCACCGCTCACGGGCAACTACCTTGGCAATGGTGCGGAACGCACCGCCGGACTACTTTATGCGATCCGGCGGGCGACACCAACCCGCAGACGTCCGCAGGACCTGTGTTCTTCCGCACCCCTGCGCCCGCATATGTCCCCGCCGCTCAGGATGACTGCGGAGCGGCTGCCGCCTCCTTGTCCTTCTGAGCGCGCTCATGGGCGTGCTCATGGGCATGTTCGGAGGCCGCCGCGATCTGGGCGAGAGCACCACGGACCACCGATCGAGTGGCCTCATCCTGTCCCGGAGCCTCGGACCGACTGGAGGACTTGCCGCGACCGGAGGACTTGCCGGATTTGCCGCTCCCCTTCGAGGAGGACTTGGCCGGGGCGCCGGCGTCCTCCCGGCCGCGCCGCCCCCGCCCGGAGCCCGCGCCGCGACTCGCGGAGACGGACATGTCGACCGCCTGGTTCTCCACCGGGGTGTCATGCACGATGAATCCGCGCCCCCCGCAGCACTCGCAGGGCGTGGAGAAGGCCTCCACCAGCCCCTGGCCGACGCGTTTGCGGGTCATCTGCACCAGGCCCAACGAGGTGACCTCCGTGACCTGATGCCGGGTGCGGTCACGCCCCAGGCACTCCACCAGGCGGCGCAGCACCAGGTCCCGGTTGGACTCCAGCACCATGTCCACGAAGTCGATCACCACCATGCCCCCGATGTCGCGCAATCGCAGCTGGCGGACAATCTCCTCCGCGGCCTCGAGGTTGTTGCGGGTAATCGTCTCCTCCAGAGTGCCTTCCGCCCCGCCGGTGAAACGTCCGGTGTTGACGTCGATGACGGTCATCGCCTCGGTGCGGTCGATGACGAGTGTGCCGCCGCTGGGCAGCCACACCTTCCGGTCGAAGCCCTTGGCGAGCTGCTCGTCAATGCGGTGCGCCGTAAACACGTCCTCTTTGTCGACCCAGTGCTCCAGCCGGTCAGTCAGCTCGGGGCTGAGGTCACCTACGTAGGTGGAGATGGTTTTCCAGGCGTCGGGCCCCTGAACGATGAGCTTACGGAAGTCCTCGTTGAAGACGTCACGCACCACACGCACGGCCAACTCGGGCTCCTCCTTAAGCAGCACGGGCGCCTTCCCGGAGCCCCTGAGCACCTGGGAGGACTTCTTATCGATGGCCTCCCACTGGGTCACGAGTCGTTTGACGTCGTCGGCGAGTTGCTGCTCTCCGGCGCCCTCGGCGGCAGTGCGCACGATCACTCCGGCGTCGTCTGGGACGATCCGTTTGAGGATCTTCTTCAGGCGGTTGCGCTCGGTATCGGGAAGCTTGCGGGAGATGCCGGTCATGGTGCCGCCGGGCACCAGCACCAGGTAGCGGCCGGCCAGAGTGATCTGGCTGGTCAGGCGGGCACCCTTATGGCCGATCGGGTCTTTGGTGACCTGCACCAGGACGGTGTCGCCCGCCTTCAGCGCATCCTCGATGCGGCGCGGCTTACCCTCCATACCGGCCGCGTCCCAGTTGACCTCGCCCGCGTACAGCACGGCGTTGCGGCCCTTGCCGATGTCCACGAAGGCCGCCTCCATCGAAGGCAGCACGTTCTGTACGCGGCCGACATACACATTGCCGACCAACGATGTCTGGGTGTGCCGGGCCACGTAATGCTCCACCAGCAACCCGTCCTCCAGAACGGCGATCTGGTTCAGCCCGTCCTGTTCGCGTACCACCATCTGCCGGTCGACGCTCTCGCGGCGGGCGAGGAATTCGGCCTCGGTGATGATGGGACGACGGCGACCGGCGGCGCGTCCCTCACGGCGCCGCTGCCGCTTGGCCTCCAGCCGAGTGGAACCCTTGAGCGCAGTGATCTCGTCACGGGACGCATCGGAGCGGCTGCGGGAGCGACGCCTACGACGACGCGAACCGACACTCCCCTCCGGGGCCGGGACGGGCGCCTGCTCGGAGTCCACATCACCCTGCGCGTCGGCAGTAGTATCCGCGACCTCGCCGGACTCCTCGGGGTTCTCCTCGGCCGCCTCGGAACGGGAGCGGGCACGCCGTCCGCGTCCACCGCGGCGACGCTTACGTCGACCGGCGCCAGTTTCTTTGGTGTCTTCGTCCCCCTCGGCTATGGCGATGTCCTCGGCGCCACCCTCGACGTCGGCGGAAGCCTCGACGTCTCCAGAGTCGTCGGGGGCGAGGCGGCCGCGACGCCCGGAGGGCGCGGCCTCCTCCACGTGGGCGGGGGCCGTGGTGGCGGCAGTGGCCCGACGGCGCCGGCGGCGGGCCACGCCCGGCCGCGCCTGCGCCCCTTCGACCGAGGTGTCGGAGCCTTGGTCCACGGTAGCATCGGCACGCTCTTCTGAGACCGTGTCCCGCTGTGGGGCGGTGTTGGTGCCGGATCTGGCCGGCTCGGCCTGGGCGGGGGCGGTGGCGGCGACTTTTACCTTGCGGCGCCGACGCCGGGCGAGCGCCGGGTCGGGCGCCTGGAACAGCAGTGAGGCGGCCGGCAACTGCCGCTCCTCCGGCTCTGGGCGCTCTTCCGCCGGGGTGATCGGGGAGGCATCTGTCTGCGGAGCATCGTCATGCTCCTCCGGCGCGTCCTCGGCGAACTCGTCCGCATCGGCGCTCTCGGCGTCTGTGACGGGCGGTTCATCCGCCGGGACCGGAGTAACGTCGTCGGCGTCCGGATCGGTCGGCGTTTGAGCCGCGAGTTGCACTTCCGCGGCGTCGTCTACGCCATCAGGAGGAGTCTGCTCTAAGAGAGGTGCGGTTGACGCGGTCGTGACCCGGCGGTGCCGCCGCGTGGAGCGCTTGGGCGAACTCGTCTCATTGGTTTCCTCGGCGTCCCGCGAGGACGAGTCGGTTGAACGCGATGACGAGGAAGACATGGGTGTATCTGCACTTTCGGGCGCCCCGACCCCGCCGTACCCGCGGAGCCAGGCGCGGTCATGCTCCCCGGTGGGGAGCCAAAAGCCTACGTGTGCGCCTTGCGGCGCCGGACTGCGGCGGAACTCGCACTCACGGAAGTGCGGCGGCGCTCTGAGCGGCGCAAGTCTTCCGGGCGGTCTCGGCCGAGGTTCGGACACCGGTTACCGGTACGAGGCAACCGATGCCGCTGGGCATTATCGCACAGGCAGGACGTCCGCCAAGCAGCACATGGCCTCGGCGCCCCGTTATCTCGGCCACGGCGGACAGCCCCGCGGCCGCCGCACTCACCCTCCCCTTCACTCCAAGCCGAACGAACCTGATAACGAGTCATGCATCTTTCACGACTACCCGTCAGGCAGCCCCTATACTGAACTTATCTCCTCAGGGTTTCCACCAAGGATATACTTATATTTCTCGTGCTTCTTCGCGAAAGGCGGCGCAGATGAGCCTGGCACCGATGGCGCTCGACTCCCTCGACGCGGCTCGATGGCAGTTCGGCATTACCACCGTCTATCACTTCATCCTGGTGCCGCTGACGATCGGCCTGTCCCCACTGGTGGCACTGATGGAGACTCTCCACCTGCGCACCGGCAGTGAGCAGTGGCGGACGGCCTCGAGGTTCTTCGGCAACATCCTGCTGATCAACTTCGCCCTGGGCGTGGCCACCGGCATCGTCCAGGAGTTCCAGTTCGGCATGAACTGGTCGGAGTACTCCCGGTTCGTCGGCAACATCTTCGGAGCACCACTGGCCTTCGAGGCACTGCTGGCCTTCTTCATGGAGTCCACCTTCCTGGGCCTGTGGATCTTCGGTCGGGACCGTCTGTCCCCCGTGCTGCACAACCTTTGCATCTGGATGGTTGCCCTGGGCACGAACCTGTCCGCCTTCTTCATTCTCGCCGCCAACTCCTGGATGCAGCACCCGGTTGGCGCCGTCGTCAACCCGAACACCGGTCGGGCCGAACTGGACGGCATCGTCGGGTTCTTTGAGGTGCTCGGCAACGAGATCCTGTGGGTCACCGTGGCGCACGTGGTCTCCTCCGCCTTCCTGGTTGCGGGTACCCTCATCCTCGGGGTGTCCGCCTGGTGGATGGTCAAGGCGGCCCGCGCGGATCAGGACTTCGAGGCCCGCGCGCTGTGGCGTCGCCTGACCCGCTTCGGCGCGGTCACCATGCTCGTGGCCGGCGCCGTCACCCTGGGCTCGGGCCACATGCAGGGACAGCTCGTGGCCGCGGAGCAGCCGGCCAAGATGGCGGCCGCCGAGATGCTGTGCGAGACCGAGTCCGGTGCTGGTTTCACCGTGGCCGCCTTCGGCAGTTGCACCGACGGCACCGCCACCCACCTGGTCACCATCCCCTACGTGTACTCCTTCATGGCCACCAATGATCCGCACGCCGAGGTCATGGGACTGAACGACGCCCAGGCGATGTACGCCGAGCGTTACGGCGACGGCGTGGACTACACCCCCAACGAGATGGTCACTTTCTGGTCCTTCCGGCTCATGATCGGTCTGGGCACGCTTGCCATCGCCATTGGCGCCGCCGCCCTGTGGCTCACGCGTCGGGGCCGCCTGGTCGACTCCCCGCTACTGGGCAGGATCGCACTGTGGAGCATGTGGCTGCCCTTCGTCGCCGCAACATTCGGCTGGATCATGACCGAGATGGGCCGACAGCCATGGGTGGTGGTCCCCAACCTCGCCGATCCCGTCTCCCAGGTGTACATGCTCACCGCCGACGGCGTATCCCCCACAGTCACATCCGGCACCGTGCTGGTCTCACTGATCGGTTTCACGCTCCTGTACGCGGCACTCGGAGTCGTCTGGTTCCTGCTGCTGCGCCGCTACGTACGCGAGGGCGTGCACACGCAGCTCGACCCGGCGCGGAACCTCGACGAGACGACCCCGGACCATTCCGACGACAGGGCCGAGTCCCTGCTGTCCTTCCAGTACTGATACGGGCCCGGTTCGGAGTCCGTCCCATCCATACGCACGTTGCCCGCATCACGCTGATCACACAGCCGTCCGCCCCGACAAGCCTGGAGCCCGCCATGACACTGTCAGTCCTCTGGTTCATCCTCATCACGATCCTCTGGGTCGGTTATCTGACGCTGGAGGGATTCGACTTCGGAGTCGGCATGCTGTTGAGGATCCTCGGTCGCGATGAGCGCGAGCGCCGCGCCATGGTGCGTACCATCGGCCCCCACTGGGACGGCAACGAAGTCTGGCTGCTGACCGCCGGCGGCGCCACCTTCGCGGCCTTCCCCGAGTGGTACGGCACACTCTTCTCCGGTGCCTACCTGGTGCTGTTCGTCATCCTGCTGTGCCTGATCGTGCGCGTGTGCGCCATCGAGTGGCGCGGCCGGATCAACGACCAGTCCTGGCGCGACCGCTGGGACTGGGCGCACACCGTGGCCGCCTGGCTGCCCTCGATCCTATGGGGCGCCGCCTTCGCGAACCTGGTGCAGGGCATGCCGATCGAGGTGGTCGATACCGCCAGCGGCGGGGTCGTTCCGGCCGACGAGGTGCCCACCGACACACTGATTGCCGGGGCCTCGCACCAGATCACCGGCGGCTTCTTCAGCCTGCTCACGCCATTCACGCTGCTGGGCGGGGCCGCCACCTGCCTGCTGTTCCTCACCCACGGGGCCCTGTTCACCGCCCTGAAGACGACCGGCGACCTGTCCGCCCGCGCGGCCGCCCTGGCCCGCCGCTGCGGGGTGGTCTCCACTCTCGTCGCCGCCGTCTGGGGAGTGTGGGCGGCCGGCTACTCGGCCACCGTCTGGGCCTGGCTACCACTGGGGGTTGCCGCCGGGGCACTCACGGGATCCTTGATCAGCTCCTTCCGCGGCAGGCAGGGCCTGGCCTTCGGCCTGCACTTCGTCGCCATCGCCGGCGTGGCCGTCTTCATCTTCACCGCCATGGCGCCCGACGTGATGCGTTCGTCGATCGACCCCGCCTACTCACTCACGATCGTACAGGCGGCCTCCGCCGATACCACGCTGCTGATCATGACGGTGGTAGCCGTGGTGTTCCTGCCGCTCGTGCTCTTCTACACGATCTGGGGCTACCGGACCTTCTCCGCCCGCATCAACGCAGAGAGGATCGACCCCGCCGCCGGCGGTCTGCACCCCACCCGAGTGCGTGACAACGACCAGCCCGCACCCGGCGATCACTGAGGCCCACTTACCACTAACGGCCCTTTTCCAGGACTACGGTCCCACTCTGGCATTATCCTGTTGGGGTGAAGCCGTTGGATCCCCGCCTCATGCGCTACGCGGCCGCTGCCCGGCGCTATATCGCCACGACGGCGATCACCGGCGCCCTCACCGCACTGCTCGTCGTCGCCCAGGCCTGGCTGATCTCCCATGCCATCTCTCCCGTCATAACCGGGGCCGCGACTGCGTCGGAGGTGCGGGGTACGGCGGCTGCACTGACCGGGGTGGTGATCGCCCGCGCAGTAATGCTGTACGTGCAGGAGTCGCGGGCCCACCGGGCTGCCATGGACGTGACCGTAGACCTGCGTCGGCAGGTGCTGGATCGTGCCGCCGTTCTGGGGCCGCGCTGGCGCGCGGTCCACGGCGCCGACACCGCCACCCTGCTGACGCGCGGCCTGGACGACCTGGAGCCGTACTTCACCCGGTACCTGCCACAACTGCTGCTGGCCGCTACCGTAACTCCGGCCACCGGCCTGGTGCTGCTCACGCAGGACCCGCCCTCCGCGATCGCGGTGGCCTGCACGATCCCCCTGATCCCGGTGTTCATGATTCTCATCGGCCGCCTCACCCAAGCGCACTCCGACGCGCGGTTGCGCACCATGGAGCGGTTGGGCAGTCAGCTGCTGGACCTATTGTCGGGCCTACCCACCCTCAAGGCGCTGGGACGGCAGGCCGGCCCCGCCCGGCGGGTACGCGAACTGGGCCGCGCCTACAACGCCACCACCATGTCCACGCTGCGGGTGGCCTTCCTGTCGGGGGCGGTGCTGGAGTTCATCACCACCTTGTCCGTGGCGATCGTCGCCGTCGAGGTCGGTTTTCGGCTGCTGTATGGGCGCATGGATCTGGCCACCGGGCTGCTGGTCATCATGATCACCCCGGAGGTCTACCAGCCCCTGCGCCAGGTGGGTTTCCAGTTCCACGCCTCCGCCAATGGTGTGGCGGCCGTCGAGGCGGTCTTCACTGTGCTGGACAGGGCGGTGCCGAAGCCGGGTACGACGCCCGCGCCCGACCTGCGTATGGCCCGGATCGTGCTGGAGCAGGTGTCAGTGGCCGCCAGGGGCGCCTGGGCACCCGCCGATTTGACTGTCGAGATCCGGCCCGCGCGGGTGGTGGCGCTCACCGGCGCCTCCGGGGCCGGCAAGACCACCGCAGCCCAGCTGCTGCTGGGTCTGTTAGCCCCCGACCGGGGCACAATCCGGGTCATCGCGGCCGACGGCGAGGCGGTGGACCTGGCCGACGTCGATCCCGCCTCCTGGTGGGAACAGATCGCCTGGGTGCCGCAGCGCCCTGCAATCGTCCCCGGAACCGTCCTGGGCAATGTGCTCGGCCGGGAGCCCGACACCCGCTCCGGGGCACCCGCTCGGATCCCACCCGCCCTGGATGCCGCAGCCGCGGCCACCGGCTTCGATCAGGTTCTCGCCTCTCTGCCCGAGGGGTGGTATACGCGTGTGGGGCAGGGCGGAGTCGGCCTGTCGGTGGGGCAGCGCCAACGCCTGGCCCTGACCCGGGCGCTGGCCCTTGACGCTCCTTTAGTGCTGCTGGACGAGCCCACCGCCCATTTGGATGCAGCCGGCCAGGCCCAGGTGCTCGACGCCGTGGCCGCCCTGCGCGCGGCCGGCCGCACTGTTGTGGTGATCGCGCATCGGCGCGCGCTGGTGGCCATGGCCGATGACGTGTTCGCGGTCGTCTCCCGCTCCTCCCCCGGGTTGGAGCCGGAAGAATCCGGCTCGGGAGCCACCACCGAGACGCTCGTATTCGCCGGAGGCGATCGATGACTGCCGTCCTGACCCGGGCCGAACGCCGCGCCCTGCGGCGCGCCGTCACTCTGCTCGACCTGGATGGCGCCCGGTTCACCGCATCGGTGGCCGTTGGCGTGCTTGGACTTGCCAGTGCCGTCGCTCTGTCGGCGGTAGCCGCATGGATGATCGCCCGCGCCGCCACTGCATCGGAGGTGGTGGCACTCGGGGTCGCCCCGGTGGCGGTGCGTCTGTTCGGTATCTCCCGCTCGGTACTGCGCTATGGCGAGCGTCTGCTGTCTCACGACACGGCGTTGCGCGGCATGAGTGCTCTGCGTACCCGCCTGTACGAGATTCTGGCCTCCGCCCGCACCGACACGATCGCCGGTCTGCGCCGCGGAGACGTCTTGGCCCGGGTGGGGGCCGATGTGGATGCCGTCGGAGATCTGGTGGTGCGCTCCCTGCTGCCGATCACGGTCGCCGCCGCGCTGGGAGCGGCCACCAGCGTGGGAGTGGGACTCGTGTATCCCCCGGCCGGGGCGATCCTGGGGGTCTGCCTGCTGGTCTCGGGCGTGGCCGGCCCATTGGCGACGATCCGAGCCGCCCGTGCCGCCGAAATGGCCCGCCAGGAGCAGACCACCGACCTGTCCGCCACCGTGATGCACGTCTTGGACGAAGCCGACGAGTTGCGGGTTAGCGGTCGTATGCCCGGCTCGATGGACGCACTGGCCGAGCTGGAGACGCGGCTGGCACGAACCCGTGACCTGGGCGCCCGGCCGGCGGCGCTCGCCGCCGTCATCGACACCGCCGCCATGGGTATGGCGGTTCTGGGCAATGTGCTGGTGGGCACTCGGGCAGTCACCGACGGCCGCCTGGCACCGGTGTTGCTGGCGGTGATCGCGCTGGTGCCGCTGAGCGCCTTCGAGGCCTCCGCCGCACTGGGGCCGGCCTGCGTGCAGCTGGTCACCTCCGCCGGTGCGGCGGTGCGTGTCGTGGCACTGATTGAGGATGCCGAGTCCTCAGCCGCCGCCACGCCCATCCCGCGGCCGCTGCCCGCTGTAAGCCCGCACGGGCCGCGTCTACGGGCCCGCGGCCTGGCGGTGGGCTGGCCGGACGGACCGATTCTCGTTGACGACGTGGACTTGGACCTGGCCCCGGGCCGCCGCCTGGCGGTCGTGGGCCCGTCCGGAATCGGTAAGACCACCCTGCTGCTCACCCTCGCGGGACTGTTGGAACCGCGGGGAGGCGAGCTGACCCTGGACGGCGCCCCGCCCTGGAGTGCCGAACGGGCCGAGGCGGCCGGACGCGTCAGCCTGACCGCAGAGGACGCGCACATCTTCGATACCACGGTCCTGGAGAACCTGCGTGTGGCCGACGGCTCGCTCACCCCCGAGCGGGCGGAGGACCTTCTGCGCCGCGCCGGACTTGGAGACTGGCTGACGCACCTGCCCGATGGCCTGGACACGCGCCTGGGCTCGGATGCGACGACCGTCTCCGGTGGGGAGCGCCGCCGCCTGCTGCTGGCCAGAGCCCTGGCCGCGCCGGCCCCATTGATGCTGCTGGACGAGCCCGGAGAGCATCTGGATGCCGCCACCGCCGACCGCCTGGTGGGGGACCTCCTGCGTGCCGGCGCGCCCGGCCTGGCC
The DNA here is from genome assembly GCF_030530635.1 of Actinomyces sp. GTDB lineage: Bacteria > Actinomycetota > Actinomycetes > Actinomycetales > Actinomycetaceae > Actinomyces. The sequence continues at coordinate 35,514 of NZ_JAUMUL010000005.1, forward strand.
GAAGCCCGCGGCGTCCTGCTGATCACCCACCGCCTGTCAGCCCTCGGCGAGGCCGATGAGGTACTGGTCCTGGGCCGCCCCGACCGCCCCATTATCGACGCACCCGCCACCGTCACCCGGCGCGGCTCGCACGGGCATCTGGCCGCCGTCGACCCCGAATACTGCTGGTCCCTCGAGCAGGAGCAGGAGACTCATGTCTGATACGCCTTCCTACCCCAGCAGCCCCGGCGCCGCGCCGACGGGTGGAACCGTAGGCCTGTTCCGCGCCGCGCTGCGACTGACGAGTTCGCTGAAGGTCCCGGAGGCCCTGAACCGGCTGGTGGACTCCGCCTGTGCGCTCACCGGCGCCGCCTGGGGGACCATCGCCGTCCCCGGGCCCGCCGATCCTGCCACCGCCTCCGCATTGACCACCGGCACCGCCACCGCCTCTACGGACGAGCTGGCCACCATGCTGGTAGGCGCGCCCGGCGCCGGTCCGGAGGAGTCCGGCGTCGTCGTCCGCAACACTCCTTCCCATGACGGCGAACGCTGCGGCGCCATCCTGTCCGCCCCACTACGGGTGCGCGGACAGGTGTATGGGCGCCTGTTCCTGTGCGACAAGCACGGCGGATTCACCGACGCGGATGTCACCGCGGTGCTCACACTCGCCGAAGCCGCGGCCGTGGCGCTGGAGAACGCCCGTCTGTACCGGGAGGCCCGTGACCGGGAGCAGTGGATGGCGGTATCCCAGGAACTGACCACCCTGCTGCTGTCAGGGGCCGATGAGGGAGACGCCCTGACCCTGATCGCCCACCGTGTACGGGAGGTGGCCCACGCCGATACCTCCGCCCTGGTGCTGCCCAGTGTTGGCAACACCTGGATCTGCGAGATCGCGGACGGGGAGCACGCCGAGGAGCTGGTGGGCACCTTCTTCCCCCCGGAGGGTCGCGCTCTGAAGACGCTGGCACGCCGAACCGGACTGATCGAGGACTCCCTGGCGGACGCCTGGGGGGCCTCGGACCTGCTGGTCGAGGAGCTGTCCCAGTTCGGCCCGGCCCTGTACGCACCCATGATCCACCGGGGCCGCGGTGTGGGTGTGATGCTGCTGCTGCGTGAGCAGGGCGCCGAACGCTTCACCCGGCAGGACCTGGAGATCGCCGAACTGGTGGCCGGGCAGGCGACCATGGCCTTCGAACTGGCGGACGCCCAGCACGCCGAGGAGATGGCCACGCTCCTAGATGAGCGGGCCCGGATCGGCCGCGATCTGCACGATCTGGCGATCCAACAGCTGTTCGCCACCGGTATGCAGCTCTCGGCGGCACGCGACCGGTTGCAGGCGGAGGGTGCGGCGTCCGGCACCGACATGTCGGTCGCCTGCCGAGCACTGGATGCCTCCCTGGCGGCGGTGGACGAATCAGTCCGGCAGATCCGCTCGATCGTGCGCTCCCTGCGAGATCGCGACGAGGACGTCAGCGTGGTGGAGCGGCTGCGACGGGAGGCCTCACTGGCCCGCACCTCGCTGGGCTTCGCCCCCTCCCTGATACTCACCGTCGATGGGCACGGCCTGGCCCAGGCAGAACGGGATCGAGAGGATGAGCTCATCGGCGTCATCGACGCCGCAGTCGCACCGGACACCGCTGACGACATCGTCGCCGTGGTGCGGGAGGGACTGTCGAATGTGGCCCGCCACGCCCGCGCCTCCTCGGTGACGGTGGATGTGAAGGTGGAGGGTCTGCTCACCTCCCAGCCGCCGGCCGGTCAGGACGGCGCCGCCTCCGGGGATGCCGAACCCTTCCGAGGTCAACCCGTGGTGGAGGTCGTGTGCCGGGACGACGGCGTGGGCGTGGATCCGACGGTCACGCGCCGCTCGGGGACAGCCAATATGGCCGAACGGGCCCGCCGCCACGGCGGTAGTTTCGTGATCGGCCCGCGGGCCCGCTCCGACGGCGAACGGCGGGGAACCTGCTTCACCTGGCGGGTGCCGCTGGAGGAGCCGCGGACCGTGCCCGGGCTTGACCTGAGCCTGGGCGCCTGACCACCCAAATCGCCGAGATCGGTAGAAGTTACGTGCCGAGATCGGTCGATCTGGCAGGGCCTGCCCATGAGCGGCCCGCAGGCACCCGCTACTTGCGCCGCCAGCCGGAGGCGCGCTGCCCGGCCACCCAGGCGGCGACCTGGGTGCGCCGCTGCAGGCCCATCTTGGCCAGCAGGGAGGTGATGTGGTTCTTGACGGTCTTCTCAGCGACCCCGAGCCGCTCGCCGATCTCCCGGTTGGACAGACCGTCGCCGATGAGTTCGAGTACCTTGCGCTCGGCATTGGTCAGGTCTGCGGTGGGATCGTCGTGATCCGCGCGACGGCGTGTGACGGTGCGCTCGTCCAGCAGCACCCGCCCGGAGGCGACCGCCCGCACCACGTCGCTGATCTCGGCGCCGTGGACCGTCTTGAGCAGGTATGCCCTGGCGCCGGCGTCGAGGGACTCGGCCAGTGCCTCGTCGTCGTCAAAGGAGGTCAGCACAATCGGCAGTGCCTCGGGCACGGACTCGCGCAGGGCCTGCATGAACTCGATACCGGTGCCGTCGGGCAACTGCAGATCTACGAGTACCACGTCGGGGCGCATGAGTTCTGCCCGGCGGATGGCCTCCGCCTTGGAGCCGGCCTCGGCTACCACATCGAGCCCGTCGGCGCGCTCAATGATCTCGGCGATACCGCGACGGACGATCTCATGGTCGTCCACGATCATGACGCGGACCGTTTCGGGCGCGGGAGCACTCTGCATAGACCGGAGACTATCAGCAGCGGGGACCTACGTCACAGTCAGATACCTATTGTTCAGGAACCGGCCCGCAGCGGATGGCGCGGCCGGGTCTGGCAGCGAGGGCAGAACACGTGGCTGCGGCCCCCGATCGTCTCGGCGCGCAGGAGCGCGCCGCAGCGTCGGCACTCCTGTCCGGCTCGCCCGTAGACGGCCAGGGAGCGGGCGAAGAAGCCGGCGGCGCCGTCGGCGTCCACGTACAGGGCGTCGAAGCTGGTGCCGCCCACGGCCAGCGCCCGCTCCATGACCTCGCCGGTGGCCTCCAGCAGGCGGGCGGTCACCCGCGGTCCGAGCGCCTTGCCCGGACGCAGGCCGTGCACGCGGGCGGCCCACAATCCCTCGTCGGCGTAGATGTTGCCGATGCCGGAGACGATACCCTGGTCGAGAAGCAGAGTCTTGACGGCCCGGTTGGACCGGCGCAATTTAGCCACGGAGGCGGGACGGTCCAGGTGCGGGTCGAGCAGGTCGCGGGCGATGTGGGTGACATCGGCCGGTATCAGTGGGTCGGGACTGCCCGCGCCGCCCGGCGCCCCGTCCGCGGTGGGCACCATGGCGGCCACGCGCAGGCCGCCGAACATGCGCTGATCCACCAGGTCGAGGGCGGCGCCTCCAGGGGCGTCACCGGGGATGGTGCTCAGGTGCAGGCGCACGCGCAGGTGACGCGGTCGTATACCGGATAGGTCCGCCGTCGGCGGTGCGGCGGCGGCATGCGGGGCGCGCGTGGCGGTCAGGTCCACGCGGGGCGCATCGGCATTGCCCAGGAATGCGCCGGCATCATCTACGTCAGAGTCCCGGCCGGCGGCGGTACCGCGCACAAGCAGCTGCCCGCTCATGCCCAGGTGGGCGACCAGTGCGGCTCCGTCGTCGAGCGGCAGCCACAGATACTTGCCGCGGCGTACCACTGCACTGAAGGTACGGCCGGTCAGCCGCCGCACGAAGGCATCCGCCCCTCCCTCTTGACGCCGCAGCGGACGGGGATCGAAAACCTCCACACGCGCCACGGCCCGGCCCGTCAAGTGGCGGGCCAATCCGGCGCGGACGGTCTCAACCTCAGGAAGTTCCGGCATCGGGATTCAGCGGCGCGAGTCCGGTCCGTCAACCTCCGACTCCGCGCCGGCGGTACCCGCGGCCAGGTCGGCACGCAAGGCTTCGTTGACTCCGGGAAGGTTCAGGCCTCCATCACCGTGGGCGGCCAGGATGGTGGCATAGGCGGCCTCGGCGGCGGAATGTTCGGCTGCCTTCTTGGAACTGCCGGCCCCTTCGCCACACACCCGACCATCTACGAGTGCACGGGCGGTGAACACACGCCTGTGGTCCGGGCCGGTGCTGGTCGCCGCATAGGTGGGGTTGCCCAGACCATGGACGGCGGTGAGCTCCTGCAGGCTGGTCTTCCAGTCCAAACCCGCCCCACGCATGGAGGCGTCGTTGAGGAAGCGGGCCACCAGGCGCTCGACGACGGCTCGCACCGGTTCCAGCCCGGCAGTCAGGTAGGTCGCGCCGATAAGCGCCTCGACGGTGTCGGACAGGATGGAGTCCTTATCACGGCCGCCGGACAGCGTCTCCCCACGACCGAGCTTGATGAACTCACCCAGGCCCAGATCTCGGGCGACAGCGGCCAGCGCCGGCTCGGAAACGGTCGCGGCCCGCATCTTGGCCAACTGGCCCTCAGGCAAGTCCGGGTGGGTGCGGTACAGATTCTCGGTGACGATGATGCCAAGCACCGAGTCACCCAGGAACTCCAGCCGCTCGTTGGTGGGCAGTCCCCCATGCTCGTGCGCCCAGGAGCGGTGGGTCAGGGCCAGGTCGAGCAAGTCCGCTTCAATGCGCTCACCCCAGCGGAAGACGAGTGTCTCCACATCCGCGCGCGCCACGGGTGTGCTTCGCTTCTTGCGACGCGACGCCATCAGCGGTCGTCCTCGTCGTCGGTCACCGCCGCGCGCTCCTCGTCCGCGGTCTCAGTCACCTCGGGCAGCAGCGCCGCCAACGCGGACCAGCGGGGGTCCAGCTGCTCATGGTGGTGATCGGCGGGAAGATCGTCCAGGCGCTGGCCGCACTGCGGGCACAACCCGCCGCAGTCCTCGCGGCACAGCGGCTGGAAGGGCAGGGCGAGCACTAGGGCATCGCGCAGGGCTGGCTCGAGGTCCAATGAGGCGTCACCAACCACAAACAGCTCATCGGCCTCCTCATCCCCCTCGGCGGCCTGGGCACGAGCCGCTTCCGCCGTGAAGTAGAGCTCATCGAAGGAGACGATCGTATCGTCTTCCAGGTCACGTAGACAGCGCACACACTGGCCGCTCAAATGGACGTTGGCACGCCCACGCACCAACACCCCGTTGTCCAGGCTGGTCAGTTCGGCATCCACCACGAGGGGACTGCCCTCGCGGGCGCCGATCATTTCGGCGCCGAGATCGGCGGGGGCGGTGATCTCCAGATAGACGTTCTTGATCGCCCCGATCTGCTGTGGCAGATCAACGATGTCGACGACGAGTCCGGCCGCAGTGGCCATGGTATTCCTCCTGAATGGTGTGCTGCGGACGTGTAATGTACCCGCGCGTTGAGGGATCAGCCTAGCGGCCGCCCCGATTCCAGTTGCGGGTGGTAGCCGGATCCACGGACCATCCGGCAAAGTGACGGGCGGCCTCCTGACGCTCACGTTCGGCGTCGAGGTTGTCTTCAGCCGCGCCGGCCTTCAGGCGTTCCGCAAGGGCCTCACGGCCGGCCCGTACCTGTTCGGCGAGCCTGTCTATCTCGGTTTGCAGAGCGGCCAGGGAGCGGTCGGAGTAGTCATCGGCACCGTGGCGCAGCCGCTCAGCGCGTTCCTCGGCGGTGGAGATGATCGCGTCGGCGCGGTCGTTGGCCATGCGCACGATGTTTTCGCCGGCCACCAGTCGTTCTGCCTGCTCCTGGGCGTGGGTCAGGATCCGTTGAGATTCCTCACGCCCCTGGGCGAGGACGGCATCGGCATCAGCCACGATCTCCTCAGCCCGACGTACCGCGGTGGGGACTGCCTGACGGGCGCGATCGATCAACTCGCGGGCGTCCTCACGCGGGACGATAGCGGAAGTACTCATCGGCAGCGAACGGGCGGAGGAGACGAGTTCATCGAGTTCGTCGAGAATGCGTAGTAGGTCGTCTCCGGCATCGGCGCGAGTGGTCACGGTTCATCCTTTAGTTCTGCAGGGGGTTCGGGGCGGCATTGGAGGCGATCTCCGGGCGGGGGTTCTCCCACCACGTTCTGAGCCCGGTCGGTCAGGGCCCGGGTCAGGGCGGCGGCGACACCGACAGGCACAAGGCCCGAGACGTCCCCGCCGTGGCGGGCGACGTCCTTAACCAGGGAGGAAGACACGTGGGCGTGGGTGGGTGCGGCGGCTAAGAAGAGGGTCTCGGGGGCGCCCAGCTCACGGTTGACCAGCGCCATGGGGATCTCGGCGTCGAAGTCGGAGCCGTTGCGCAGGCCCTTGACGATGGCGTCAGCACCCCGGTGCGCACAGAACTCCGCCAACAGGCCCGGGATGACGGCGACCTCCACACCGGGCAGGTCGGCCAGAGCGATCCGGGCGAGTTCGACGCGCTGCTCAATACTGAACAGGCGGGATGCGTCCTTGGCCGCGTTATGGGCGACACCGAGAATGACACGATCGAACAGGGTACCGGCGCGACGGACTACATCCACATGCCCGAGGGTTATGGGGTCGAAGGTTCCGGGATACACGGCAAGTGTCACGCCGCGAGGCTAACGGATCGACTACGACGGGCGGGGGACGCGCGCCGGAATCGGCGAGTGGAGCGAGACTGCGATGCGGCGGAGCGGGCGCGGCGAAGCAGGTGTGCCCGCCTCGAGTGCCCTCGGCACCATCAGTTCACATCTGCACCCAGCCAGGCCTCGATCACGACCGGACTGGGTGAGGCAGCCGCATCCGGACGCACGTCGGGGCCGCAGGAGCGCGAACCGATGCCGTGGTGGAGCGCGTCCAGATGCAACCACAGGTGCGTGTCCGGCCGCAGTTCCTCCACGTGGGCGGCTGCGGTGAGGTTCTCCAAGGACCAGGGGCTGATTGAGAAGGCCACCGGCGCCGTGTGCGGAACGATTACGCTCAGCCGTCCGGCGTCCTCGCCGCCGAGCAGCAGACGGCGCAGCCCGGCGCGAGTGCCGCCCTCCTGGGGGCGGACCGGCTGCTGCCACAGCGCATCCACATAGCCGCTGAAGACGCCATGGCGGGCAGCACCGGCGAGATCGGGGTACACCGGCCCGGGACCGAGTCCGGCCCAGACCGCGCGAGTCAACCACGTTGGCAGTCCCAGCCGGACACCCAGGCGGGGCAGGACGGCGGGCAGATCCCCGATGGGGATGATTTCGGTGCGCAGCCGCAGTCCGCCGGACTCGGCGGTGAGCGTGGTGGTGGTCTCCAGGGCCCAGGCCATCGCAGGTGCGCCACAATGGGTGCGCACAACAACGGCATCACCCGTGATGGCGGTGGCCACATGGCGTTCACTCATCAGGTGCAGGCGGGCCTCGCGCCAGCGGTCGGCCGAGGAGGGGCCTGGGCGTCCGGCACCGGCGCCTCGGTTGGCGGGGTTCGGCGGCACGTGCCAGTAGTCGATGGGTCCGTGCCCCTCGTCGTTGTCTGTGGGGGCACGCCAGATCGTGGTCAACGGGCCGACGACGCCAATGCCCCCCAGCTCCAGGAGCCGGCCCCGCTCATCCAGCCGGGCGGGGCCGAGGTCGATGCCGCCCCGCACTAGGACCGGGACCTCGCCGCATACGTCTGAAGCGCTCCGGACGGGTCGGACCGAAGGAGCCGAGGCCGGAAGCGTCACCTCCCGGGTGGACATGACGCGGCGGCCGAAGCCGTCGGCACAGGCCACCTGGGCCAGTAGCGACTCGGCGGTAGACGGGTCGATCTGCCGGGGCTCGACGTCATCGACGCCGGAGATAAGCGGGTCCAGCACGGCGGTGAGCACGTGGACGGGGCGGCCGGTGGCGCGGGCGCGGGCCACGGCGTCGACCAGCGCCGGCACTTCCAGATGCTCCTCCTGCCCGGCGGCGATCTGCGGCAGCGGAAGCTCACCTGTGGTCACGGCACCGAGGGTTGGAACCGTGGCGGATGCGGGGACGGCGTCGGAAACGTCCACGGTCACCTGCCAGGCGAGCGTGAGCCCGGCGGTGGCACGAGTGTGGAAGCGGTTGCGCACTCGGACGGTGCCGGCGCCGGAACCGGCGCGGCCGGCTTCATCGGCCCAGGTGGCCAGGACCGGGGCGACCGCGTTGGCCCAGGCGGTGGTGCCGGCGCTGGGGGTGGTGTCGGCGGACACGAGCCCATCGCATACGAAGTTGCCGTCGTGCACGCTCTCGCCGAAGTCACCGCCGTAGCGCAGGGCGCCACCGGAGCCGGGGCGGGGGTCGATAAGGGCGTGGTCGCGCCACTCCCATACGAATCCGCCCAGGTGACGGCGATTGGGCTCGACCTGCGCGGTGTAGTCCTCGATGCCGCCGGGACCGGTGCCCATGGCGTGCAGGTACTCGCACATGATGAACGGCAGGGTGCGCACGTGGACGTTTTGGGCGGGGGTGAGCCGGGCGGCGGCGTGCCCTGCCACGGCCACCGGCGTGCTAGCGGGAGCCGTAACGGCAGCGCCGTCGACGGCAACCTCCGCGCCGCGCCCGACGACGGCCTCGACCTCCTCCAGGGTCGGGTACATGCGGGAGTGGACGTCGGTGTAGGCGCCGGCGAAGTCGGCCTCGTAGTGGATCAGGCGGCCGGGGTCACGGCGCTTAATCCACTGGCTCATGGCGGCCAGGTTACGGCCAGTGCCGGACTCGTTGCCCAGTGACCAGAAGAGGATCGCCGGGTGGTTCTTGTCGCGCTCGACCATGCGGCGGGCGCGATCCACCAGGGCGTCGCGCCAGGCGGGCTCGTCGGCGGGGTTGCCCCGCCAGTCGTAGGCCTCGAAGCCATGGGTCTCCAGGTCGCACTCGTCCATGACCCACAGGCCGATCTCGTCGGCCAGGTCCAGCAGGCGCGGGTGGGGCGGGTAGTGGGAGGTGCGGATGGCACCCACGTTGTGTGCCTTCATGGCGGCCAGGTCGGCGCGGGCCCAGTCCGCGTCGAATACGCGGCCGCGGTGGGCATTGACCTCGTGGCGGTTGACGCCGGCGATGATCAGGCGGGCGCCGTTGACGCGCACCTGACCGCCGACCACCTCCAGGCGGCGGAAGCCGGTGCGCAGGCGCACGGTCTCCTCCCTGGCGGTGACCACGAGTTCGTACAAGCGCGGCACCTCCGCACTCCAGGGCTCGACCGCGGGCGCGGCCAGGCGGGCCGTCCCGGGTGCATCCAACTCGGCGGCGAGGTCCAATTCGGGGACCTGTACCTGCACGGGGAAGGCGCCGGGTGGGGCCGCCACGTCGACCTCAAGGGTGCCGGCACCCGTGGCGGGGGCGAAGTCGGTACGGGCGAAGACGTCGTCGACCCTTCCGGCGGGCCGGTGCAGCAGGGTGACGTCGCGGAAGATGCCGGGCAACCACCACTGGTCCTGGTCCTCCACATAGGTACCGGGCGACCACTGGGACACGCGTATGGCGACGGTGTTCTCCCCTGGGCGCAGCAGGCCGGTGACGTCCAGCTCGGAGGGCAGGCGCGAGCCCTGGGTGGTGCCGATCCAGGTGTCGTTGATCCACACGGAGGCGAAGGACTCCACCCCGTCCAGGCGCAGCACCTGCCGCGCACCCGCCTGTTCCAGGGGCCAGTCGGCGGGGAGGGTGAAGGTGCGCAGGTGGTCCGCGGTGGGGTTCTCGTCGGGCACGTGCGGCGGGTCTACGGGGATCGGGTACTGGACGTTGGTGTACCAGGGCAGGCCGCGCTCACCGGCGCCGGTGAGCACCCAGTGGGCGGGCAGGTCGATCTCGCCCCAGGGGCCCAGGGAGGCGTCAGCCGTGTCGAAGACCGGCACGAGGGGCTCGCCGTGCTCGTCCAGGCCTTCGGGATGCGAGCGCTGGTGTAGCCGGAAGGCCCAGGTGCCATTCAGGCTCAGGCTGGGGGCGCTGGTGTTTTCGGGGGCGACCCAGGCGCGCGGTGGCAGGTGGCGCCCGCGCCCCGGCCCGGGCACGGTGGGGAGCATCCAGTCGTAGGAGGGTTCGTGCGTACTGCTCGGCTGCCGAATCCGCGCGGGGTTGGAGTCGGGCAGTGGGCTGCGAGGCACTCCATCCGGACGTGAATCCGCCACAGCGTCTGATTGCGCTCCTGGCGTCCCGTCAGAGGTCGCTGACATGTTAGGCATGTGTGTCCCTCCCGACCTCGGCTAGCGGCAGCGGTACCGCCCCGCCGGTCACTCGTTGCTCCCTGGCGTAGCGCCAAGCCTACTGGCAGCGACATGCAGTGGCGTAGCCGCGCGCCGCCCCTCACCGAGGTCGGTCGCAATGACCATCGAGATCGGTCGTCGCCACGCATGCCAAGCTGGTTCGACACATGTCCGGAATCAACATAAACGCCGGAGCGCCCCGGCCCGGCAGCACAACCGTATGATGCCAACGATCGTCGGGACTCGTCTGGGCACGGCAGGTCTGTTGGTGCTGATTCTGGACATGGAGTCTCTCAACCGCGACCACACCAGATCGACTGGGGACCGGTCGGCTGCCAGACCGGCTTCTACGCACTCACGCTAGGGCTTGAGCCAGAAGAGTTCCTGCCGCTGCTGGAGGCGCCACGCCACGACATCCTTCAGACGACCGAGGTACCGGCTGCCGACGCAGTCCAGTGCGGGGCTCCCACCACTCACTTGAGACCGCCCGGCAAGCAGTCCGGAAGCTCCTCGGCCCGGGAGTGGGAAACCGTGTTCGCCGGCCAGATTTGAGTGGAGAAGTGTCCATCGGTGACCACTTTGACCTCCACCGGCGTATTGTCCGAATCGGAGTTGGCGTAGTTGCAAGGCTTTGAGGCAATTTCCTTTAGTTGCTAACAGCTCCTTTCCGCCAAAGTGGTCACCGATGGACATTCCTCGCCACTGTAGGCTCGCCCCATGACCAGGATCGTGGCCGGGAGCGCGGGCGGACGTCGGATCGACGTGCCCGTGGGCGGCACCCGCCCCACCTCCGAGCGGGTGCGCGAGGCCCTGTTCGGCCGACTCGAGCACTACGGCGTCATCGACGGCGCGCGCGTGCTGGACCTGTGTGCCGGCTCCGGCGCACTCGGCCTGGAGGCCGCCAGCCGCGGCGCCACCGACGTAACCCTGGTGGACGCCTCGCGCCGCGCCACCCGCGTGTGTGACGCCAACGCCCGCGCTCTCGGCCTGCACGGCGTGCGCAGCGCCACGGCCAAAGTGGAGGCCTTCCTCGCCGGGGCCGCCGGGGCACCGGTGGACCTGGTCGTGCTCGATCCGCCCTACGACGTCGACGAGGCCACCCTGGCCGCGATGCTGACGGCGCTGCCCCGCCACCAGGACCCGTGGCTGGCGCCGGGCGCGGTGGTGGTAGTAGAGCGCTCCTCGCGCTCCCCCGAGCCGAAGTGGCCCGCGGGCCTGCGCCGCTTCTCCACCCGCAAGTACGGGGAGACCACGCTCTGGTTCGCCGAGCCCGACGACGACGCCACTGAAACCGGTGCCGCGGAGCCCACCGCGCACTGAACACCGACTCCGCCCCGCCCGCTTAGGACCGCTCCAGGTAGGCGCCCGCCTCCTCGTCCAGGCGGTCGGCGATGGCGGCCGCCAGGTCACGGTGCTCGGCCAACGTCGGGTCGGCCGCGAGGACATCCTCCGCCTGCGCCCGCGCCCGGGCGATCAGCGCGCCGTCGCGGCTCACGCGCAGCAGATCCAGGTCGCTGCGCCGCCCCGACTGGGCAGCACCGAGCACATTGCCCTCGCGACGCAATTCCAGGTCAGCCTCCGCCAGGCGGAAGCCGTCGCCGATGTCCCCGAAGGCCTTGAGCCGATGGTAGGCGGGAGACCCCACCTCCACGCCCGTCACCGCCACGCACACGGACTCGCGCTCGCCGCGCCCAACGCGCCCACGCAACTGGTGCAGCTGGGACAGCCCGAAGCGGTCCGCATCCAGGATCACCATCATGGAGGCCTCCGGCACATCCACGCCGACCTCCACCACAGTGGTGCTGACCAGCACAGGGGTGCGCCCGGAGGCGAAGTCCTCCATGGCGGCATCCTTCTCCGCAGCGGTCATCCGGCCGGTCAACACCCCAATTCCCACGCCCGCGAGCGCCGGCTCGTCGGTCAGGCGCTGCACCCAGTCGACGACAGCGGCAAGCGGCCGCGCCGGGGCGGTCTGCTCAAACGGCTCACCCGCCTCGTCCAGGAGTGCCACCGACGGCGGTTCCGGCTCCTCCTGGTCGGCTCCGGCATCCTCGGAGTCGTCGACGTCGATGCGCGGGCAAACCACATACACGCGTCCGCCCGCGGCCACCTCCTCCGCGGCACGCGTCCAGATGCGCTCGACCCAGGGCTCCCGCTCCCAGGGCACCAGGCTGGTGGCAATCGGGCTGCGTCCACCGGGCAGCTCATCGAGCACGGCGGTGTCCAGGTCCCCGAAGATGGTCATGGCAATGGTCCGCGGGATGGGAGTGGCGGTCATTACCAGCAGGTGGGGGGTGCGCTGGGCGCCGGTGGTCGGGTCGGTGACGCCGCCACGCTCGCGCAGCGCGTCACGCTGGGCGACGCCGAAACGGTGCTGCTCGTCGACGACTATGAGCCCCAGGAAGGGGATTTGCACGGTCTGGGACAGCAGGGCGTGGGTGCCCACCACGATGGTCGGTTCCCCGCCCGCCAGTTCCGCCAACAGTTCGCGGCGCTGCGCGGGCGGAGTGGAGCCGGTCAGCAGGCGGACGCGGGTGGCGCGCTGTGCCCCGTCGAGCATGCCCGCGCGCGCGAGCGGACCGAGCAGGGCCTCCAGGGAGGCGCGGTGTTGGGCGGCCAGGATCTCGGTGGGAGCCAACAGGGCGGCCTGGCCGCCGCCCCCGACCACTTGCAGCATGGCGCGCAGGGCGACGAGAGTCTTACCGCTTCCGACGTCCCCCTGGAGCAGCAGCTGCATGGGTGCGGTGGAGTTAAGGGCATCGGAGATCTGTGCGCCGACGCGCGTCTGCCCGGCGGTGAGCGTGTACGGCAGGGCGGCGTCCAGATCGGACAATAGCGAGTCCGACCCGGGTATCGGCCAGGCGACGGCGGTGTGCTCGGAGGCATGCTGGATGCGCCGCTGCACCAGAGCCGCCTGCAGCACGAAAGCCTCCTCATGACGCAGACGACGACGGGCCACCCGCCATTGGGAGGCCTCCTCGGGTGTGTGCACCCACCGGTAAGAGGTCAGGGCGTCGACCAGCCCCTCGGCGATGCGCACCTGCTCTGGCAGTGGTTCGGGAACATCGCCCGGATCGACCTGATCCAGGACGGCGCGCACGGCCCGGGCCACCATCCAGGAGGGCATGGCCTCGGTGGCCGGGTAGATGGGCATGGGGCGGGCCAGGAGCGCCTCGCGTTCGGCTTCGTCGAGTTCATCTAGGACCTGTAAGCGGGAGGCGGCCAGCTGTCGCCGGCCACGGTGCAGCCCCACCTTGCCACTGAGAAGCACGGTGGTTTCGGGGGCGAGCTGCTCGGCGCGGTGCCGCATCTGGCCGGGGTTGCCGAACATGACCAGATCCATGGTGGTCGCCCCATCGGTGACGGTGGCCTCCAGCAGGGCCGGCGGACGGCCGCCGCGGGTGCGTCGGGCGGCGGCGCGCACCACCTGCGCTTGGATGGTGGCCTGCTCGCCGTCCTTGAGGGTGCGCAGGTCGGTCAGGTCGCCCCAGGTGTCGTAGCGGCGCGGGAACAGGCGCAGCAGGCCGCGAGCTGTGGTCACGCCTTGCTTGGCCAACTGGTTGGCGGTGGCTCGGCCGATCAATCGGTCCAGCGGGCGGTCAAGCGGGGGGACGGCGCCGCGGGGGGCGCGCCTGGAGGCGCTGGTCGTGGTGGGTGCCATGGGTCTCACCCGATGGCGACTAGGACGTCGGGGCTCGCCTGGGCGCCGGCGTGTATGACAACCTCGATGGCGTCGGCGCTGCCGATTTGTCGCTCGGCGTAGCGGGCGACTGCTCCGGCGGCGACTGCGCCGACGTCGGGCAGGGCATCGCGGCCCAGAATGACGGTGACGAGTTCGTCATCCGGGCGCAGCGCCGCAGCCAGGACGGCGGCAACGGCATCGGTTTCAGCCTCCGCGCCGGAAAGCGCCGTAGTGCGCACGGCTGCGGCCACGCCGCCGGCACGGGTGGCCAGCTCGCCAAGTTCGGCGCGTTCACCCTGCCCGGCTACGGCTACGGCCGCCGCCAGGACCCGGGCCTCATCGTCGGTGTCGCACACCAGCAGGCGCACGCCGTCGGGGACGATGCGTGTGGTCTCGCCGCTACCGGCGCCCCGAACTGAGGAGACGGCGGAGCGGGCGGCCAGGAAGCGGGCGGCCTCGTGAGCATCCGTGGCGGCCTGTGGGTCACAGGGCAGGACAATGGTCTGGGCGGCGCCCAGGTCGCCGGCGGCGCGGACGATGCCGTCGCGTTCGGGGTTCAGCACCACGACGGCACCGGTGCGGGCGAACTGCTCAATGAGGCCGGGGGCGCGGGTGCAGGCGATCACCCCGACGCCCCGCGCACCGCGCGACTCGGCGCCCGTGCCCTCCCGGCCGGCCTCGGGTTCGGCCCGCGGGCCACGGCGGGCGGCGAGGCGCTCGAATGAGACCACACGCCCGTCTGCAGGGGTGGCGGTGGGCAGGGGCGGCTCGTCCGCCTCCCAGGCCGGAGCCAGGGCGAGGGCGGTCGGGTGCAGATGGTGGACGCACACCTGGCGGGCACGGCCGTGGCGGGGCAGGGCGGAGCGGGGAGTGTCGGTGTGGACATGAACCTGGTAAATGCCCACGCCGAGCGCGTCGGGGGTGCCGACCACGCCCACGGAGTCTCCTATGGCCTCCAGGTCTTGGCGCAGGGCGGCAGCCTGGGCGGCGGTGGCCTCCAGCAGGTACATGACCTCGAACTCACCGGTGGAGAACGCCCCCTCGCCGTCACGGGCCCTGGCGCCGTGGGTGGCGCCGGCGACCAGGTCGTCAAGCATCTGGCGGGCAACATCCGTATAGGGCAGCGCGGTGGAGTCGGCGGCGCGCGAATCGGCCGCATCGACTCCATTGATGACGTCGGAAAGGCTGGTGTACATAAGCATCAGGGCGGCCCCGCCGGCGTCAACCGCTCCGTGCCCGAGGCCTGCCGTCTCGACCACGGACTCCTGGGCGCCGAAGGCCGCGGAGGCCGCGATGTTGGAGAGCGTCACCGGTGTGGCGGCGGTCGATTCCTTGAAGGCCGAGCGGGCACCTTCGGCGGCGTCCTTGGCGACCGTGAGCAGGGTGCCGGCCACAGGCCGCGAAACCGCGCTCCACGTGGTGGCGGCGATACGCTCGTAGGCGTGGAGGAGTTCAACGGGGCGCAGCGCGGCGGGGTCGGGCGCCTCGGCACACACGTCCGCCAGCGCCGCCAGCACCTGTGAGATCAGCAGTCCGGAGTTGCCACGGGCGCCGCGTATGGCGCCATCAGCGGCGGCGCGGGCCGCCTGGGCCAGGTCGACCCCGGGCGGCAGCATCGCCAGCGCGTCGCAGGCGGAGCGGACGGTGAGCAGTACGTTGGTACCGGTGTCGGCGTCGGGCACGGGAAAGACGTTCAGGGAGTCGACCAGGTCGCGGGTGGACTCGGCCACCGTTCGGGCGGCGTCGAGCCAGGTGTGCAGCAGCGGCGCGGTGATGACGCGTGCGCCGGCGTGAACGGTGCCCGAGCGTTCTGCCACGCCTGTCCTCCCATGCGGTAGTGGGCCGAAGACCTACATCGACGCACCATCCGCTTCAGGATCGTGCTTGAACCGATGTGGATCCACTGGGATCAGAGTAGTGGGTGAGGTGTGATCGCGCTTCAGGGCACGACCGGGCGTGTGCCCGAGCCCATACCCCGTCGGCTTGGGGCGGCGCACCGTTTCGGTTAAAGTGCTGGGGTTGCCCGCGACCCGTGTCGCCGGGCGGTCGACCCGGCGCCGGGAAAAAGCCCGCGCGCTTACACCAAGAAGATTCAGGAGTGGAACCGTGGCTGCTGTGTGCGACGTCTGCGGCAAGGGCCCCGTCTTCGGCAAGAGCGTCTCGCACTCCCATGTGCGGACCAGCCGCCGGTGGAACCCGAACATTCAGCGTGTACGTGCTCTCGTGAACGGCACCCCCAAGCGCCTCAACGTGTGCACGTCCTGCCTCAAGGCCGGCAAGGTGACGCGCAACATCTGAGCGCGTCCGGCTCGTCGGCAGGGCATCCGAGGCCGCCGTCCCGCACCCGCGGACGGCGGCCCTCTTTTCGCTCGGCCTCCTCGCCCCTCGCCGAGATCGGTAGAAGTGACGTACTGAGGTCGGTAGAAGTCACGCGCCCAGATCGGTTGATATGGCGGCAGGCCGGACACCTAGGCGCGGAAGTGGTCCCAGCCGAACCGCTCGGGCACCCGTCCACCGACCCGCACGCCCGCCGACTCGCCCGCGCCCCGGGCGCGCACGACGCCGATCACCCGGGCTCCCTCCGGCAGCCGCCCGACCGCCGACGGCGGGAGTGCGGCGAGCATGCCGTGATCCTCTCCGCCGGTCAGCACCCATTGGCGCGCCAGTTCCCGTGCGGCCACAGCATCGTGCCGAAGCAGGCCGGCGACCGGCTCCAGCACGACCAGATCGACCGCCAGCCCCAATGCGTCCCGCCGGGCGTCCACGGCTCCCCCACCGCCGTCCAGGTCGGCAATATCCACGACGACGTCGCTGGCCCGGGCGATCCGGCCCGCGTCGCGCAGCAGCCCGTCGGAGACGTCCATCATGGCGGTGGCTCCGGCGTCGGCGAATGCGGGTCCATCCGCGAGAGGAGGCTCCGGCGCCCGGTAGATGCGAAGACACTGGGCGGCGATCCCGGCGGCAGCATTCTTCGCGTCCCACTCATCGGCACGATCGTCGAAACCGGCTTGCAACAGCGCGAGCCCGGCGGCGGAACGCCCCAGCGTGCCCGCATGCACGACCAGGTCTCCGGGGCGAGCGCCCGACCGCAGTACGGGGCGGCGGCCATCCAGGTCTCCGTGAACGGTGACGGCGATGATCACCCGGTCCCCAACGCTCAGGTCGCCACCGACCACACCCGCCCCGGTACCGCGACAGGCGTCGGCGAAGCCACGAGCCAGATCCTGAACCCAGGCGACGGGGGTGGTGCGGGGCAGCACCAGACTGACCACGAGCGCCGTCGGCACCGCGCCCATGGCGGCGATGTCAGCCAGGTTCTGGGCGGCGGCGCGCGCTCCGACGTCGCGGGCGGTGGACCAGTCGGTGCGGAAGTGCTCGTCTTGGACAAGCACATCGGTGCTCACGCAGTAGCGGCCATCGGGGGCGCCGATGACGGCGCAGTCATCCCCGGTGGGGACGATTGCCTGCGACGTGGAAGGCAGCAGTGGTGTGAAGGATGACAGCAGCGCCTCCTCCCCCAGGTCGGCGATTGCACGGGCCCCCGCGGCCGCCTCAGCGGTTGACATCTCGGGAGCGCTCCAACGCCAGTTCGATCAGCTCGGTGACCAGGTCGCGGTAGGCCAGCCCGGATACCTGCCACATGTATGGGTACATGGAGAAGGGGGTGAAGCCGGGCATGGTGTTGACCTCGTTGACGATCGCCTCCCCGTCCGGGGTGAGGAAGAAGTCGACCCGCGTCAGCCCCTCCCCGCCGATGGCGATGAAGGCCTCGGCGGCCCGGCGCATGAGCAGTTCGCGCGCCTCCGGGGCGATGCGTGCGGGGCAGACCATGGCGACGGCGTCGTGGGCCAGGTACTTGGTCTCGTAGTCGTAGAACTCGCCGGCGCCTTGGGCGGCGTCCATGACGATCTCGCCGGGCTCGGCCACGCGGGGGGCGTCATCACCATGTCCGGCAAGCACGGCCACCTCGATCTCGCGGCCGACGACGCCGGACTCGACCAACACCTTGGGGTCGACCTCGCGGGCGACCTCGATCGCCGCCTCCAGTCCGGACAGGTCCTCAACCCGGGTGATACCCAGGGAGGAGCCGGCACGGGCCGGCTTGACGAACAGAGGCCCCGAGAGTTCCGCGCAGGCGGCGAGGATGGTGGCCCTCTCCCGCCGCCACCGGTGCGGTTGGACGAGTACATGCGGGGCAGTGGGTATGCCGGCAGCGCGCAGCAGCACCTTGGTGACCTGCTTGTCCATGCCGGCCGCAGAGGCGAGCACGCCGCAGCCCACATAGGGCAGGTCCAGCATCTCCAGCATGCCCTGGATGGTGCCGTCCTCACCGTAGGGTCCGTGCAGCAGTGGTAGCACGACGTCAACGGAACCCAGCACCTCGGGGCCGGTGGGGGTGATGGCGGCGATATCTCCCCCGCCCAACCGCATGGCCAACTCTGCGCGCCCGAGTCCACCGGTGGTGATTTCCACCGGGGGACGGTCGTCGCTCAGGCGCAGCGCGTCCGGATCGTCGTCCACGAGCACCCACTGGCCCTGTTTCGTGATGCCTACGGGCAGCACGTCGTAGCGGTCCCGGTCGATGGCGTCCAGCACACCGGCAGCAGTGGCACAGGAGATGGTGTGCTCACCGCTGCGCCCGCCGAAGACGACGGCGACTCGTGGCTTACGCCGGTGATCGTTGGGCGGCGCCGATTGGGAGGAGGGCGCGGGATCCAGGCCTTCACCGGAACTGGCTGCGCTTACTGGGTGGGAGGCAGACATGGTGCAACGCTACCGCGACAAGGCCGCAGCTACCGACTTGCTGCCGTGGCATCAATCGCAGCCAAGCTACCTCCGCTTGTCGCTAACATCACCTAGATCTATTCCGTATGCTTAAGATCACATCCGGTTCGTCCGAGGTCAGGAGACGCCATGACAACTGCAAACACACACGGGCGGTCTCGCCACACGCTGGTCCCAGCCCTGGCCCTGCTGCTGGCAGGCACCCTGGCACTGGGCGCCTGCGGCTCCCGTGCCGGCGGCGATGGCGCGTCCACACCTGCCACGTCTGCCGAAACGGTCGACAGCACCGCTCCCACCGCCACAGATGACGCCTCCGCCCCGGGCTCCCCCGCCGTCTCCCAGGCACCAACCATCACCGGTTCCCTCACCCAGGAGGAGACCAGCCCCTCCGGCGCGCCCGCCTGGGGTACCGGCACCGACGGCCAGGCTGCGGCAGACGGCTCCGCGCTGATCATCTCCGATGTGCGCATCGGTTCGCACGACGACGAGGATTACTCCCGTTTCGTAGTCGAGTTCTCCGGGGACGGCACTCCCGGCTGGACCACACAGTGGACCAATCAGGCCCACACCCTGGGCAAGGGCGACCCAATCACTGTCAGGGGCGACTACACCCTGGTGGTCACCGGCACCGGGGTCACCATGCCCATCAGCGAGGAACAGCGGGCCGTGGCTTACACCGAGCCGGTCCGCTTCGACTTCGACGCCGTCGATCGCGACCACGATGAGGGCATTGAGGAGGCCTACCTGGACCTGGCCTTCGAGGATCAGTTCCAGGTGGTTCTTGGCACCGACTCCCGGACCTTCCGGATCTTCACGCTCACCAACCCCACTCGTCTGGTGATAGACGTGGCCGATGACTGACACCGACGACTGATACCGGTTACGACGACGCCAGCGGCGGACCCGGTCGGTCGACGGGGCGTGGGTCTGCGGCGATTCGGCACTTGGCATCGGCGCTTCGGCTCCCAGAGGTACGAACCGTCAGGCCGATGTACGAAGCGTCATAGCAAAGGTTGCAGCGTCGTCGTAGGCGCCGCATTGTCGTCGTAGGCGCCGCAGCGTCGGGCCCGCATGCCGAGCCGCCCAAGCACTCGCGCCCACCACACGGCCGAACACACGAGTTCGCCCCGCATACACGAGTTCGTCTCCGAAGCACGAGTTTTAAACGGTTTGCACGTGTATAACCCATGCAAACCTCCAAAACTCGTGTATGAGGCGCAAACACGTGTTCATGGCGGTAGCAGCCGCGCACGGCACCGGGGACGTGGATACCCGCCGCCAAGGCAGCGGGACCTACACCGTCATATCGACCGACCTCGACGGTAACGTCGACCGACCTCGATGAAGGGTCAGGTCAGCGGCGCGGCGTTGACGCCCTCGGCCTTGCGGGGGCGGGACAGCAGGGCGTCGTTGATCTCCTCCACGGTGGCTGCGCCCTCGACGACGGCGACCACCCCCGCAGTAATGGGCATGTCCACCCCGTGCGCACGCGCCAGGTCGAGCACGGCGCGCGCGGACTTGGCGCCCTCGGCGACCCCGCGCGAAGCAGCGGCGGCCTGATCCACGCTCATCCCTTCACCTAGACGCCGCCCAAAGGTTTGGTTGCGCGACAGCGGTGAGGAGCAGGTGGCCACCAGATCTCCCATGCCGGCCAGCCCGGCAAAGGTCTCGGGCTTGGCCCCGAGCGCCATCCCCAGGCGGGTGATCTCCACCAGCCCGCGGGTGATGACGGTAGCCTTGGAGTTGTCGCCGAAGCCGCGCCCGGCAGTGATGCCGACGGCCAGGGCGATCACGTTCTTCACCGCTCCGCACAGCTCCACGCCGAGCACGTCGGTGTTGGTGTAGGGCCGGAAGGTGCCAGTTGCACACAAGGCGGCCACGCGTACGGCCACGGCCTCATCCTGCGCCGCCACCACGGTGGCGGTCGGCTGTCCAGCCGCGATCTCGTCGGCCAGGTTCGGCCCGGAGACGACGGCTATGCGAGAGGCAGACAGGTCGAGTGCCTGCGCGATGACCTGGCTCATGCGCAGTCCTGTACCGGCCTCCACCCCCTTCATCAGGGACACGACGATGGCACCATCGTTCAGGGCACCCCGCAGTGGCGCGAGCACACTGCGTGCCGTCTGGGAGGGCACCACCACGACGACGATCCCCGCCCCGGTGATAGCCTCCCGGATATCCGTGGTGGCATTGACGGTCTCCGGCAACCGGATACCGGGCAGGTAGCGGTTATTGGTCCCGGCGTTGATCTCGGCTGCTACCTCCGGCCGACGCGCCCAAATGACGGTCGGAGTACCGGCCTGTGCGAGCAGGCGGGCGAAGGTCGTACCCCAGGCGCCGGCACCAATGACGGCGGCCCGACGCACCTCCGAGCTGACGGAGCCCTCAGAACCGGCGGAGTCAGCGGAATTCATGACTGGTGCTCCTCACCGGAACTATTGGCCGCCGGAAGGCTATCCGGGCCGTCCGCGGATCCGCCGTCACCCGCATCCGCATCCGCAGCCGGTGGCGTCGGCGGGTCGGGGCGGCGCACGCCGATGTTGCCCTTACCCGGATCGCCGTCGTACTTGATGTCGAAGGGACGGGGGGCCTTCTCACCTCGCAGCTGCTCAACCAGCTCGGTGATGCGGCGCATTATCTCGGCGGTGGCGGCACGCACGGCGTCGCGATCGGAAATGTCCGAGCCGAAGCCGGTCAGGTCGAAGGGCTCACCGATCCGGACGTCCACGTCCTTGCGGGGGAAGGGGTGGAAGCCACTGCCGTAGGCGCCCAGCACATGCTGAGCCCCCCACTGGCCCATGGGCAGCACCGGCGCACCGGTGCGCATGGCCAGGCGGGCCGCACCGGTCTTGCCGGTCATGGGCCATTGCAGCGGGTCGCGTGAGAGGGTGCCCTCGGGGAAGATCATGATCGGATCGCCGGCGAGCAGACGCCGTTCTGCCTCTGCCAGGGAGTTGCCGGCATTGGCCGAATCCCGGTACACGGGGATCTGGCCCCCCGCACTGAACACGTGGCCGAGGACGGGGATCTCGAACAGCTGCGACTTGGCCAGCGAGTAGATGGGCACGTCCTCATCCACCAGCGCCCGCATGGCCGTGAGCGGGTCCAGGTTGGACAGGTGATTGGCGACGGCGATGAAGCCACCCTCGCGGGGGATGTTCTCCGTACCGGTCACATGCTGCTTGGATACCGCCTTGAGGAACGGGATGATCGCCCCCCGGGCAGCGAAGCGGTAGAAGGGGGTCATGCGTCGTGTGGTGGGCACGTCGGCACTCTACCCACTATCAGGCCCGCCCGGTGGCGGTCTCCCAAGGTCCGGGTGGATCGGCCCGTGATCGGCTCAGGCCAGTCGAGTGACGTCGGCGTCGAGGGCGGTGAGCTTGTTCATGAAGTGCTCGTAGCCGCGGTCGATGAGGTTGACACCCTCCACTCGGCTGGTTCCCTCCGCGGCGAGCGCGGCAATCAGATGAGAAAATCCGCCGCGCAGGTCGGGCACGACGATGTCGGTCCCCTGCAACGGAGTGGGGCCGGAGACGACGGCGGAGTGGTAGAAGTTGCGCTGGCCGAAGCGGCAGGCGGTGCCGCCCAGGCACTCCCGGTACACCTGGATGGTGGCGCCCATTTTGCGCAGGGCTCCGGTGAATCCGAAACGGTTCTCGTACACGGTCTCGTGGACGATGGACAGGCCCTCCGCCTGGGTCAGGGCCACTACCAGGGGCTGCTGCCAGTCGGTCATGAAACCGGGGTGGACGTTGGTCTCCACCACGATGCTCTTCAGGTCGCCACCGGGATGGTAGAAGCGAATGCCGTCCTCACGCACGTCAAAGGCGCCACCGACCTTGCGGAAGATGTTCAGGAATGTGGTCATATCGCTCTGGTGGGCGCCATGGACGAATACGTCACCGCGGGTGGCCAGTGCGGCGGACGCCCAGGATGCGGTCTCGATGCGGTCGGGCAGAGCACGGTGGTTGTAACCAACCAACTCGTCGACGCCCTCGACGTGGATGGTGCGGTCCGTGTCCACTGAAATGATGGCGCCCATCTTCTGCAGCACGTCCACAAGATCCATGATCTCCGGCTCGACGGCGGCGCCGCGCAGTTCGGTGAGTCCCTCCGCCCGCACGGCCGTCAGCAGGGTCTGCTCGGTGGCGCCGACGGACGGGTAGGGCAACTCGATGACGGTGCCGCGCAGCCCGTCGGGGGCGGTCAGCCGTATGCCCTGGGGCTGCTTATCCACGATAGCGCCGAAGCCGCGCAGGATGTCCAAGTGGAAGTCGATAGGCCGATCGCCGATGCGACAGCCGCCCAGGTCGGGGATGAAGGCCTCGCCGAGCCGGTGCAGTAGCGGCCCGCAGAACAGGATCGGGATGCGGGAGGAGCCGGCATGCGCGTCAATATCGGCCACATGGGCGCTCTCAACCCTGGAGGGGTCCAGACGCAGCACGCCCTCGGCCTGATCGTATTCAACGCTCACTCCGTGCAGGGACAGCAGCCCGGATACGACGTCGACGTCGCGGATGAGCGGAACGTTGTGCAGCACCGACGGCGTAGTGCCCAGCAGCGCGGCGACCATCGCCTTGGGGACGAGATTCTTGGCCCCGCGGACGGTGATCTCACCGTTGAGCGGGCGCCCGCCCTCGACCTGGAGCAGACCGTCGACCATGCGTACCTCCGATTGTTCGGGTGAAGACCGGGCACCGCGGTTAAAGGCGCCCGCCGCGCCGGGCGCGGGTGTTCTCAGCATAGGCGGCGCGCAGGCGCGCGGAGGTGTCCGCACCCCGCCCACAGCGAACCGGGCCGTGTCCTTCAACTCACCGATGTGGTGATCTGTGCCGGCCTATCCGGAATACTCAGGCCCCCGGACGCAGGAAGGGGTAGCCGATGGGCACGGGCATGTCCACGGAGTGGGCGGGCACGACCGGGGCGGGCGGCTCGTGACGGGCCGGCAGGGTACGCGGCTTGTAGGCGGGACGGGCCAGCTCATAGGCGCTGATGGCATCCTCGTGGGTGAGGGTCAACGAAATGTCGTCCAACCCCTCCATCAGGGTCCAGCGCACGTAGTCGTCGATCTGGAACACGGAGCGGAAGCCACCGGCGTCCACGGTGCGTTGCTCCAGGTCCACGGTGATCTCGGTGCCGGGCTCGGTCTCGAGTATCTTCCACAGCTGCTCGGTGTCCTCCTGACTGATGACGCCGGCCACCAGCCCCTGCTTACCGGCGTTGCCGCGGAAGATGTCGGCGAAGCGGGGGGCGAGCACCACCTTGAAGCCGTAGTCCTTCAGCGCCCATACGGCGTGCTCACGGGAGGAGCCGGTGCCGAAGTCCGGGCCGGCTACCAGCACGCTGGCACGCTTGTAGGCGTCCTGATTGAGAATGAAGTCGGCCTCACCCGCCCGCCAGGAGGCGAACAGCGCATCCTCGAATCCGGTGCGGGTGATGCGCTTGAGGTAGACGGCCGGGATGATCTGGTCGGTGTCGACGGCGCTGCGGCGCAGGGGGGCGCCGATGCCGGTGTGACGGATGAACTTCTCCATGACGGTTTGCGGGATTCTCTCTTAGGTCTCGGATAAGGACTCGGAGCGGAAGCGGCGGAGTTGTCAGGCAGCGGCCGGCTCCGACAGGTCTGCGGGAGTGGACAGCGTGCCCCGCACCGCGGTGGCGGCGGCGACGGCGGGCGAGACCAGGTGAGTGCGTCCGCCCTTGCCCTGCCGGCCCTCGAAGTTGCGGTTGGAGGTGGAGGCGGCGCACTCTCCGGGCGAGAGCTGGTCGGGGTTCATGCCCAGGCACATGGAGCAGCCGGCATTGCGCCACTCGGCGCCGAAGTCTTTGAACACCCGGTCCAGTCCCTCGGCCTCGGCCTGCAGGCGGATGCGGGCGGAGGCCGGCACCACCAGCATCCGCAGTCCGGGCGCCTTCGTACGCCCCTTGATGACCGCGGCGGCGGCACGCAGGTCCTCAATGCGGCCGTTGGTGCACGAGCCGAGGAAGACAGTGTCTACCCTGATGTCCCGCAGCGGCGTGCCCGGGCGCAGGTCCATGTACTCCAGGGCCCGCTCAGCCGCACGGCGCGCCGTCTCGTCGGCGATGTCCTCGGGGTCGGGGACGGCGCCCGAGATGGGCAGGCCCTGACCGGGGTTGGTGCCCCAGGTGACGAAGGGCTCAATGTCGCTGCCCTTCAGGATCACCTCGGTATCGAAGACGGCGTCGTCGTCGGTTCGCAGGGAACTCCAGTAGGCGACGGCGGCCTCCCAGTCCTCCCCCTCCGGGGCGTGCGGGCGGCCCTTCAGGTAGGCGAAGGTGGTCTCATCGGGGGCGATCATGCCGGCACGGGCACCGGCCTCGATACTCATGTTGCAGATAGTCATGCGGGCCTCCATCGACAGCTGCTCGATGGCACGGCCGCGGTACTCGATGACGTGGCCCTGGGCGCCGTTGGTGCCGATCTTGGCGATGATGGCCAGGATAATGTCTTTGGCGCCGCTGCCTGCGGGCAGATCCCCGTCGATGAGCACGCTCATGGTCTTGAAGGGGGCCACGGGCAGGGTCTGGGTGGCCAGCACGTGCTCGACCTGGCTGGTGCCGATGCCGAAGGCGAGCGCCCCGAAGGCTCCGTGGGTGGAGGTGTGGGAGTCCCCGCACACAACGGTCATACCCGGCTGGGTCAGGCCCAGCTGCGGGCCGACGGCGTGGACGATGCCCTGATCGGCGTCGCCGAGGGAGTGCAGGCGCACCCCGAACTCGGCACAGTTGGCGCGCAGGGTCTCGATCTGAGTCCGGGAGGTGACGTCCGCAATGGGCAGGTCGATGTCCAGGGTGGGGGTGTTGTGATCCTCGGTCGCCAGGGTGAGGTCGGGTCGACGCACCTGGCGGCCCGCCAGGCGCAGGCCCTCGAAGGCCTGAGGGCTGGTGACCTCGTGCACCAGGTGCAGGTCGATGTAAAGCAGGTCCGGGGCTCCGTCAGCGCCGGGGGCGACGACGTGGTCGCGCCACACCTTCTGTGCCAGAGTCATTCCCATCGCTGCACTTCCTTTCCTGAGGCGGTTCCTGGGACGTTCTACCCGCATGCCCGCCCGGAATGTGCGGAACCGGCAAATACGGGCCCGTTTTCTGACTGCACGCTACTTGAAGTCTCAACACTCGGAATGGCAGTATCAGATTATGGACGGTCTGGGCGATATCGAAAGCGGCAGCGGCGTCGGGGTCATCGACAAGGCCGCGCTGGTCATGAGCGCCCTGGAGGCGGGGCCGGCCACACTGGCACAGCTGGTCACCACCACACACCTGGCCCGCCCGACGGCGCACCGAATCGCGGTGGCGCTGGAATACCACCGTCTGCTCTCCCGTGACGCGCAGGGGCGGTTCATCCTGGGACCACGACTGAATGAGCTCGCCTCCGCCGCCGGTGAGGACCATCTGCTCGCCGCCGCAGGCCCGGTACTGGCCGCCCTGCGGGACAAGACGCATGAATCCGCGCAGCTGTACCGCCGGCAGGGCGACGTGCGGGTATGCGTGGCCAACGCCGAACGCCCGATCGGACTGCGCGACTCCATCCCCGTGGGCGCGACCATGTCCATGCAGGGCGGCTCGGGCGCACAGGTGCTGCTGGCGTGGGAGGAGCCCGACCGGCTGCATCGCGGCCTGACAGGCGCCCGGTTCAACGCCACCATGCTGTCCGCGGTGCGCCGACGCGGCTGGGCCCAGTCGGTGGGCGAGCGTGAGCCGGGGGTGGCCAGCGTGTCCGCTCCGGTCCGCGGGGCCAGCGGGAAGGTCGTCGCGGCCGTTTCCATCTCGGGGCCGATCGAGCGCATGGGCCGTCAGCCCGGGCGGGTGCACGGCCCGGTGGTGGCCGCCGCCGCTCGCCGCCTGTCTGACGTGCTGCGCAATAACGACGAGGGCTGAGCGCCCCCTCTCCTCCCCCACCCCTCACCCCACCCCTCCCGAGATCGGTAGAAGTTACGTGCCGAGGTCGGTAGATATGGTTACTGAAGCCGGCACGGCGGTCCGGCGTGGGCTCACCCGCAGTCAACTACGCCGGTGCAGTTCGATCGCCCGCCGGTAGGCGTCAACGTTCATGGCGGTTACCGCACCCCACACCGGAAGCGGGTCGACGGTGTAGTTGTGCTCCTTGATCCACCCCAATTGGTCGGGATTCGTCATCAGCTCTGCGAGCGCCCGAGTCAGGTCGGCGTTGTCGTCGCCGAGGAGCCCGTCGACGCCGTCGGTAATGAAGTCCGCAACGCCGGAGGATCGCAGGGCGACGACGGCCAGTCCTGCAGACCGCGCCTCCAGTACGCTGATCCCGAATGAGTCGGCGGGCGAGGTCTGCAGGTAGACGTCGGCCCGGGTGAAGGCCCGCGCCAATTCGTCCCGCTCAACCCTGCCGACCAGGGTGATGCGGTCCGTCATGCCGGAGCCGGCGACCTCCCGTGCGAGTCGGTCGCGCAGCGGTCCGTCGCCGTACATCTCCAGCACCGCGTCACAGCCGGTCCGGCGAACCGCGTCGACGAATACCCGTACGACCTGCAACGGACGCTTGCGCTCAATCCACCGCAGCGAGGCCACTACCCGCAGCGGACGCCCCTGCACCCGCTCCACGACCCGCGGTAGCCGCCAGTGTTCGACGGTGATGCCGTTGGGCAGCACCGTGACCGGTTTGACCGCGCCTGCTCGCTCGACCTCGGCGGCGAGCATGGAGGAGACGGCAGTCAGATCGGCTCCACCACGCTGCCATAGGCGCACCGGGCTCGCCGGGCCTAAAGCGCCGCAAGCCGCCGCCCACGGGCCGAGGACGCAGTGGAAGGTGATCGCCAGGGGCAGCTCGGCGCACCGTGCCGCCACGATCCCGGACCAGGCGAATTGGGAGACGACGCCGGTGTGCACGTGAACCACATCGGGGCGCAGTCGCGCCATCAATACCGCCAGCTCACGCCCCGCTCGCGGATGCAGCGGCAGCTCAGCCGGAAGGCGAACCGTGGTGCGGTACACAGGGAAGCCATCGGGATCCTCCACGCTGCGGCCGCGGTCGGCACCCGTAGGAGTGGCCGTGACGAGCGCGGGTTCATGGCCCGCCACTAACAGATTACGGGCGAGATCCCGCACTTGCGTCTCAATGCCGCCCAGCCGCGGCGCATAGCAGTCGGAGACGATGAGCACGCGCATGGCCTCCAGTGTGCCATGCCGAATATGAGGATTCACGCACGCGCCCGCGGCCAACGGGGGCGCCCACGGCGTCCTTTTTAAGGCACGGGCAGGGCGAAGTCGGGGCGCGGGTCGGCGATTCAGCGGGTCGGTGAGGTGCCGGCCGCATCGGCGTCCCCGAGCTGCCGGGTACGCAGGTCGGCGATGGCGGACTCGAAGTCGTCCAGGGAGTTGAAGCTGGAGTAGACGGAGGCGAAGCGCAGGTAGGCCACCTCGTCCAATTCGCGCAGCGGCTCCAGGATCGCCAGGCCCACCTCGTGGGAATCGACAATCGCGTGCCCCTTGGCACGAACCGACTCCTCGACCTTGTGAGCCAGCAGCGCCAGCTGGTCATCGGTGACCGGACGCCCCTGGCAGGCGCGGCGCACACCCCTTATAACCTTCTCGCGGGAGAAGGACTCGGTGGCGCCCGACCGCTTACGCACCGACAGACTGGCGGCCTCAATGGTGGTGAATCGCCGTCCGCATTTTGTGCATTGGCGCCGTCGGCGTATTGACGCACCGTCATCGGAGGTACGCGAGTCGACTACGCGAGATCCGCTGTGCTGACAGAAAGGACAACGCACGCCCGCCACCTCCGGTTCTCCTCACAGCGCGTACGGTTCGGAGAGTATGTGCCCGACCGGCGGATGCGCAAGCGTCTACCGAAGGAGAACCCATGCGAGCGCAAGGACGGTACTATCACCGGCCGACGGCGCGGGCCGCGGCACGCACACGGTGACCCCCGGCTCAGTCGGCCGGGACGATGAGTGTCTGGCCTGCCTGCAAGGTGGAACTGGTCAGACCGTTCAAATCGACTATCTGAGCCATTGCCTCATTGACATCGGCGGCACCGGTGGCCACGGCGATATCCCACAGGGACTGACCCGATTGGACCACCGCGGTTGTGGTTGTGGTCGGGGAGGTGTTGAAACCGGAGGCGACGATGCCGCCCGCCACCACGACGACCGCTAGCAGCACCAAGACCCCGAGGGCCAGCAGACGGCGCACGCCGAGAGGCAGCCCCGAGGTATCCACGCGACGACTTGTGTGAGCATACCGCTCCGCATCGGCCCGCGCCCCCTGCCCAAGCTCACCTTCAGCGCCACCGGCACCGGCCGCTTCTGCATACCCCGCAGCGTGATCGGCCGCGGAGATCCGTGCGCTACGGGGGGCCTCATGCGCCCGCAGCCGCCGCAGCCTACGGGCGCGTACGGCCGGGTGAGCGGGGGCGAGCGCCTCCACGGGCTCCGGACGCGCGCCACGTGCCTGCAAGCCGTCTGCGACCACAGTTGGGTGCACGACCGGAACGGAACACTTCTCACGAGGAAGCGGCATTCCCGAGGCCGAGCCGCGAATCCGGCGCGGCGGAACCGGACGCCGAGTCAGTTCCGGCTGCAGAGCGACGACGGGCGCCGCAGACGACTCGAGGACGGCGTCGACGCCGCCGGCGACCAGGCGCAACCGGGGCCGAGCCGGGACATCCTCGGGCGTCTCGGCAGGAGTCAGGACCTCTGAGGCGGGCAGGGCCGCGGACTGTGCAGGGGTCTGCCCGTCGGCGGCGGGGACCAGCCGCAGACGCGACGGCAGCGGGGTGGCGAGAGCACTCATGAAACCCTCCTAGAACATACGTTCGACGAACGCCTGTTCGATAGATTAGCGGTTCACGCCCGACACGTCCAGAGAGTTTTCGAACACATGTTTGATCACCGGGACGATCGGCCGTAGTCTTGACAAGACAAGGCCACCACGGGCCACTGACATGAATTCGGGCCCCTTAACCGGCAACCGACCTCCGGGTCGTCGGCGGCCCGGGGAATGAGGGACAGGCGATGAGCGCATCCAACCGCCCGACGGGCCGCAGCGGCGTCGGCATGGGAGCAGAGCCCACCACGGCTGCGCACTCCCTGGATCCGCGCGCCCGCGCCGTTTACGAGTCGGTGCGCGAGGCGGTCGCCACCAACGGCTACCCGCCCTCCATGCGGGAGATCGGCGCCCAGGTGGGTTTGACCAGCCCCTCCTCGGTCAAGCACCAACTGGACAAGCTCGAGCGCCTGGGCCTGGTGCGTCGCGATCCCAATCGTCCACGTGCCCTGGAGGTGGTTGCCCCCGCATTCGAGTCGGAGGATGACTCCAGTTCCTCCGCGACAATCCCCACACCGGAGCCCTCAGTGCCGACACTGCCCGGCGTCGCCGATGGCGAGGCGGTGGCCGTCCCACTGGTGGGACGCATCGCCGCCGGCTCGCCGATACTGGCCGAGCAGGACGTCGAGGATGTCGTCGCCCTCCCCCGGCGACTGACCGGCGACGGTGAACTGTTCATGCTGGAGGTTCACGGGGACTCGATGATCGACGCCGCGATCTGCGACGGCGACTGGGTGGTGGTCCGCGCCCAGCCCGACGCGGACAACGGGGACGTGGTGGCCGCCATGATCGACGACGTCGACGGCGCCTCCGCCACGGTCAAGGTGCTCTCCCGCAAGGACGGACACCAGTGGTTGCTGCCGCGCAACCCCGACTACGCCCCGATCCCCGGCGATCAGGCGACGATCATGGGCAGGGTCGTCACCGTGCTGCGCGCCCTCTAGCCTACGCCGTCTACACAGGCGGGTCCGCCCCCCGTAGGGGGCGGACCCGCCTGCCTTTGCTGGCCTACGACCGTGGTCGACGTATGCCGTATTCGAGCAGCGTCAGCGGCTAGGGCGTCAAGGCCCTAAGCTGCCGCTCGCCGGATCAGTACCCGAGCCCGCGGGCCACCTCGCGCAGTCGCTCGGCGGATGCGGTCAACCGGTCGCGCTCATCAAGCGTGAGCGGCAGCTCCAGTCGGCGCCCGGCGCCCTCGCGGCCAACAATGGTGGGCACCGCCATACACACATCGGAGATGCCGTGCCAGTTGTCCAGCAGCGGTGAGATTGTCAGCACGCGCTGCTCGTCGTTGAGGATGGCCCCGATGATGCGGGAGACGGCCAGGCCAACGGCGTAGTTGGTAGCGCCCTTGCCCTCAATGATGCGGTAGGCGGAGCGGACCACATCGTGAGCGATGCGGTCACGCTTGGCCTGGTCGAACACACCGCCATCGAGGGTCTTGCCCCACTGGGTGATCGGCACACCGCCGATCTCGGTGGAGGACCACAGGGCCACCTCGGAGTCGCCGTGCTCACCGGCGATATATCCGTGGATGTTCTGCGTGGCGGTGCCGGTCTCCAGAGAGACCAAGTACCGCATGCGGGCGGTGTCCAGTACGGTGCCGGAGCCGAAGATCTGGTTCTCGGGAAGACCGGTGATCTTCTTGGCACAGTAGGTGACCACGTCGACGGGGTTGGCCACCAGCAGGAAGATGGCATTGGGGGCGACCTCCACGAGCTTGGGGAGGATCTTCTCCATGATGCCGACGGTGGCACCGGCGAGTTCGAGGCGGGACTGGCCGGGCTTCTGCTTGGCGCCGGCGGTGATGGCGATGACGTCCGCGTCGCGGCAGATCTCCGGATCGTCCGAGCCGGAGACCGCGCCGGCGGAGGTGAACTGGATGCCCTGGGCGATGTCGAGCGCCTCGGCCTCGACCTTCTCCTTGACGATGTCCTGCAGGACGATCTCCCGGGCGACGCCCTTGGTGACGCAGGCGTAGGCGAGCGTAGAACCAACCGCGCCGGCGCCGATGATGGCGACCTTGGAGGGGCGGCCGGAGCGGGCCGTCGGATACGAGCCTTGAGCGCTGTTGGTGATCATGGGGTCTGACACTGTGTTCCTCCGAATCTGGGCGGCTGTCAGGTTGGTGAACTGGGCCACCCAGGGCTCAGCGTACGCGGTCGGCTCGAAAGCCGCACGTATACCGGTGAAATAGGTTCCTTCCCAGTCCTCCGCGAACGTGTGACCGACCGTGCTCATTCGGCCGCCAGCCGCCTCAGCGCCCCCAGGACGACGTCGCGGTCCCGAGTGGGCCACAGCGGCGGCATGGAGCGGGCGAGGAAGGCCCCGTAGCGGGCAGTGCGCAGTCGGGGGTCCAGAACTGCGACGACACCGCGGTCGTCGGACCGGCGCACCAGGCGCCCGGCCCCCTGTGCCAGCAGCAGCGCGGCGTGAGTGGCAGACACGGTCATGAAGCCGTTACCGCCGGCGGCAGTAACCGCCTCGCTACGCGCCTGGGCGACCGGATCGTCGGGACGGGGAAAGGGGATACGGTCGATCACCACCAGTCGACAGGTGCGTCCAGGCACGTCAACGCCCTGCCAGAGCGACAGGGTTCCCACCAGGCAGGCATCCTCGTCGGCGGCGAAGGCATCCACCAGCGTGGGCAGCCGGTCCTCCCCCTGGGCGTAGACGGTCAGGTCGGTGCGCTCGCGCAGCATTGCTGCGGCCTCCTCGGCGGCCCGCCGGGAGGAGAACAACCCGAGCATCCCGCCGCGGCTGGCGCGGGCCAGCATCACCACCTCTTGCAGAGCCGCCTGGGAGACGCCCGCCCCGGGCCGGGGCAGGTCTGTGGGGGTGTACAGGATTCCCTGGCGCCCATAGTCGAAGGGGGTGCCGACGTCCAGGCCCTCCCAGTCGGCGTCGGCGAGCGGGAGCCCGAGGGCCGCCGCCATCGGGTTGAAGCTGCCGCCCAGGGCGAGGGTGGCGGAGGTGAGCACGGCGACGCGGTCGGCCAGGAGCGCGTCCGCCACCGATGCGGCCACGTCGATGGGTGCGAGCGTCAGCCGAGGCGGTTCGGCTCCCATCCGCGGCCGCTCCACCCAGGCGACGTCGCGGCGTTGACTCACCGAGTCTGAGGTCATGCGCTCGACCACCTCGGTCATGTCGGCAACCGCGGTGCGGGCCAGCGCCACGCCGCCGGCGTCACCGGCCGCCTGCCCGCCGCCCTGATTCGCCGAGCGGGCCGCCTCACGCACGTCGGTGAGCACCTGCCGGCAGGCGGCGTCCAGCAGGGTGAGGGCGTCGGCGAGCGCGGGCGGCAGGCCGTCGGTCAGGCGACCGTCGGGCAGCTCCGCCAGGGCCAACTGCAGGTTCTGCCCGGCCTCCTCCAGATCGGTGACGACGACGCCGGCGTGTCGGCGGGCAGTGGCGGCCACGCGCGCGACGGCGGCAGCGGACAGAGCGGCCGTCCCCTGGGAGCGCACCCGCTCGGCCAGCTCATGAGCCTCGTCGACCACCAGCACCTCGTGCTCGGGCAGCACACCGGGATTGCCCGCCACGGCAATACCGAGCATGGCGTGATTGGTGACCACCACATCAGCCTCCGCCGCCGCGGCACGGGCGAGTACGGGGAAGCACTCCTCATGCAGCGGGCAGTCCGCGCCCAGGCATTCGGCGGCCGCAACCGATACCTGCGCCCAGGCGCGGTCGGACACCCCCGGCACCAGGTCGTCCCGGTCGCCGGTCTCAGTCTGCCCGGCCCACTCGCGCAGGCGCACCACCTGTTCACCCAGGCTCTGGTCGGTGCTCTCGCCGATGCGGGCGCGGGTCGTGGCCGCAGCGGCGGAGAAGAGTGTGTCGACGTCTTCGTCGGGGTAGCCGCCGGCCAGGCGGTGGCGGCACAGGTAGTTCTGCCAGCCCTTGAGCAGGGCGACGGTGGGGCGGGTGCCCGTGGTGCGCTCGACGGCGTCGGCGGCCAGCGGGGTGTCCTTGGTGAGCACCTGGCGTTGCAGGGCGAGGGTGGCGGTGGACACCACGGTGCGCTCGCCGACGTCGACGGCGTGCACCATGGCGGGCACCAGGTAGGCCAGCGACTTACCGGTACCGGTACCGGCCTGAACCAGCAGATGGGTTCCGGTCTCCATGGCACGCACGACACTGTCGGCCATTTCGGTCTGACCCTCGCGTGGGCTGCCGCCGAGCGCCTCGACCGCGGCGACCAGTGCCGTCCGGACTCGGTCCGCCGCCGCGACCGGCGCGGTCGTGTCCCCCACGGGCCTCACCCGACGTCGACGGCGGCCAGTTCGGCCGCCAGGGCGGCATCCACACGGGCGACCACGTGGGTGCCGGCCTCCACGTACTCGACGGCGCCGATATCGCCGTCGGCGTGCACGCGGGAGACCAGGTCACCGCGGGAATAGGGGACGACGACGTCCACGGCCACGTCCGGCCGCGGCAACATGGTCTCAATACGCTCGCGCAGTTCCGCCAGTCCCCGGCCGGTGCGGGCGGAGACGACGACCGCATCGGGCAGACGGGTGCGCAGAGCGGCCAAGGTGACGGTGTCGGCCAGGTCGGCCTTGTTGAGCACGATCAGCTCGGGCACGTCCAGGGCGCCGGGAATGTCGGCCAAGACGGCGTGAACGGCGGCGATCTGGCCGAGCGGGTCGGGGTGGGCGGCGTCTACCACGTGCAGCACCACATCGGCGTCGGCGACCTCCTCCAGGGTGGAGCGGAAGGCCTCGATCAGCTCGTGCGGCAGGTTGCGCACGAAGCCGACCGTGTCGGTGAGGGTGTAGATGCGCCCGTCGGCCGCCTCGGCCTTGCGCACAGTCGGGTCCAGGGTGGCGAACAGGGCGTCCTGCACCATGATGTCGGCGCCGGTCAGGCGGTTCATGAGGGAGGACTTGCCGGCGTTGGTGTAGCCGGCGATGGCGACCGAGGGGATGGGGCCGCGGCGCCGCGAGCCGCGCTTGACCTCGCGGGAGGGGGCCATGGCGCGGATCTCGCGGCGGAGCTTGGCCATGCGCTGGCGGATGCGGCGGCGGTCCAGCTCGATCTTGGTCTCGCCGGGGCCGCGCGAGCCGATGCCCTGGCCGCCGGCCACGCGCCCGCCGGCCTGCCGGGACATGGACTCGCCCCAGCCGCGCAGGCGCGGCAGCAGGTACTCCAGCTGCGCCAGCTCCACCTGGGCCTTGCCCTCGCGGGACTTGGCGTGCTGGGCGAAGATGTCCAGGATCAGGGCGGTGCGGTCCACGACCTTGGCGTCCACCACGTCCTCCAGCGCGCGGCGCTGGGAGGGGGCCAGCTCGCCGTCGACGATGACCGTGTCCGCGCCGGAGTCGGCGACCATTTCGGCCAGCTCCCTGGCCTTGCCGGAGCCAAGGTAGGTGGCCGGGTCGGGGTGATCTCGGCGCTGGATGAGGGCGTCGAGCACCTCGCTTCCGGCGGTCTCCGCCAGGGCGGCCAGCTCGCGCAGGGAGGTCTCGGCGTCCTGGGCGGCGGTACCGGCGCCCACCGGGGAGGCGGGATCAGGGCGACCGCCCGGCAGAGGCAGTTCCAGGCCCACCAGGATGACGCGCTCGAGGCGGACCTGCCGGTACTCGACCTCGCTTACATCCTCCAACTCGGTGGACAAACCGGCCACGCGGCGGGTACCGGCGCGGGCCTCACGCTCCAGGGCCCCGGCCGCATCGGCGTCGGCACGCTCGTGGTTTTCGGCGGTGGAGGCCAGTGCGGTTCCGGCGCGGGAGCGGACCCGCGCGGCGAGCACCGCGGCAAGGTCGTCGATGGCCGTGGCGGGCTCGTGTGTGCCGACGCTGTCTTCATTGAGGTCGCGCTCGGTCGGACGGCTGGACGGTGAGGTGTTTCCTGACGTGTTTCTCATGCGGACTCGAATGCTACTGCCTGCCCGGGCGTTTGCCGAGCGTTAGCGGGAGTCTTTCGCCGTCGGCTGGCGCCACGGCGCAATCCGAGTGTCGGTCCTGGGCAGTGCAGCGGCCCGCACCGGTTGCCGACTTACGGGCCGATATGCTCGGACCGTGAGTTCGTCCGCCTCTGCGCCCGCGTCGTCGACCCCGCCGCCGTCGCTGCGCGCCCTGGCGACCACACCGGTGGGGCACCTGGCAGCCGCGATGTTAGTGGTGGAACTGCTGGCGGGCATGCAGACCTACATCAATCAGACGGTATTGCCGCTGGTGGCCACGGATCTGGGCGCCCGCGCCCATTACGGGCTGGTGACGGCCGCCGCCATGGTGCCGACCTTCCTGACCATGCCGCTGGGCGGCTCCATGCTGGCCCGCTGGCGGGCGGACCTGCTGATGACCGCACTCACCGGCGTGCTCGTGGCGGGGGCCGTCACCGGGGCGCTGGCACCCAATGTGGGCGTGTACGTGGCCGGTGAGGTGCTGCGGGGGCTGGCTGCCGGGGCGCTGGCCACAGTGAGCATGGGCGTGCTGGTAGCAGGCCTGCCGGAGGCGTGGCGACGGTTGTTCCTGGCGGCCGGCTCAGCCACCTGGATCGTCTCCTCCATTCTCGGCCCGGGCTACGCGGCCGCGGTCTCCCAGGCGTGGGGCTGGCGCTGGGCGCTGGTCGCCTACGTGCCGCTGCTGGTGGCGGCGCGACTGCTGATGGCTCGGGAGATCCGGGGTCTGCACGTGGACGATGACGAGTCCCATCCTCCACTGGTTCCGGCCCTGATGATGGGCGCCGGGGTGGCGGCCATCGGGGCGGTGCCCGCGGCGTCGGTGCTGTTCCTCCCCGTGGGTGCCGGTGCCGTCGCCGCTGTGATTTGGGCGTGTGCGCGGGTGTTTCCGCCTGGGACCATGCGGCTGGCACCGGGGCGGAGGGCCGCCCTGGCCGCACTCGCCTGGGTGTGTGCCACCTACCTGACCCTCGACTATCTGGTCTCCCCCGCCGCCCACGACATACTCGGCCTGGGCCCAGCGGCGGTCGGCTGGGCGCTGACCTGCGCGGGCCTGACCTGGTCGTCGATCGCCATCTGGACGGCCGCCCATCCCGCCCGCGACCGGCACCGCTTCCGGACGCGGACCGGCGCCGGTGCAGCGTGCTTCGCCGTCGGCGGGACGCTCATGACCCTGGCCTTCGCCGCTGCGGCGCCCTGGTGGTGCCTCCACCTCGGCTTCGCCACCGCCGGAGCCGGAATGGGACTGACGCATCAGGACACCATGATTCGCTGCGTTACCGCCCCGGAGGACCTGGGCGGGACGCCCGACGGCATCTCCCAGGCACGCATCGCCACCTCTGTGACGGTGGCGAACGCCGCCGGCGCCGCCACTCTGGGCACGCTGACCACAACCTTCGTGGCCCCGACCGCGGCCGGCGTGCAGGCGGACCTGCTGGTCCCGACGACGGCGGTGCTCACCCTGGCGCTCGCCTTCACCCCGCTGCTGGCCCGCAGGGCGGCCTGAGCCGCCCTGCCATGACTGCTCCAGTCCGCGCCCGGTAGGGTCGGGCGCGTGAGCGAGCAGCACTACTTCACCGCCTCCCCGGACTCCCCCGCCGAGGAGCGACGGCATCACTTCTCCATCCGCGGTGTCGAGCACGACGTGACCACCGCCTCCGGCGTGTTCTCCGCGGACCGCCTGGACCTGGGCACGCGCGTGCTGCTGCGGCAGGCGCCGCAGCCGCCGCAGGCGGGCACCTTCCTGGACCTGGGCTGCGGCTGGGGTCCATTGACTCTGGCCCTGGCGGACGCCGCCCCGCAGGCCACGGTGCTGGCCACCGACGTCAACGAGCGCGCGGTTGAGCTCACCGCCCGCAACGCCGCCGACGCCGGGCACACCCGCGTGCGCGCCGTGGCCGCCGACGCACTGCTGGAGGAACTGCGCGGCTCGGGCACCAGACTGGACCTGATCTGGTCCAACCCGCCCATGCGGATCGGCAAGCCGGCGCTGCACGCCCTGCTGGCGGACTGGCTGGCCCTGCTCGCCGATGACGGCGAGGCCTGGCTGGTGGTGCACAAGAACCTCGGGGCGGACTCATTGGCCAAGTGGCTGGGCGAGCAGGGCTGGTCGGCCGAGCGGGAGGCCTCCTCCAAGGGCTACCGCCTCCTGCGTGTCACCCGCTGACCCTCACCGAGATCGGTAGAAGTTACGTGCCGAGATCGGCAACCGCATCACGCCCGCCGCTTCCCCACTCCCACGTTGCGCCAGTAGCAGCCGTGTTCGCGATCGCGAGCCAGGGTTGGCCGAGCATCGCCTCGGAGGTATAGTCACTTCCGGTTTTGAACACTCGTCAGAGAGACTGAGGGGACACGGACGTGACCGAATCATTCCCTTTGCAACCGCCGCCCGGAGTGGTCCTCACGGGCCGGGCGGCCGCGCAACGGCTAACGTCCATGGGGCTCGACGCAGACCTCCTGGCCGGGGCATGTCATGACGGACTCCAGGCCGCCATCAACCAGCACACAGCATTCGATCCCGTTATCGCCTTCGGCTTTGAGCACTGGGCGAAGACCGTCAGCGCTGTGCGCAAGTATCTGGGCGGCCTAGGCTGGCAGGCCCACGACCGCGGCAATGCACCTCGCTCAGTAAGCCCGGACGGGCACCTGACCGCCATTGCCGCCATGGGAGGGAACGCCAGCACTGGAAACCCGGGCGAACGGCCCGCCAACGCGAGAAGCAAGGGTCCTACCTTCCGCAACGAAGTTGACGACAATGCCGCACTCTCGCACATTCGGCTCGCCCACCAGCTCGTCCTCGACTTATCCGAAGGCGCAACAACCGCTGATACCGCCGTGGCTCGGGGTACTTCACTGCACACCTGGATACTGTTGTATTTCTGGGATCGCAGTGAGCACGTGCTTCGCTGCGAACTCTCGCTGCCCGTCGCCTGCGACGACGGCATCATCACCCATTGGCATACCCGCATCATTCTGCCGGAAGTACCGCTGGAGCCCGTAGGTCTCGAGGCCATCCCACCGCGACGCCCCACCGACGACGTCGACTTCGACGTGGTAGCGCTGTAACGCCCATCCCCGCGGAATCGAGTCATTCACAGCATGTCCATCCACCCCACACGTGTCACAATTGCCCGCGAACGCGGCGGATTGTCCCGTGTTGACCTGGCCACCGCCGTCGGCGTAACTACGCGCACTCTCACAAACTGGGAAGACAGCGGCGCACCGGTCAACAGGGCCGAAGCGCTCGCCATCGCCACCGCACAACCCGTGGCATTCTTCCAAACTAATCCGGCTGCCACGGTGACCGATGATCTGGTCTTCTTCAGAACGCGTCGCCGTACTACCGCGGCGCTCCTACACCAGGCCACCGCCCTCGGGTCTCTGGGAATGGAAATGTTCAACGAGATGGGTCGGCGACTTGGCCTGCCTGCACTTGCGCTGCCGGAACTCGATCCGGGTCTGTCCCCTCAGGCGACCGCTGAGGCGGTGCGCCTGCAATGGGGCTTGGGCGACTTCCCACTGCCAAACCTCGTGCAGCTGGTTGAGTCCCATGGCATCCGGGTGCTGGGGATCCCGGCAGCCGAGCAGGACGTTGACGCCTTCAGTTTCTGGGGTCAGGACGCACACCCGTATGTGTTCCTCGCCCGCCGGAAGACGCCGGAGCGGTCCCGCTTTGATCTCGCCCACGAACTCGGTCACCTCCTCATGCACTCCAGCACTAAGACCGACGGCGACGCCACGGACCGGGAGTTGGAACGGGAGGCCAACGTCTTTGCAGCAGCGCTCTTGCTTCCGCCCGATTACGTACGCGCGACGATGCCCTCCGCCCCACCGCTGGACGCAGTTATTGCGCTCGCCCGTCGTTTCGGCGCCTCCGCCGTCGCTGCGGCACACTCCGTTCACGACGTCGGAAGAGCTTCTGACTGGGGTCACCGCCAACTCATGGCAGAACTCACCCGCCGCGGTTTTGCAACCGGTGAGCCGGGCAGCTCGCTCCCCTATGAGCGCTCGCGAATCCATGACGCCCTGGTGAAATATCTGCGCCAGACCAGAATGACGACGACTGCCTGGGCACGTAGCATCGGCCAGCGCCCCGACGATGTGGCGGCAT
Organism: Actinomyces sp.; assembly: GCF_030530635.1. Classification (GTDB taxonomy): domain Bacteria; phylum Actinomycetota; class Actinomycetes; order Actinomycetales; family Actinomycetaceae; genus Actinomyces. The sequence goes on from NZ_JAUMUL010000005.1 coordinate 74,909, forward strand.
TTGCCCTCGGACAAGCACTGTCAGTCGCGCCATAGGCCCCGATCCGCCCGCGCCTAGACGCGAGCCGTTCTACAGCCCCACGATCTCGCCGCGCAGGAAGGTGACCGCCGCGCCCGCGAGCGCGCATCGCTCGCCGTCGACCACACACAGCAGTTCACCGCCACGTGCGGAGGCCTGCCAGGCGCGGATGCGTGGCTTGCCCAACTGCTCTGCCCAGTACGGGGCGATGTGGCAGTGCCCGGAGCCGCACACCGGGTCCTCTGCGATACCGAGCGACGGGGCGAAACTGCGCGATACGCAGTCGAACTCACTGCCCGGGGCGGTCGCGTGGCACAGCGGACCGGGCAGCTCCTCGACCCGCCGCAGGTCCGGCGTCAGGCCGCGGACGGTAGCCTCGTCGTCGAATACGCACAGCAGGTCGCGCCCCATCCAGGCCTCGGAGGGACGCGCGCCGAGAGCCGTCACCATCTGATCGGTGACCTCGAGGCGGCGCAGCCGGTAGGCGGGGAAGTCCATCTCGTACCGGCCCTCGCGGTGGCGCACGGTCAGGCGGCCGCTGAGCGTTTCGAAGGAGACGGCGTCGGCCCCGGTAGCGAGCTCAGCCAGCAGCACGTGCGCGGTCGCCAGGGTGGCGTGGCCACACAGGTCGATCTCGCCGCCCGGAGTGAACCACCGCAAGCGCCACGCCTCCCCCTCACGCACGCAGAACGCCGTCTCGGAGAGGTTGTTCTCCCGGGCGATCGCCTCCATGAGCCTGTCGGCGGGCCAGGTCTCGGGCAGACAGACGGCGGCAGGGTTGCCCGCGAAGGGACGGTCGGTGAAGGCGTCAACGACGAACTGGCGCATGCGCCAGATCCTAGCGTCGGCTACCGGCGCCGCTCCCGTGCGGCTCCCTTCGTCACAACGGCGATCCCGCGACGGCGCAGTGCGGCCGCCAGTACGCCGCAGCCCTGCTTGAGTTCGCCGCTGTGAGCGCCGTCGTAGATGGTACGCACGCCGCAGGACGGGCTGCGCTCCTGCAGCACCGCAGCGGGACATCCCATCTGCGCCGCCACAACGGCGGCCGCATGGGCACCACGCATAAAGGCGTCGGTAACGTCCTCGCCGTCGCGAGTGATCACGCGCGCATGCCCGTCGAGCACGTCTTCGCCGTCGCCACCCACGATCTCGGCGGGCGGTCGCGGGACGGGCAGACCACCCATCAACTCAGCGCACAACGGCAGAGCCAGCCCATCGGCAACCAGGGCGACGACGTCACGATCCGGCTTGGCGGCACCGTCGTACCGGCAGGTGAAGCCGGCCAAGCATGCGCTGACGAGCAGCGGGCCGCCGGAGGACATAGAGTTCATGGCGGGCAGCCTACTGGCAATGCGCTGGCCTCCGACCGGCGGCGGGTCGACCCCACGTCACAAGTTCCGGTCTCGGTGGGCGATGAGCGGGGTGGGGCGGAACCGGAGAACCGGAACCGCCCCACCCCGTGGAATTGCGCCCGAGCCGGCGAACCCGGGCGCGCGCTTACGCCGAGTGCGGCGAGGCGGGCGCCTTGCGGGAGGAGAGCACCTGGTCGACGATGCCATAGTCCTTGGCGGCGGTCGCCGTCAGGATCGTGTCGCGCTCGAGGTCCGCGTGGACCTTCTCCACCGGCTGCCCGGTGTGGGAGGCCAGAGTGTCCTCCAGCCAGGTACGCATACGGTCGATCTCATTGGCGATGATCTCGATATCACTGGCCTGACCCTGCACCCCCTCCATGGCGGGCTGGTGGATGAGCACGCGGGCATTGGGCAGTGCCAGGCGCTTGCCGGGCGAGCCCGCGGCCAGCAGTACGGCGGCGGCGGAGGCGGCCTGCCCGAGGCACACGGTCTGCACCTGCGGCTTGATGTACTGCATGGTGTCGTAGATGGCCGTCAGCGCCGTGAAAGAACCGCCGGGACTGTTGATGTACATGGTGATCAGGCCGTCGGGGTCCTGGGACTCCAGGACCAGCAGCTGCGCCATGATGTCGTCGGCGGAGGCGTCGTCGACCTGCACGCCCATGAAGACAATGCGGTCCTCGAACAGCTTGGCGTAGGGATCCTGCCGCTTGAAGCCGTACGCGGTGCGCTCCTCGAACTGGGGCAGCACGTAGCGCGCCTGGGGCAGGGATCGCGGGTCGATGCCCGTGGCCTGAACCTGCCGGGCGACGGCGTCGAAGTAGGGGCGAGAGCTCGTCATGTCAGTTCTCTCCGTTCTGGGTGCCGATCTCGCGGCTGGAACTCACGATGTGGTCGACGAATCCGTATTCCAGGGCTTCGGTCGCGGAGAACCAGTGGTCGCGGTCGGAGTCGCGGATGATCTCCTCAACCGTGTGGCCGGTGTTCGCCGCGGTGATCTCGGACAGCTCCTGCTTCATCTTGATGATCAGGTCGGCGTTAATGCGGATGTCCGTGGCCGATCCGCCCGCCCCACCGGAGGGCTGGTGCATGAGCACCCGAGTGTGCGGCGTGATGTAGCGCTTGCCGCGGGCGCCGGAGGACAGCAGGAACTGTCCCATGGAGGCGGCCAGGCCGGTGGCAACGGTGACCACGTCGGGCTGGACGTACTGCATGGTGTCGTAGATGGCCATGCCGGCGGTCACGGAGCCGCCCGGGGAGTTGATGTACAGGTAAATGTCCCGCTCGGGGTCCTCGGCGGCCAGCAGCAGCATCTGTGCGCAGATGGCGTTGGCATTGTCATCACGCACCTCGGAGCCGAGCCAGATGATGCGTTCCTTCAGCAGGCGGTTGTAGATGGAGTCGGTCAGGCCCAGGCCCGTCCCAGACCCGTCGACGGCGGCTGGGGTCGTAGCCGCCGGAGGCGTGTGGAGCTCGCTCACGTCAGTCCTTCCGTGTTCGGTGATGCCAACGCTAACCCGCCTCCCGTCCAGCGCATGCCCAGGATCGGGGGCTTTTCGCTTACGGCCCACACGACGACGACGCAGCCGGCCCCGGATGTGCCGGAGGCCACCGTTTCACTATGGTGAGATGCGGGTAACCTCAACACCGGATTTGAAACGACCAAGACGGGGAGAAATGGCACGCCGGCCCGCGAGTGCACGCCGAGTCCGCGATACGAATACGCCCGCCAAGGAAGGACACCCTCATGCCCACCACGCCCGCCTCCGAGTCCCTGTTCCGCCTCGGCCTGAATGAGGCACTGCCGATCAGCGAGGAGGCCACCACCTCCCGCGTGGTGGTCAACAATGACGTCCTGCGCACCGTCATCTTCACCTTTGACGCCGGCCAGCTGCTCACTGAGCACGCCTCCACCAAGGCGGTGGTCGTCACCCTGCTGGAGGGCGAGATGGACTTCACCATCGCCGGACGTACCGAACGCATGCATGCGGGCGACGTCATCTACCTGGCACCGAACGACCGTCACGCACTCACCGCCGTGACCCCGTGCCGCATGCAACTGGTGATGGTCGAGGTCGAGGACCGCGGCCCCCAGGACTGACGCGCCCGACAGGCGCCCGGCGCGGATCAGCGTGCGGCCCTCGTGGCGCAGCACAGGCAGACCACCACGAGGGCGGCGCTGATCGCTACCGCTCCTGCCGCCCATGGTTGCCATATCTGCCCATCGAGTATCGCGGCGTGTGCCCGCAGCGGCCACCACGAGGGCACCACGGCCGTCAGGAGGCCCCATGACCCGCCGCGCCCCATTACGAAGGCCGGCATCACCAGCAGCACGAATCCCAGTTTGATCGCCGTCACCGCCTGGATCGTCGAATCCGTGAAGACGGCTATACCCATGGCGGTGGCACCTGCCAAGGGCGCCCCGGCCAGGGCCAGGCCCGCGGCTCTCCACCAGTCCAGTTCGTTCAGCCCGCCGACACTCAGCCCCACAATCGCGATCGGAGCGGCAATCCCGGTGGCCAAGCCGGCGCGCCAGACCAGGTAGCCACGCAATGACACCGGGGTCACCGCCACGGCCCGCCAGGTGGACCGCCCGCCTCTGTTTGGACCCCATACGTCGGTTTGGATCCCATAAGTCTGTTTGGACCGCCCCAGTAGCACACTACGGCGGTCCAAACAGAGCAACGCGGTCCAAATCGAGGCTGACGACCCAAACAGAGCCAAGCGGCCCAAACAAGGCACGCCGACGGCGGACACCCCCCACGGCAACCCACGACACCCCCACACCACGCCCGTCTAAAACACCACATTCGCGCAGACAACCCACACCCGGCGAACCG
>NZ_JAUMUL010000130.1 GCF_030530635.1 Actinomyces sp.
CCCGTACGCGGTCGACGCACCCGGTCGCACGGGACCGAGGAGGGGCGCGCAGGCGCGGTGAGCAGGAACGGGACCTGGGGCGGGGAACGGGTCCGGAAAGGCGCACGGGAAGGAGACCCCCGCTGGCGCGGGCCCGGCCTCGCCGAGACCGGCTGGAACAACGTCGCCTCGAGGAGACCCCCGCTGGCGCGGGCCCGGCGCTTCGAGCGCTCGGGCGCGCCTCATGGGCGCGCCCGGTCAGGACGGGCGGTGCAGCGCGCCCTCAGCCGGGCGGGGGGCTCGGGCTGCGCCGGAGTGCGCGCACGCTACCGGCGCGGCCGGGTCGGGCAATGCCCCGACGACGGGGCGAGGCGGCTCAGATTCCTGCGCGGCGCAGCAGGACGAGGGCCGTGGACACGGACAGGACCAGGGACACGAGCGCACACACGGCCGCGACGGCAACGGCTCCGGTGATCGAGGCGAAGACGACGAACATGCTCAGCACGGCGAGGAGGGCCAGCGCCGTTGCGGCCACGGTGGCGTCGCTGCGCGAACGGGCGGCAACGGGCAGCTCGACGACCGTGGCCCGGTCGGTCTGCGCACGAGTAGGCACCACGTGCAGGCTGACGGGCTTGCGCAGCAGAGCGACGTTGGCGGTGGTTGCGGGCATGTGTTCCTGCTTCTCCTCACAGAGTGCAGGAACGACGTCGCACTCCCGCACGACGATGTGCATCCATGTGGATACACCAGGAACGTAGCACACCTCAGAGCACTGATGAGGGTCGCTTTGGTCACGCGACGACGACCACCCGCTCGTCCGGGCTCACGGGATGTCGACGCGCTCATCGGTGCGACGAGGCCGCGCCGCCGCGATCTCCTCGCGCATCCGCCCCATGTGGGTACGCATCGCCTCAGCCGCGCGCTCCGGGTCGCGCCGGTCCACGGCGTCGAGGATCTGCTCGAGCGAGGTCATGATCCGCTGGCGCACCTGGGGCGACTCGGCCGTGCGGAACCTGGCACTGAGCAGGGCATCGCGGTAGGGGTGGACGGCCGAGGCGATGAACTGGTTGCCCGTGGCGGCCAGCAGGATGTCGTGAAAAGCGTTGCTGCTTCCCACCACTGCCTGGACGTCCCCGAGCCGGTCCGCCACCCGGACGTCCTCCAGGCACTGGCGCAGCGCCTCTACATCGGCCTCTGTTCGCTTGAGCGCGGCCAGGCGCACGGAGCCGATCTCCAGCATGGACTCGACCCCGAGCACCTCGACCTCGATCTCCAGGGCGCGGCCTTCGCGCGAGGCCACGTACATCAGGTAGCGCAGCTCGTGCCACCTGAAGCGCGGCAGCAGGAAGGTGCCCCGGCCGTGGACGACGTTGAGCACCCCGCCCAGGGACAGGGTGCGCACCGCCTCACGCATGGTGGGACGCGACACGTCAAGAAAGCGGGCGAGCTCAGCCTCGGGAGGAAGCGGGCGCTCCTCAACGAACTGGCCCTCGACGATGCCGTCCAGGATCTTCGTCACTGCGGCGGTCACCAAGTCAACAGCCATACGACCTCCCGGAGCGCGAACACGAACGGCGGACCGCCGGTGCGACAGTCCCGTCCTGTATATCAGCATCTCGGTTCCTGGGCCCGGAGGTCTCTGCCTTCGGATGAGCCGAACGGTCTACCGGTCGGGCCACGGACAGGACGTCGTCCTCCACCGGCGCCTGGCGTCCTCCGAGGACCGCGCCGCCCGGGTCAGCACGCGCTGACGCCCCGCTCCGGCTGGGCCGAACCCGCTGCGGTGCGCGCATCGAGGCCCGGCTCAGACGGGGCGACCGGGACCGGCCGGTCCCCCAGGCGCCGCACACCGCGCAGGTACCACAGCGCCACCGCCCAGACGAACACGACGAGCAGAGCCTGAACGGGCCGGGACCAGCCGACATCGGGCAGAACGAGCACCGCCGCACCCGCCGCCAGGCACTCGGCGGTGTTGAACAGGACGTCGTAGATGGAGAAGGCGCGCCCACGG
>NZ_JAUMUL010000006.1 GCF_030530635.1 Actinomyces sp.
CCTCGTCCCATTGAGCGTACTTCCGGGGGCTGCGCCCCCAACAGCGTCGACGCCCGGCCCCGGGACGCCCGGGCGGGGGGGGGCGCGGGCCCCCAGGGGCGGCCCGCCGCCGCCGTGCGAGGCACGTCTTTGCGGCGCGTCTTCGTCACTGCCGCGGGTGAGCGGCGAAGAACTCCCACATCAGTTGCGAGGCCTTGATCTCCTGGGTGATCGTGCCCAGGGCGGACAGGTCCACGCCCGTGCCCGGCCAGGTGTGCCCGCCGGCGTCCACCGTGTACAACGCCACCTCGGCACCGCCTTCACAGGAGCCGTACCGGGTCAGGGACACGTGGTCGCCGACCTTCTCGGTGGTTGGCTCGGCGGCGCAGCCGTTCAACTGCGCCCAGCCGCTCGCGGCCGCCTCGACCTTGTAGCCCCAGCGGGGATCGTCATTGCCGTCATAGGGGTTGACTACGTCGTCGGTACCGTGGAAGGTCACCACGGAGACCGGCTGCGCCGGGGTGCAGGTAGAAGGATCGAGCCTGGTCGAATCATCGGCCGCCGCCCTGCCCGCTCGCAGTCCCGCTACGGGTGCGATGGCGGCGATCAGATCGGGGCGCTCGCATGCCAGGGCACTGGCCATGCGCCCGCCCCCGGAGTAACCGGTCGCATATACGCTGTCGGTATCGACGCAGGCCTGCTCAGTCAGGGTGTCGATTACGGCGGCCAGGTAGGCGACGTCGTCGCGGGCGTCGTCCGCGGGGTACTCGCCTGCGGTTGTGGGCACGCCGGGCACATTCCACGCCCAGTTGCCGTCGGGCAGTGGATTATCTGTGTCTAGGGCGATCGCGGCGGTCGGCTGGGCGACGATGAAGCCGGTATCGGCGGCGTCGGCCACCGCATCCAGACCACTGATCTCGGCCTGGGACACGCCGTTCGAATTGGAGCCGTGCAGGTCCAGTACGAGGGGCAGAGATGTGGCGGGGTCGGCGCCGTCGGGCACATGCACGCGGACCGGGTAGGTCTGGCCTTCGAAGGAGACCTCCACGGTCTGGGTACCCGACAGGGCGCGGCTGCATGGTGGCTTCGCTGTGGCGGGATCGGACGATCCGGCGGGTCCTGAAGAGGAGGAGTTCGCGCATCCGGTGACGGATGCAGCCGACAAGAGGGCGGCCGTGACAATGAGGGAGACGAGGCGAGGCCCGCCCCTGGGGACGGACGGCCTCGGCGATGGCGCAGTGAAGAACACAGACGACTCCTCAGGGAGGTAGAAGTGATTGAAGTAACAGGATGCTAGCAGGTGCGGGAGTGGTACGTGGCGGATGTATGTGCCCGATGCCACCGGGGCGGGGGAGAGCCCGGCCTGCTGCGGCTGATATGGTTGCTCGGCCGTAGATCGGCCGCGGATGTGTCATGCCCGGGAGAACCAGCCCCGGCGCTCCGCGCAACGAGAAACAGGAGTCATCGTGTCGATTTCCCCCGAACGCAAGCAGGAGCTCATCGCCGAGTACGCCACCCACGAGGGCGACACCGGCTCCCCGGAGGTCCAGGTCGCCATCCTGTCCGAGCGGATCTCCAACCTCACCGAGCACTTCAAGTCCCACGCGCACGACCACCACTCGCGTCGCGGCCTGTACCTGCTGATCGGTAAGCGCCGCCGCCTGCTGGACTACCTCGAGCGTGAGGACATTGGGCGCTACCGCTCCCTGATCGCCCGCCTCGGCATCCGTCGCTGAGCGGACGCATTTGAACTGACCGGGCCCGGGCCTCCACTGTGGAGACCGGGCCCGGTGCGTGGTGGTTATCCGGCCATGCGTTGCCGGATTCTGGGCGAATTCATCTCGCACCTACTTGCACGGAACCCGTACGGACCTCCAAAACACGTGACTTTGAGGGGAACTCGTGGTACGAGACGCAGCGCGGTGGGTGACTCATGCCGATAACTCGTTGCCGCAGGGAGCGCCGCTGCCTACCGATCGGCATCGGCGCGCTCGGGACGGCTTACAGCAGCGAGCGGTACAGCGCCTCGATGTCCTCGCGGGTGGCCGGGCGGGGGTTGCCGGGTGTGCACACGTCGGCGAAGGCGTCCTCGGTGAGTGCGGCGATCCCGGACTCGTCCACGCCCACCTCGCTGATGCGGGTGGGGTTGCCCAGGTCGCGGGTCAGCTGAGCGACGGCGTCGACGGCGGCCTGGCGCGCCTGCTCCAGCGGCAGGGTCTGGGCATCGGCCACCCCGAAGGCCTCGGCGATGTCGCGGTACTTCTCTCCGGTGTACTCGGCGTTGAAGGCCATGATCGGGGCCAGCAGGATGCCGTTGGCCACCCCGTGCGGGGCGTTGTAGCGCCCGCCCAGCGGGTGCGCCATGCCGTGTACCAGCCCCAGGCCCACGTTGGAATAGGCCATACCGTTGATGTAGGCGGCCAGCCCCATCTGCTCCACCGCGTCGGCGTCACCGTCGGCGGCCCGGCGTAGGTTCTTGGCGATCATCTGGATGGAGCGCAGGCACAGGGCATCGGACAGCTCCCAGGCACCGGGGGTGATGTAGCCCTCGATGGCGTGGGTGAGGGCGTCCAGGCCGGTGGCGACCTTCAATCCGCGGGGCATGCCGTCCATGAGGTCGGGGTCCACCACGGCGATCACCGGGATGTCGTGCGGGTCGACGCATACGAACTTCCGCTGGTTGGCGGTATCGGTGATGACGTAGTTGATGGTGGTCTCCGAGGCGGTGCCCGCGGTGGTGGGCACCCCGATGATGGGCGTGCCCGGGTGCTTGGTGGGGGAGACTCCCTCCAGACTGAGCACGTCCTCGAACTCGGGGTTGGTGGCGATCACCGAGATCGCCTTGCAGGTGTCCTGGGGGCTGCCGCCGCCCAGGCCGATGAGGATGTCGGCGCCCGAGGCCCGGAAGGCGGCCAGACCCGCCTGCACCTTGTCCACCGGCGGGTTGGGGACCACGTCGGAGAAGATCTCCCAGGCAATGCCGGCGCCGTCGAGCAGATCGGTGATGCGGGCGGCGGTGCCATTGTCAGCCAGGACCGGATCGGTGACGATAAAGGCCTTGCGCAGGCCGCGGGCAGTGATTTCGGTGGGGATGTTGGCAATGGCGCCGCGTCCGAAGTAGCCGGTCTGGTTGAAGATCATCCGGTACGTCATGAGTGTGCTCCCTTGGTTCTAGCTCGCGGTGTCGTGCGGGTGGCGGATCCGCCATGGATCCAACTCACTTTTGAAACGATTTCATGAGGTCGTCCTCAAGGGGAAGGTCCGAAGGTCCCGGGACCGCCGGGCGCGTTCTATTTCACGTTGGAAGGCATCTACGCCGCACCCGTCCGAGCGGCGGGAAAGGTAGGATCTAGCCGTCCGTCTTCGAATCCAAGGGCCGAGCCGGGCGTTTTCGGGGTGCCGACTAAGGTTCCGCCGATCACGCCGTCCCGGATCTGATCCCCGGGGGAGCCCGTGTCGCGGTAAGCGGACGGCGCCGGGTGCGGCGTCGTCGGCTCGGCCTATGGCCATGGGGGAGCGGAACCGGCGGTCGGGAGGTACTCGACAGCCGGACGGCACGGCCCGTCGGTTTTCGGTGGTGGCCTCCGGACCAGCGTGCGCGCCGCTCCGTGGGCCTCGATCGAAGGCCACGGCCGGCCATACGATCGACATAGAAAGAGACACGCAACATATGTTCCTTGACGACCCCGAGGTCACGGCCGCCGAGGCCGTGATCGACAACGGTCCCTTCGGCAAGCGCGTGGTCCGCTTCGAGACCGGGCGCCTGGCCAAGCAGGCCGCCGGCAGCGCGATGGCCTACCTCGACGGAGAGACCACCGTCCTGTCGGCCACCACCGTGGGCAAGCACCCCAAGGACCAGTTCGACTTCTTCCCGCTCACTGTTGACGTGGAGGAGCGCCAGTACGCCGCCGGCCGCATCCCCGGTTCCTTCTTCCGTCGTGAGGGGCGCGCCGGTACCTCCGCGATTCTCGCCTGCCGCCTGATTGACCGTCCGCTGCGCCCCTCCTTCGTTAAGGGGCTGCGCAACGAGGTGCAGGTGGTGGAGACCGTGCTGTCCATCCACCCCGACGACGCCTACGACGTGCTGGCCATCAATGCGGCCTCCATGTCCACCCAGATCGCGGGTCTGCCCTTCGCCGGCCCGGTGGCGGGCACCCGCCTGGCCCTCATTGACGGCCATTGGGTTGCCTTCCCCCGCTACTCCGAGCTTGAGCGCGCCACCTTCAACATGGTGGTGGCCGGGCGCGTGCTCGAGGACGGCGACGTCGCCATCATGATGGTAGAGGCCGGCGCCACCGAGAACGCCTGGGACCTGATCGCCGCCGGGGGCACCGCGCCCACGGAGACGGTTGTCGCCGAGGCCCTGGAGGCCGCCAAGCCGCACATCAAGGTCCTGTGCGAGGCGCAGCTGGAGGTCGCCAAGCACGCCTCCAAGCCCACCGCCGACTTCCCGCTCTATCTGGACTACACCGACGAGCAGTACGACGCCGTCGAGAAGGCTGCCGAGGCTCATGACCTGGCCGCTGCCATTGCCACCGAGGGCAAGCAGGCCCGTGACGAGGCCACCGACGCCGTGCGCGAGAAGGTGCTGGCGGACCTGGCCGAGGCCTATCCGGCCGAGGAGGACGCCAAGGCCCTTAAGGCCGCCTTCCGCTCAGTGACCAAGAAGATCGTGCGCCACCGCACCCTCACCGAGGGTGTGCGCATGGACGGCCGGGGCCTGAAGGACATCCGGACCCTGGCCGCCGAGGTCGAGGTGCTGCCCCGCGTGCACGGTTCGGCGATCTTCGAACGCGGCGAGACCCAGATCATGGGCGTGACCACTTTGAACATGCTGCGCATGGAGCAGCAGATCGATGACCTGTCGCCGCTCAAGCACAAGCGCTACATGCACCAGTACGTCTTCCCGCCCTTCTCCACCGGCGAGACCGGCCGCGTCGGTGCTCCCAAGCGCCGCGAGATCGGCCACGGCGCCCTGGCCGAGCGCGCCCTGGTTCCGGTGCTGCCCAGCCGGGACGACTTCCCGTACGCCATCCGCCAGGTCTCCGAGGCTCTCGGCTCCAACGGGTCGACCTCCATGGGTTCGGTGTGCGCCTCGACTCTGTCGCTGCTCAACGCCGGTGTGCCGCTGCGCGCTCCGGTGGCCGGTATCGCCATGGGACTGATGCACGAGGAAATCGACGGCGAGACCAAGTGGGCCACGCTCACCGACATCCTCGGCAGCGAGGACGCCTTCGGCGATATGGACTTCAAGGTCGCCGGCACCAGGGACTTCATCACCGCCCTGCAGCTGGACACGAAACTCGACGGTCTGCCCTCCGACGTGCTGGCCGGTGCGCTGGCCCAGGCCCGCGACGCCCGCCTGTTCATCCTGGATGTGCTCGCCCAGGCGATCGACACTCCCGACGAGATGGCCCCCACCGCGCCGCGCGTGCTGACGGTACACATCCCGGTGGACAAGATCGGTGAGGTCATCGGCCCCAAGGGCAAGATGATCAACCAGATCCAGGAGGACACCGGTGCCGAGCTGACAGTCGAGGACGACGGCACCATCTACATCGGCGCCTCCGACGGCCCCTCGGCCGAGGCCGCTCGTGACGCCGTAAACGCCATCGCCAACCCGCAGATGCCGGAGATCGGCGAGCGCTTCGTCGGTACGGTCGTGAAGACCACCACCTTTGGCGCCTTCGTGTCGCTGACCCCCGGCAAGGACGGCCTGCTGCACGTCTCCCAGATCCGTCGATTGGTGGGCGGCAAGCGCGTGGAGAACGTCGAGGATGTCCTCAACGTGGGCGACAAGGTCGAGGTCGAACTGGCCGAGATCGACCAGCGGGGCAAGCTCAGCCTGAATGCCGTTCTTACCGAGGAACAGCTGGCCGCCGAGGCTGAGAACCGCGCCCACCGCGAGGAGGCGCGCGGCGACGGTGAGCGCAGGCCCCGCCGCCGCCGTGAGCGCACCGACTATGAGGGTGAGCGCCGGGAGCGTCGCCCGCGCCGCCGCCGCATGCGTACCGTGGAGTCCGCCGAGGAGGAGTGAGACCCGGTCACGCCGGATGTCATTGACAGGGGCCGGGCTCCGTGCGATCACGACGATCAGCCGGGGCCCGGCCTCCTTTCTCCCACCGAGATCGGTAGAAGTTACGTGCCGAGGTCGGTCGTAATGGTGGCGCGTCGCCTGGCGGTGGGCAGGGCGTGTCTGAGATCGGCGGGAATGACGTGCCGAGGTTGGTCGTCTAGGCTCGTGCGGTGATCACTCCCGCCCCGACCGGCCCCGAAACCAGCTTCGCAGAAGCCGCCCTCAACCGCGCACCCGCCGGCGCCCCCGACACCGAGCTGCGCCTCGTTGACGACGGCGCCACCATCCGCCGCTCGATCCTGCCCGGCGGGGTGCGGGTGATCACCGAGCAGGTGCCCGCGCTGCGCTCGGCGTCGGTGGGCATGTGGTTCGGCGTCGGCAGCCGCGATGAGCGTTCCGGCCAGGAGGGCTCCACTCACTTCCTGGAGCACTTACTGTTCAAGGGCACGGCCACGCGCAGCGCCCACGACATCGCCGAGGCCTTCGACATGATCGGCGGAGAGTCCAACGCCGCCACCTCCAAGGAGCACACCTTCTACTACGCCCGCGTCCTCGGCCCCGACGGCTTGACTGCGCTGGACGTGCTCGCCGACATGGTGACCTCATCCCGGCTGGACCCGGATGAGGTGGAGACCGAGCGCGGGGTGATCATCTCTGAACTGGCCGAGGCAGCCGACGACCCCGCCGAGATCGCCCAGGAGGCCTTCGTCCGCGCCGCCTTCGGAGACGACACCCCACTGGGACGTCCCATCGGCGGCACCTACGAGACGGTCTCGGCCGTGCCCCGCGACGCCGTATGGGAGCACTACCAGCGCACCTACGCCTCCGACGCTCTGGTGGTCGCAGCCGCCGGCGCTGTCGACCATGACGAGTTCTGTGCGCGTGTCACCGCCGATCTGGACGCCGCCGGCTGGGATACGGCCGGCAGCGTCGCTCCCCGGCCGCGCCGCTTCGAGACCGAGCCCGTGGCGGAGCTGACGGTTCACGACATCACCGTGAACCGGGAGGCCGAGCAGTGCCATGTCTACCTAGCCTGCCAGGGCATCCCGGCCCTGGATGAGCGCCGCTGGGCGATGAGCGTGCTCACCACGATCCTCGGTGGCGGCATGTCCTCACGTCTGTTCCAGGAGATCCGTGACAACCGCGGCCTGGCCTACGCCACCTACGCCTTCGACACCCCCTACGTGGGCGCGGGTGCCTTCGGGATGTATGCCGGTTGCGCCCCCGGCGACGTCGATGAGGTGCTGGCCGTCATGGCCGGTGAGTTCGAGTCGCTGGCCGCCGACGGTATCACCGCGCGCGAGCTGGAGCGTGCCCGCGGCCAGATCCGCGGTTCCATGGTGCTAGGGGGAGAGGACTCGCTGTCCCGCATGGGGCGCCTGGGGCGCGCCGAGGTCGTCACTGGTCGCCTGCGCTCCATGGAGGAGAACCTGCGCCGCCTGGACGCGGTCACCGCCGACGACGTGCGCGTCCTGGCGGCCCAGCTCGCCGCCCAGGAGCGCTGCCGCGTAGTCGTTGGGCCGGGCGCCTGAGTGGGCTCAGCCTTGCGTCTGTCTCCTCCGGAGCCGCTGGGGTTGAAACATGGCAAAGGCGAAGAAGAGCACAGCGCCGACAACCCATGCCCCGACTGCGCCCGAGGGATGAGTGAGGGCAACCGCGATCATGACTCCCAGTGCCACGGCGGCAATCGCCTTCAGGGCTTGCAGGCCGGTGGCGACTGCGAGTGCCGTGCTTATGGCGGAGATTGCGACGGCGATCGTCACCGCTCGTTGCGGGGTATCCCAGTTCAGATGGACGAGAACCCCGCTCAGGGCGGCGATGGCGGCGAAAGACAGCGATGACACGGCGCTCGGCCTGCGTGCGATCTGCCGATCCGTGCGCGACCGGTCCTGGAATGCGCTGGATGACGGGTCATGGCCGAGCTGCGACATGGAGGCTTCCTTGAATGTGAGGTGTGACACACATATTAATCCGCCGACCGTGCGGCAGTCAACGCCCCGACGAGGCTCAGGGCGGGTGCCCCGAGGCGCGGGGATTGAGGGTGTGGTGTCAGAGGTGTGGGCCTGCAAGGCGGCGCGGGGAGGTGCTGGGGTCGCGGGGAGCGTACGGCGTGGGGTGCTGGGAGTGTGGGGCCGTGGGAGATGGCGTTGGGTACGCCTCTTCGGCGTCTACTACGCTACTTCGACGTCTGTTGAAGGGTCCAGAGCCCTTCAATAGACACCTAACCGGCGTAGTAGAGCACGAACCGGCGTAGTAGACGACCCCGGCCACGGGCCCGAAAACGCTGCCGGTCCCGCAACCCACGTATCCGCGCGAACAGGGCCGGGCCCTGACCCCCAGACTGTGTCATCGCTGGTTGGGATGCCCGTATGAGTATTGCTGTTGCCGTTGTCAGCGCCGTGGGGCGCATGGGGTCCACCGTCTGCCAGACCGTCGAGGACGCCGACGGGCTCGCATTTGTCGCCCGTCTCCACGCGGCGCCACCCACACTTACCGCTTTACCGAATATGTGCTGGACGACGTGCTCCGGCTCTCCGGCAGGAATCGGCTGGCCGGACTGAAGCGGGCCGTCGCCGGGCATGTCCTCCAGCAGGCCGAGCTGGTTTGCGTGGATGGCTCAGCCGTCGATGCCACGAGGAGGTGAGGGCGTGCAATGATCTCGCTGAGTGAGGTGAGTAAGGATTACGGCGGTGTACGTGGGCTGTCTTCTGTCTCTTTCGAGGTGCCTGACGGAGTTGTTGCGTGCTTAGTTGGTGCGAACGGTGCTGGCAAGACGACGGCGCTGAAGGCGATCGGCGGGCTTGTGCGTCCTGATGGAGGCGAGGTCCGGGTTGGCGGCGGCGCACCGGGGAGGTCGCCATACCCGCTGGGACGCCTGGGGCTGGTTCTGGGAGCAGACCACTGGGTGGGCTCCCGAACGGGGTTCCAGTGCCTCATGGGTATTGCCCGCACCAGCGGCATTCCGGAGGTCCGCGTGCGCCGGTGTCTGGAGGAGACAGGCATAGCCGCAGTCGGGGACCGCAAGGTCAGGACTTACTCTCTGGGGATGCGCCAGCGTCTGTCGTTGGCGGCGGCGATGGTGGGCCAGCCGCAGAACGTGGTCCTGGACGAGCCCTTCAACGGTCTCGACCCCGAGGGAGTTCGGTGGCTGCGCTCCTTGCTGCGAAGGCTGGCCGATGAGGGCAGGGCTGTACTGGTCTCCTCCCACCTGCTTGGAGAGGTCGAGGACATTGCGGATCGCGTCGTCGTTCTCAAGGAGGGCAGGGTGCTCGCCCAGGCTCCCGTTGACCAGGTGCGGCGCCCCGGCGGAGTCATCGTTCGCGCCGATGATCCCGCCCAGGCTGTCGCCCTGGCACGCTCGCGGAACTGGCAGGTGAAGGCCGCGGAACGACCGGGTGAGAGCGAGGGGGCGGTACTCATAGACGCGGGTATCGAGGAGGTGCAGAGGGCCTTCTTCGATGAGGGGATCTTCTTCACTGAGATGCGCGAAGCGAAACGATCCCTTGAGAGCTGGTTCTTTCACGTGCTGGAAGGAGAGCAGGAACCATGACCGGTGATCGCGCTGCTCAGCAGGTGGTGACTTGGCGCCGGGTCCTGGTCAGCGAGTTCGGCAAGGCGGCGAGGGCGCGTTCGGTCCAGGTCCTGATCGCCCTCGAGCTCTGTCTTGTCGTCTTCTTCTCCGCCGTGGTCGGAGTCCCTGGGGTTCAGGCCGCGTTACTGCCAGCCGGACTGGCGGGTGTGGTGACCGCTGGTGCTGACTACTCTTCCGGTGCCATTATGTCCACAGTGGTGGCGGTAGGTAGGCGTACCAGGCTGTTCTGGGCGCAGCTGGTCAGTGCCGCAGTGGTTACGGCCCTTCCCGCGCTGGTGCTCATGCTGGGGCTCGTTCTGACGACCAGGCCCTACGTGGACTACCGCGGTGTTCCGTTCGACCTGGCTGCTTCTCTGGAGACCGTCATTCGTGCGGCGCTGGTGCTGGCCTTAGTCGCGGCTGCAGGTGCCCTGGTGGCGATGGGGACGCGCTCGGTAGCGACCGCTGTTATGACTCTGGCACTGGGTGTGGGGGCGGCCCAGATGCTGGCCATGCTGGTTCCGGCCCTGCTAACGCTGGGTTCCTGGACGGTGCAGCTTCCCGACTGGGTGCACGTGGTAAATGCCCAACGCGGTCATTGCCAGGCTGCAGGGTGTAGCCGCGTTGCCTGCCTCATCGTGGCTGGAGCAGCCAGTGGCCACGGTGCTGCTGGCCGTGGCCTGGTGTCTGCCCCTATTCCTGTGGGGACACCGCAGACTGACCAGAGGCGACTTCTAGATGTGGCCGCCTCGTGGCGACAGGCTGCTAGGGTGCCCGCATGAGTATTGCTGTTGCCGTTGTCGGTGCCGCGGGGCGCATGGGGTCCACCGTCTGCCAGGCCGTCGAGGACGCCGATGGGCTCGCGCTCGTCGCCCGCCTCGACGTCGGCGATGAGCTCACCGCCGCGAACCTGGCCGGCGCCCAGGTGGCCGTCGACTTCACCCACCCCTCGGTCACCGAGGACAACGTTCACGCCCTGATCGACGCCGGAGTTGACGTGGTGGTCGGCACCACTGGCTGGACGGATGAGGCCTATGAGCGTGTGCGCGAGCACCTGGCCCGGCCCGAGGCGGCCGGCCGCAGCGTCATCATCGCCCCGAACTTCGCCCTGTCCGCGGTGCTGACCATGTCCTTCGCCGCGAAGGCCGCCCGCTACTTCGAGTCCGCCGAGGTCATCGAGCTGCACCACCCCAACAAGGTTGACGCCCCCTCCGGCACCGCCATCGCCACCGCCCGCGGCATTGCCGCCGCCCGCGCCGAGGCCGGGCTGGGTCCGGCGCCCGACGCCACCGAGACCGACCCGGACGGCGCCCGCGGCGCCGTGGTCGACGGCGTGCACGTGCACGCCGTGCGTTTACGCGGACTCACCGCCCACGAGGAGGTCGTGCTCGGCAACCCAGGCGAGCAGCTGACCATCCGCACCGACTCCTTCGACCGCGCCAGCTTCATGCCGGGCGTGGTGCTGGCCGTGCGCGAGGTCGGCGGGCGTGAGGGCCTGACCATCGGTCTGGATCAGCTGCTCGACCTCTGACGCCGGCACGTCCGGCTCCGGGTTCGCTGGTTACGTGGCATGCGGCAGCCGGTGCCGGGCGTGAAGACGTTCGGACGGCCGCAGGTGCTTACAGGACGGCGGCCCAGCAGTCCTCGATGACGCCCTGCCCGACGGGCAGCTCCCGGAACGAGCCCGTGCGGGTCAGCCCGGCGCCGTGCAGGAACCCGGCCAAGGACTCGTCCCCGCGCACCGCCCACGCCAGCAGTACGCCGGCCCCTTGGGCGCGCGCCTGATCCGTGGCCGCGGCCAGCAGCCGGGAGCCGTGCCCGCGGCGCTGCTGGCCCGGGGCGACACCGAGGGCCGTGATCTCCAGGCCGCGCTCGGCCGCGTTCACGTCGGCGTCGTCGGCCTCCCCGGCGGCATCCGTGCCCTCGGGGGAGGGAGCGACGCCGACTAGCCCCACCACTTCTCCACCCTCACCGACGGCCACAAGTACGCGGTGGGCCGGAGACGGCGGGCTCAGCACCGCCTGCTCCCAACCGGCAGCGATCACCGGCGGCGCCACCATCGCCTCCACGCCCGCCGGCAGCGGCGCATCGTGGGCGGCCGTGTATGCGGCTCGGAGCGAAGCCAGCATGGTGGCGGCATGCACTTGCCCGATCGCCTCCAGGTCCGAGGCGGTGGCCTCGCGCACGAAGCCGGCGGCGGTGGGGGAGGAGGAAACAGATGGTGCGCCGAGCGTGTCGTCGGGGAGGCTGACATCAGTCATGTGCCCGAGCCTATGCGCCGATGCGGGGCGAAGCCGCCTCCGCCCCGTGCGCTCGCCCGCTGCGGCCGTAGACGCCCCGGCTCCGGCTGCTCACTTTGCGACCGCCCCCGCCGCCGGGGCGGCAATACCGTTACGCTGTTCACTATGAGCACTCTCCCCAGCCGCTCCTTCGGCTCCGTCGGCGTAGCCATGGTCACCCCCTTCACCCCGGAGGGGGAGATCGATGTTGAAGCCGCCCAGAGCCTGGCCGTCTCCCTGGTCGATGACGGTGCCGACATGATCCTGCTGGCAGGCACCACGGGTGAGGCCCCCACCACCCACCTGCCGGAGAAGCAGACCCTGCTGCGGGAGGTGAAGGACGCGCTCGCCGGCCGGGCCATGCTCATTGCCGGCGCCGGATCCAATGACACCGCCCATGCGGTGCGCATCGGAGTGGGCTCCCAGGAGGCCGGCGCGCAGGGGCTGCTCATCAACGCCCCCTACTACAATCGCCCCAGCCAGGAGGGCGTCTACCAGCACATCATGGCGGTGGTTGAGGCCACCGACCTGCCGGTCATGGTCTACGACATTCCCGGCCGCACCGGCGTGAAGATCACCGACGATACCCTCGCCCGCCTGGCCGAGCATGAGCGGGTGCTCGCGGTCAAGGACGCCACCGGCGACGTCGAGCAGGGCTTCGAGCGCATGGAGGCCACCGGCCTGGAGTACTACTCCGGCGATGACGGGCTGAACTTCGCCTGGCTCACCCATGGCGCCAGCGGCGTCGTCTCCGTGGTCGCCCACGCCGACGCCCACTCCTGGCGGGAGATGATCCGCGAGGTCGACGCCGGTGACCTGCCCGGCGCCCGCGCCGTCGCCCAGCGCATGCGCCCGTTGGTGCGCGCCATCATGGGCGGTGGCCAGGGTGCGGTGATGGCCAAGGAGGCACTCGCGTTGCAGGGGCGCCTGCCCAGTGCCACCGTGCGCCTGCCCCTGGTACGTGCCACCGCCGCCGAGGTCGCTGCTCTGCGCGATAGCCTCGAGGCCGCCGGGCTGCTGTGAGCCCGGGCGCCTCCGGTCCCCACTGGCCCTGGGCAGCCTGCCCCACTCAGGCGCCGTCGCGAACTTCAAGAGAACGAACTCCTCCTTAGGGAGGGCACTCGCATCATCCTAAGGGACGATGCGGCAACCTATGTGTGAAGTGAATAATGTCACCATGAGTTGCGGGTCTAACCTAGGTAATCATCCTCGTTCGTCACTGCGCTCCTATGTGTCTCTGATTGTCTGATCCGCTGAGTCAAGTTATGTCTTCCGTGTCTCGTGATTCTTCTAGGCTGTCGGGTGAGCATCTGCGGCTGCTTTCTGAGGCACTCACGGTTGAGGGCGTGAAATACCGCTATACGCCGTCCGGGCCGTGGGTGCTTGGCGGTGTGGACCTGAGTGTGCGGGCAGGTGAGCGGGTGGCGGTAATGGGACCGTCGGGTTCGGGAAAGTCGACGTTGCTATTGTGCGCCGCGGGTCTACTGCGGGCAGGAATGGGACGGGTTTCCTTGGATGGGGTGGACATTATGGCCGCCTCAGAGAAGGAGTTGACGGCGTTGCGGCGCGATCGGCTGGCGTTCGTGTTCCAGGATTTGAATCTGGTGGAGTCGTTGACGGCGGCACAGAACGTTGCGCTGCCAGGACTCCTGGGTGGACGCCCCCGTAATGACGGGGAAGTGGCGAAGGCATTGGAGAGCGTGGGGCTGACCGGCCTGGAGGGACGGCTGCCGGGACGACTATCCGGGGGACAACGTCAACGGGTGGCGGTTGCTAGAGCATTGGCCTCGCACCCGGCGATGGTATTCGCGGATGAGCCCACTGGCGCCTTGGATGTGCGTGCAGGTCGGGCAGTCCTCGAACAGTTGGATCTGCTGGCAGGAGCAGGCGCCGGCCTTTTGGTGGTCACGCATGATCCGCGAGTGGCGGCTTGGGCCGACCGGGTCGTCTGGCTTGTTGACGGGCAAGTCAGCGGTCAAGTCACCGGGGCCGACGCCAGTCAGATTGCCCAACGACTGGCGATCCTCCAAAACGAAGCCGAGCAGAACGGTACAGCGAGCTACGCCGATCAGGTCCGGCCATGAACCGTGCAGATAGGAACCATCAGCCGCAGAAGAACTCCGAAAGGGACGACGCTGCGAGATCTTCCTCAAATCGCTGGGGAACCCGGCGGAATTCAACGCAGCAAAGGACCTTTGGCCGTCAAGCTGGCGTGCGCACATGGGTTGGTCGCTCAAGGAACCGGTGGGTTGTCGCGTTCGCGATGCTGCGAGAACACCGGGCCTCCTACATGGGTGTAGGCGCGGTCGTGTTGGTCACCTCGGTGCTGGTCGGTTCGGAGGCGCTGTTGTTCCAGGCTTCGCGCCTGTCAGCGGTCGAAGTGTCGGCCATGAGTCCGCCGCAGGCGGTGTTCTTCCTGGGGCGGATCTATTCCGGCCACTTGACGGCAATAGGACAGCTGGCCATCGTAGGGATGGCTGGAGTGATACTCGTGGCTCAGGCGATGAGCGTTGCCGTGCAGGGGCGCCGACGTGAATTGGCGCTGCTTCGTCTGGCCGGTGCGACTTCATGGCGAATACGTCGCATGATCGCCCGGGAGGCCTTCCTTTTGGGACTGGGCTGCTCAAGCCTCGGTGCCCTGGTCTCCATCCTCGGATTGCGGGCATTGGCTCGTCTGCTCGCCTCGCAGGACAACTGGGCCGAAGACTACATTCCGAGGATCACGGCGTCCGGCCTGCTGCTCACTGTGGCGGTGATGACGGTGGTGACAACCGCCGGTGCCCTGATTGGGGCGCGAGGCGCGGCGCGAACCCCTGCGCTAGAGGCAGCACGCGAGTCGTCGACGGTCATGCGGGGAGTGGGGCGCGTCCGTTGGGCCGCGACCGCCATCTGTGCCGCGCTGGTGGTTTGGATTTGGGTAGCTGGCCCCGCGCACTTGCCCTGGGATGCCGACGATGGCGTTGCCCTATGGATCGGTGCCGCCGTCGCCGTGGGGCTGTGTGCACTCGCGCCCGCCCTGGTGGACATCGCGGTGCGGGTTTTCTGTCTACCGCTGCAGGCACTAGATCCGGGTGCGAGCCTGACCGCATGGGCACACACGCGTATGTCCGCTCGCCGGGCTGCGGCGGTCGTCGTACCCGTGGTTGCCGTGGTGACCCTAGCGACTGTTCCCGTGATGGCTTCTAGCCTCGGCTCCGGTCGGGATTACCAGGACGATTACGCTTTGCCCGGCCAAGTTGACGTCACCCTCCACCAGGAATCAGAGCAACTCGACCCCGAGCTTGAGACCGCCTGGGAGAACACTGTTGCGTCGCGTGAGGCGGCAACTGCTGTGCGCGCCAAGACTAGCGCGCGCTCTTGGATGGTGGCACCTGCTGAACAAACACCCGCCCAGATCATTGAACGGGCGCGCAGAGAATCGTTTCCTATGGGAACACTGTCCACTTACCAGGTCACCGTGACCACCGCGAGCGACCCGGGCGCATTGATTACTGCCGCGGGCCTCCACCTGGTGGAGGGTAATGCGGAAGATGTCCACGGCACGGACGTCGCGGTGCGTGCGGACCGGATCCGCGAGGACGGAAGTTCCTACCAGTTGGGTGATTCGCTTACTCTGCTCGGTAACAACGGCGACGAGACGAGACTGCGGGTGGTGGCTCGGTTCGATAATTCCGGCTATCCACTGATTACTTCCTTGGTTGCGGATGAGAACGTGTTGTCCGCAGCGACCGGGGATCCGGTCACTGAGGACTGGTTCTTAACCGCTTTTTCCGGCGGACAAGATGAACTACTTCAGACCCTGAGCCGGACCGCACCCGCAACCGCTACTGTAACGACTGGTCAAGGATGGACCGACAACATCGTTGCTGCGGAGACCAAACGTGGCGCATCCAATGACGCGACCATGACGGGCGGAATTTGTCTCTTAGCGACCGGGGTCATGGTGCAACAGGTTTTTGCCCTGATCCGCTCTCGGTGCCGCGAGAGCCGGCTTCTGCATCGTACCGGCGCCTCCCGTTCCACCGTGCTGCGCAGCGCACTCGCACAGACCGCAGGCCTGCAACTGCTCGGTCTCGCAATAGCTGGCGTTTCCATCGCCGTGACATGGGTCTGGCTCGCTCAGGCACTGGTTCCCTACTACAGCGACTTGACGGTGCCACCCGCCGTACCGTGGGCGTTCTTGATTGCCAGTTCCATTGCCGCTCTCTTAGTGCCTCAGTTGACCGCTTTGGTAACCACATTGCGGTCCACGCGCTCTGCAGTCCCGGCCAGCGAAAGGGGCGCAAGAACGTAGCGAATAATCACGGCGATGGGAGCCCGATCCGGTATGGGTCTTCAGGCGCCGTCGACGCGGCTGAGGATCTGCTCGCGCACCACGCGGCGCAGGATCTTGCCGATCTGGGAGCGGGGCATCTCCTTGATGATCTCCAGGTGACGCGGCAGCGCGTAGTGGGGGAGCACCCGCTCGGCGTGGGCGCGCACCGACTCCAGGGTGACCGTGCCCGCGGGCGTGCCCGGCTCCAATACCACCGCCGCGCACACCAGCTCCCCATTCGCCCCGCCCGGCAGTCCTACGACGGCGACGTCCGCCACGCCCGCCATGGCCAAAATTGCCGCCTCCACCTGGGAGGGGTAGACGTTGAAGCCGCCGGAGAGGATCAGCTCGCGCCGCCGATCGGCCATCCACAGGAAGAAGTCGTCCCGACGCACCATGTCCCCGGTGCGCAGCCAGCCGCCGGGCAGCATCGCCGCCGCCGTCGCCTCCGGGTCGTCCCAGTAGCCGGCGAAGACCTGCGGGCCACGCACCAGCAGTTCGCCCGGCTCGCCATCGGGCACCTCCCGCTCGGGGTCCGGGGCGTCAGGGTCCACCACGCGCACGTCCGTGGATGCAAAAGGAAGGCCCAGCGCGCCCAGGCGGCGGCTGGGGCCCATGGGCGTGCCGGAGACGATCGGGCTGGTCTCGGTCATCCCGTAGCCCTCCACGAAGTATCCGCCGGTGGCGGCCTCCCACTCCGCTCCCACGGCCGGCGGCATCGGGGCCGCCCCGCACACGCCGTAGCGCAGCGTCTTCAGGGACACGCCCTTCTTCTGGGCGCCCCGCAGGATCCGCTCGAACATGACCGGCACCCCCACGAAGAACGTGAACGGGCGCCGCAGGTGGGCCTCGAGCACCTGGCTGACCGAGAACTTCGGCAGTATCACCTGCGTGGCCGCCTTCTGCACCGCGCAGAACACGTTGAAGGTCAGCCCGAAGGCGTGGAAGAAGGGCAGCAGAGCCAGGAAGGTCTCCCCGCCCTCGTGCAGCATCGGCACCCAGGCGATGGCCTGGTTCGCATTGGCGCGCAGGTTCTTGTGCGTGAGCATGGCGGCCTTGGGCATGCCGGTGGTGCCGCCCGTGTGCAGCAGCACGGCCACGTCATCGCCGCCCGGCTGGGGCCAGGACGCCTCCAGCCGCGGCGCGCGGGCCACCTCCCGGTCCCAGGAGCGCACGCCCGCCGGCAGCGATTCGGCCCGCATGGAGGCGCGGGTCTGGCGCGCCCTGGCCACGGGCAGGTGCAGGGCGGCGCGCAGCCTCGCGGGCATGGCGGCGGCCAGGTTAACGCTGAACACCGTGCGCCCACCCAGCGGGTCCGCCGCCGCATCCGCGCCGCCGCCGGCCGACGACGCCGGATCCAGCACCAACTCGACCCCCTTCTCCCAGGCAATCACCACCCGGGCGCCGTGGCGGGCCAACTGGCTGCGGATCTCCTGCGCGGGTGCGAGCGGATTGTGCTCCGCCACGATCGCCCCCAGTCGCAACGCCCCGTATATCGCCACCACATGCTGCGGACAGTTCGGCATGAGCAGGGCGACCCGATCCCCGGCCTTGACACCCGCCCGGCGCAGCACGTTCGCGGCACGCTCGGAGGCCTCGAGCAGCTCGCGGTAGGTCAGAGTCGCCCCCATGAAGTCCAGCGCTACCCGGTCGCCGTAGAACTCGGCGGCGGTGTCCAGCAACTCGCCCAGGGGTCCCTCCGGCACGTCGATGACGGCGGGGATATTCGGCTGGTAATGCGGGCGCCGGAAATGCTCGGCATCCTGGGCCGCGCTCATCGGACCTGCTCCCCGACGGCCTGGTCAGACTCGCCACGGCCGACCTCTCCCAGGCGCTCCACCAGGGCGGTGGCGGCAGACTGGGACACCGCCGCGGCCGCAGTCGCCGCACCCGCGGCCGCCTCTCGGGCGGCCAGCAGCTCCTCACGCACCACCCGACGCAGCACCTTGCCGATCTGGGAGCGGGGCATCTCCGTCAAAATGGCTATCTGGCGCGGCAGGGCGTAGTGGGACAGGGTCTTCTCCGCCCAGGTACGCACCTGCTCCAGTGTCACCGTCTGCCCCGCCTTGGGCAGGATCGCGGCCACCACGGACTCGTTGCCGGCCTCCGCCGGCAGCCCGACTACGGCCACATCCTCCACCTGCGGCATGGTGCGCACCGCCGCCTCCACCTCACTGGGGTAGATGTTGAAGCCGCCGGAGATGATCAGCTCTTTGCGGCGGTCGGCCATAACGTAGAAGCCGTCCTCCTCCTGGCGGACCAGGTCGCCGGTGCGCAGCCAGCCCCCCTCCAGCATGACGGCGGCGGTCTCCTCCGGGTTCTCCCAGTAGCCGGTGAATACCTGCGGGCCGCGCACCACCAACTCGCCGACCTGCCCCGGCTCCACCTCCGTCTCGGGATGGTCGGGGTCGATCACCCGCACGTCCGTGGACGGGTAGGGCACGCCCAGCGCACCGGGACGCCGCTCGGGGGAGATGGGGTTGCCCAGAATGATGGGGGCGGTCTCGGTCATGCCGTAGCCCTCAATGATGACACCGCCGGTGGCCGCCTCCCATGCTTCGGCCACCGTTTTGGGCGTGGGCGCCGCCCCGCACACGGCGATCTTGCAACTGGTCAGGTCCGCTCCGGTGGCCCGGGCGCGGGTGACAATGCGGTCGAACATGACCGGTACGCCCGGGAAGAAGGTCGCCGGCCTTCGCTTCCACGCGGCCAGCACCATGTCGGCGCTGAACTTGGGCAGCACCACCTGGGTGGCGGCCATGCCGACGGCGCACAGCAGCGACAGGCTCAGGCCGAAGGCGTGGAAGAACGGCAGCACGGAGTGGAAGGTCTCCTGGCCGTCCTCACAGGTCTGGGAGGCCCACGCCAGGCTCATCTCCGCGTTTGCACGCGCATTGGCGTGCGTGAGTTGCACCGCCTTGGGGATGCCGGTGGTACCGCCCGTGTACAGCAGCACGGCAAGATCACTGACCGCCGGCAGCGGATGCCCGTCCGGCAGGGGGGCGGCGGTGGCGACCAGATCGTCCCAGGAGTCCACTCCGGCCGGCACCTTTCCACGCAGTTCGCGGCGCTGAGAACGGGCGGCCGCCACTGGCAGTCTCAGCGCCAAGCGGCTCGTCCACGGCAGTCCCCGGGACAGGTCCACCGACAGTACTCGCGCCCCGCCCATGCCGGCGGCGTCTAAGGAGCCGGCCGCCTGCACGATGCGCGCCAGTGACTTCTCCCAGGCGATGATCACGCCTCCGTGATGCATCCGGATCTGCTCGCGGATCTGGGCTGCGGGCGCCAGCGGGTTGTGCTCGGCGACGACCGCGCCGATGCGCCAGGCGGCGTAGGCGATCACCACGTGCTGGGGACAGTTGGGCAGGATCACGCCGACGACGTCGCCGCGCCCCACGCCCAGTCGACGCAGCGCCTCTGCGGCGCGGGCCACCTGCTCGCTCAGCTGCCGATAGGCGGTCGTCTGCCCCATGAAGTCCACAGCGATGTGATCCGGGAAGCGGCGGGCCGCATCGGCGAGCATGCAGGACAGCGGTTCGGTGACGGGCGCAATGATGCTGGGGACACCGGGTGCGTAGTGCGGGCGCTGGAAGGCTTCCGAGGTGGCGTCGGAACGCGCCTGCCTGGCGGTGGCCTGCTTGAAGCCGGTCATCATTCCCCTTCCCCTATGTCCGCCCGCGTTCGGTGAGCTCGGGCGGAAAGACATGACCTACGCAACCGTAACCTACGGTCGCGTAGGTGCGCAGTCGCCTGCGGGATCCGTTGCGTGTGGTGTGATGCTCATAGCGCTGGATCCGACCGCATACTTCCGCTCAGGTCGGCGGCAGGCTAGGGGGCCCGCCTGGGCAAAGGCCGTGGACCGGTTAAAGGCCGGCGGGAAGCGGCAGCCGGGAGATCACCCGCAGACGCCGCGTCGGTCGTGTCATCGCCACGTACAGGTCGCCGGGGCCGGTCTCCGCTATAGCTGCGGGATCCACGAGCACCACCACGTCGAACTCCAGTCCCTTGGACAGGCGCGGTCCCATCACAGCTAGTCGACTGCGCAGAATATCGCCGTCCCGTGTTCGCATGGCCGACACCAGGTCGGGATCCTGAGCCAGCAGCGCCGCAGTCGACTGCGGCTCGGTGGTGATGACGGCGATGCGCCCCGCCCCCACGCCCACCGCCGCATCCAGCGTGGCGGACTCCTGGGTCACCGCCTCGCGCAGGGCCACGCCCCAGGCCGCATTGGCGCGATCGTCGTGGCCTTCCGGCGCGATGGCCGCGGGGGATTGGGACAGGTCGTCGACTGCCAGACAGTCGGGCAGGTCCCGCACTGAGGTCACCGGGTAGGCCACCGGTGCACCGAGTTCGGCGGACACCCGCTCGGCCGCGCGCATGATTGTGGCCGGTGTGCGGTAGCAGACCGTCAGGGCCTCCTCACGCAATGGTGTCGAGGCCCTTTCGAGGCGCGATGCACCCCCGCCCCGATGGCGTGTACGGGGACGCGTACCCAGGGCCGAGAGCAGGTGCCGCCACGATTCCGGCCGACTCGGGCCCGAGTACTGGGCCAGGTCGCCCACGATGGTGAAGGAACGCACCGGACAGCGGCGCGCCAAAGCCCGCCACGCCATGGCCCCCAGCTCCTGGGCCTCGTCGACGACGACGTGCCCATAGGTCCAGCTGCGGTCCGCCCGGGCCCGCTCGGCCAGGGTCAGGGACGGCCCCGAGTTCTCCATCCGATCCGCCAACATCTCGGCGCTGACCATGCCGTCACCCAGATCCTGCGACTCGATCGCCTGTGCGGCGTAGGCCACGAGAGACTCGCGTCGCCGGGCCTCCAGCCGGGCGCGGCGGGCCTCGGCATCCTCGCTGGGCCCCAGCAGCTCCGCCAACTCATCAATCAGTGGCACGTCCGCCTCCGTGAGCTCACTGCCCACCGGCCGCTCCAGTAAACGACGCTCCTCCGGCTTCAGCTCGGAGGCGATCCGGGCGAGCAGAGCGGGGCGGGACCACAATCGCTCCAGCAAGCCGACCGGTGTCGTCGGCATCCAGCACAGGTTGATCTCCCGGCGCGCGTCACGGGAGGTGCGAATATCCTCGCGAATCCAGGCGCGGGTGTCGGCGTCGCTGGCGTCCTGGCGGGTGGCGGCGGCGAACTGATCGGTCAGGCGCTCCAACAGCCACAGCACGAAGGTTTCACGTGCCAGGTTGTGGGGCTTGCCGCTGCGCCGTGCCCGGGCTGCGGCCTCACGCACGTCGGCGGGCAACAGCTTAAGGCGCGTGCCCTGGACCAAGATCTCCCGGGGCGCGTCTGGTATCCGCTGCAGGTCGCGCACCGCCCGACGCAGAATGTCAGCCCACACCCAGCGCGCCTTGAGCTCGGCCACCTCGCCCGGCTCGGTGCCGCGAGCGCGCACGCCCGGCACCAGGTCCGCCAATGTGGTCGATACCACACCTGTCTCGCCCAGGGAGGGCAGCACCTGCTCCACGTACCGCAGGAAGGTACGTGAAGGCCCTACCAGCAGCACGCCGGAGCGTTCCAGACGCTCACGTTCGGCGTAGAAGAGGTAGGCCACCCGGTGCAGGGCCACCGCCGTCTTCCCGGTGCCCGGCCCTCCCTGCACCACCAACACCCCCTTACCGTCGCCGGTAACCACTCGGTCCTGCTCGGCTTGGATGGTGGCGACGATGTCCCCCATGCGTCCGTCGCGTGCGGCCGACATGGCGGCGATCAGCGCCCCCTCGCCCTGCAGGCCGTCGATGGCTGTGTCGGCTGGTTCCGGCGCGGCCGCAGTCGTCGGCACCGCGGCGCTCGCGGCACGCACATCGATCAGTTCGTCCTCCAGGCCGATCACGCGGCGAGCGCGGGTGTCGATGTGGCGACGCCTTATCAGGCCCATGGGGTCGGAGGCGGTGGCCTGGTAGAACCCCCGGGACAACGGGGCGCGCCAGTCCAGCACCACCTCACGATGGCGGGCGTCGTGCAGGCCTATACGGCCCACGTAGTGGCGTCTGCCCGCCGCCGTGACATCGTCGGTCGCCGCCGATTCGGGAACGACGCCAGTGCCGTCGGCGCCTTCAGTATTCGGCTGCGCCATGTCCATGCGCCCGAACACCAGCCGTTCCTCCACTCCCTCCAAGGAGGCGACCAGATCGGCGTAGTGAACCGCGTAGGCGTCCCGCTCCCCGCGCGACTGGTGCGTGCCGGAAGCCCCACGGGCCTGCGTGCTTGCCAGTGAATGGCGGGCCGCCGCCAGCTGGCGGTCCAGTTCGCCGTAGGCCGCTTCAATCACCGTCTGCTCCGAGGCGATCTCCCGGTCGCGGATTGTGGCCGCCACAGGCGGACGCTGCTGGGATGTAATCGACTCGGGTGAATCGGAAGACTCGGAGGAAGGGCGGTGTTGACTCACGTGATCTCGCTAGCGGTGCGGCCCCGTGGGGCGACTCGAACAAGGGTTGGAAGAAGCGGCGGTGGTGGTCGACAGGCTTCTGGATGGCGTCGTGTACGGTGGTAGTGCGTCGGCGAGGCACCTCCTGCGGGGCGGCACCCGCGTCGACGGGGATCGCCCATTATCTCCCCGCCGACCCGATCGACCACCCGTGTCCCGGCCTGTTCGCCGGGAGTGGAGCCGCGGGGCTCGACCGCGGCCCGCTCACGGGGTCGGGAACATGCGCCACCGCAATGGTGTTGCACCAGCCGACGCATGTTCGCCCGCGTGGACCACAGCGGTCCCCAGGCGGCGTCGGGATCATCAACACGAGCGCCAAAAGCGCGGGAGGAGGAGCAATGCGAACGCTATACACCGTGGAGCACCCCGCGGAGGAGCCCGTCTCGCCGCGTGTGCTCCTGCACCACTTCGAGGGAGCCATGGATGCCGGCCACGCCGGCTCCCTCGCCGTTGACCAACTCGTCATGACTCTGCCTCGCACCCGCCTGGCCACCTTCGACATCGACTCCCTGATCGACTACCGGGCCCGTAGGCCGGTCATAACCTTCGACCGCAACACCTACACCGAGGTCGCCATGCCCGAGCTGGTCCTGGACCTGCTGCAAGACGATGAGGGTGAGGATCTGCTGCTCCTGCACGGATCGGAGCCCGACTACCACTGGCAGGAATTCATCGGGGCGGTCACCCATCTGGCGGTGTCCATGGGGGTGAGCCAGGCCGTCGGGATCAGCGGCATCCCTATGGCCATCCCACACACCCGTCCCACCTACGTGCACCTGCACGGTTCGCAGCCGGACAAGTTCCACTCGCAGACGGAGGTCTTCGGCCGCGTCGAACTGCCCGGCTCCATGAGTGCCCTGCTGGAACTGCGGCTGGGGGAGGCCGGCATAGACTCGCGCGGCCTGTCCGCCTCCATCCCGCACTACATCGCCCGTGACGACTTCCCGCAGGGCGCCGCCGCGCTGCTGCGGGCGGTGGCCGACAATACGGGTCTGGCGCTGCCCCTGGGGGACCTCGAGGCGGCCGCCAACGTCAACCGTGCCGAGATTGACGCAGAGGCCGCCCAGCAGCCCGAGGTCAGCGCCGTCGTCTCCGCCCTGGAGGCCCAGTACGACGCCATGTTGCAACAGACCGAGGGGCTGGACTTCGAGGGCGCGCCGACACTCGATCTGCCCAGCGCGGATGAGATCGGTGCCCGTCTGGAGGCCTTCCTGGAGGCCAATGAGAACACCTCCGGCGAAGGCCTGCAGCAGTAGCTGGAGGCGGCAGGAGCCGGAGGAGGACTGCGGCGGCTCAGTCGCCGGCGGGCAGGCGCGGCAGTGCCGGGTCGTTCGCCGGCCACGTGCGCACGGGCAGCGGCAGGCGGCGCGCCGCACGTTCCATGGCATCCAGTTCCGCGGGTTCCCACGCGCGCTCGCGGGCGATCAGTACCAGGTTCCCACGGCGTCTGCGCCGCACTACGGCGGGATCACCTACCACCAGCACGCCGCCGAACAGCTGGCGCAGCCGCGCCAACTCCGCCGCCACCGTCTGGCGCGGCGGGCACACGGCATTGGCCAGGTAGAGCCCGTCCGGCACCAGTACACGTCGGCACTCCGCCAGGAAGTCGTGACTCGCGCAGGCGGGCGGAACCTGCCCGCCGGTGAAGACATCGCGCACGACTACGTCCCACTCACCCGAATGCAGCGTTCTCACCGCATCAGCCGCGTCCCCGACCCGTATGCGCAGGCGCGGAGCGCGCGGCAGATCAAACCACTCGCGCACCTTGCCGGCCAGAATCGCATCGATCTCCACCGCGAGTTGGGTCGACCCCGGCCTGGCGGCGTCCCAGGCCCGGGCCAGGGCGCAGCCGGCCGCTCCCAGATGCGCCGCGTGCACCGGCGTCGTCGGCCCGCGCAGGGCGGACACGAGCGCATCCATCTGCTGCTGATACTCGAAATCCAGGTGCGTGGGATCCCACAGGTCGATCCACGAGGACTCGGCGTCGTCGAGCAGCAGCAGTACCCCCGTATCGCGCACCTCCAGACGAGCCGTCGCGTAGGAGGTGACAACCGGCAGCGTCGGCAGGGTCGCGGACGATCCGGCAGGAGTCCCGTCGGTGAGGCGGCGGCGTCGTTTCCGAGAGCGGGTTGACGGTTGACCACGTGTCACAGGGGCACGTTATCGTGGCCGCGTGAGATGCCGTCGGAGCGAGTTCGCTTTGACTCGCCTTCGGCGGTACCGGGATGCGCGGGGAGGTGAGTGGGCATGAGCCGGGCACCGCGGGCGGATGCCGCACGTCGCTCCTGGGGCGGGGACGACTCGGGCACTCCCGTTCTGCATGTGGATATGGATGCCTTCTTCGCCTCGGTGGAACTGCTGGAGCATCCGGAACTGGCAGGTCGCCCCGTGATCGTCGGTGGGCGTGACGGTCGTGGGGTCGTCTCCGCCGCCTCCTACGAGGCACGCGCCTTCGGCGTCACCTCGGCCATGCCCATGAACGAGGCCATGCGCCGCTGTCCCCGGGCGGTGGTGCTGCCGGTGCGTCACGGCCTGTACTCGGCCGTCTCCCAGCGGGTGATGAGCATCCTCGGTGAGGTCACTCCGATACTCGAACGGGTCAGCGTTGACGAGGCCTTCCTGGACGTGTCCGGCGCCCGTCGACGTATGGGCTCCCCGGTCGCCATCGGCCACTGGATCCGCCAAGAGGTGCGCAGTCGGGTGGGCGTTCCGGCCTCCGTCGGCATCGCCGCGACCAAATTCGTGGCCAAACTCGCCTCCGCGCACGCCAAGCCGGACGGATTGTTACTGGTGCCGGCGCAGGCCACTCAGGACTTTCTCAACGTGCTGCCGGTCGGTGCGTTGTGGGGCGTGGGGGATAAGAGCGCCCAGGCACTGGCACGCTGGGGCATCACCGACGTGTGGCAGTTGGCCGCCACTGACCTGCGCCGCCTGGAACGCATCCTCGGCCCCGCCGCCGCCCGCCACCTGCACGACCTGTCCAACGGGATCGATCCGCGTCCTGTCACCCCGGAGCGGGAAGAGAAGTCGGTCGGTACCGAGACCACCTTCTTCGATCACCTGACCGACCGCGACCACGCCCGGCGGGTCCTGCTGGATCAGGTCCATCAGTGTGCGGCCAGAATGCGCGCCGGCGGTATGCGTGGCCGCGTCGTTGTCCTGAAGGCCCGCGGCGCCGATTTCACTACTGTGACCCGCTCCCGCACCCTGTCCGCACCCACGGACCTGGCGCGCGATCTGTTCGCCGTGGTAGAGGTGCTCTTCGGCGCCCTGCCCACCCCGGGTGGTGGCTTCCGCCTGCTCGGAGTGCGGGTGGAGGGCCTGTCCCGCGCCGACGACGGCGTTCAGCTGCTGCTCGACGATGATCCGCGCCGCGGCGCACCCGAGCGGGCGGCCGACGCCGTGCGCCGGAGGTGGGGCGATGCCGCTCTCGCCCCGGCCAGCCTGCTGGCCCGGCCCGTGCCGACCGACGACGAGGACTGAGGCCGTCTCCCCGTACGGTCTCCCATGAGGCGGCCAGGCGTTGTCCGCGCTCGGCCGCCCACAAGACGGATCGGGCAGCCGCGCGTTGTTCTGTTCCAATTAAGGGGCGCTCCGGTTTTCCTCCTGTGACTACAAACGCCTATCCTTGGTATGTCCGGGCGGCTTGGCCGGGACGAGCCCGTCCAAGCCACCCACGTAGTCCCGTAGGCGGAGGGGAGGCGCGTCATGGCATTGTCGGAACGCGAGCAGCAGGTGCTACGCGACCTTGAGGAGCAACTCAGCGATGAGGACCCATCGCTGGCTGAAACCATGCAACATGCCGACAAGACACTGCGCCGGCCCTCGCCGCGCCGTATCGGTGCCGGCGTCGCCCTTCTACTCGTAGGTCTCACAGTCGTCATTGCAGGCGTGGCCGTTGGCAACGGCATCGGCTCCGTCGTCTTGGGCGTGGTCGGCTTCGCCCTGGCCGTGTGGGGCGTCACGCTCATGCTCACCGGTGCGACCTCCAAGGAGGGCACTGCGCCCTCCCGTGGCGCGAAGCGCTCCTCCTTCATGGAACGGCAGTCCGAGCGCTGGGACCGGCGCCGCGACGGCCGGAACTGACAGGCCTCACGCCTAACGCAACCCCCCTCCCGTCGAAACCGGCACGAATGACACGCCGAGACCGGTAGTACCACGAGCAGCCGGCGTGGGTCGGCAGACGTTGGGCAATATTGCGCCTGCTGCGATCCTAGGCGTCTCCTACCTCTACCTCTCCGGCCGCTCCCCTCGGCCCGGCCATCCCCCCGACTGACCGCCTGCCGTTCCCCTCCTCCGGCGCCAGGCGGATCTGCACCCACGTCCGGCTGCTCGCCGTGCCGCTCCCTCCACTTTCCTCCACTCCCGGTTGCACCGGCTCCCCGTGCGGTGCTGCCGCACCCATCTCGGCGGTGCACGCCCTACTGTTCGCCACGCCCGTGCCGCCAGTGCCCACCCGGTGCCCCCACTTTCCTCCACCCTCGCATAGTGGCGTGATTTCAAGGAATGACGGCGATGAGGAGACCGGCCGATACGATCCCGATGCCGCAGTGCGGCCGCATTGTGGAAGAAAAGGGAGGAAAGTGGAGTAATGTGGGGTGCAGCGGATCGTCGAGAGGAGAGGAAGGAGTGAGCGCAGCATGTTCCTGGGCACACACGCTCCCCGCCTCGACGAGAAGGGCCGGCTCATCCTCCCGGCCAAGTTCCGTGAGGAACTGGCTGGAGGGGTGATCCTCACCCGCGGCCAGGAGCACTGCATCTACGCCTTCACCTCCGCCGAGTTCGAGCGCATGTACGCCCAGCTGCGTGAGGCGCCCTTGGCTCAGAAGCAGGCGCGTGACTACATCCGAGTCATGCTCTCCGGTGCTGACTCTCAGATTCCCGACAAGCAGGGACGCATCACCATCCCCGCACCGTTGCGCGCCTACGCCGGTCTCGGCCGCGATCTGGCGGTCATTGGGGCCGGCGCGCGCGTGGAGATCTGGGACGCAGGGGCCTGGGAGACCTATCTGGCCGCCCAGGAGCAGGTCTTCGCCGACACCGCCGAGGAGATCATCCCCGGCTTCTTCTGATCCGGCCGTGCCGGAAGCAGTCTCAAAACCGAATACTCGCAGCCGCCGGGCATCCGGCTATCAAAGCCGAATGTTCCGGAGGGCCGTAGACGGGCCCCGCTCCGTGAGGTCTCCGCCCGCCCCTGCGTCCGACGCCTCTTCCCCGGCGCCGGAACCTGCGGGAGGAGTCCTGGCGCAGCGGCGTCCCCGGACGGCGCTCCACATAGCCCAATAACGCCAAGCACACCCTTACAGCGCACCCCTCGTGGGCGGGCTGCCGATACGGAACCGGGATGAGAGGAGGATCATCGTGAGTAACACCCCAGCCGCGCAACCGGTGGCGTCCGCCGCCGACGTTGCCAACCGGCACACGCCCGTCCTCCTGGATAGCTGCCTGGACCTGCTCGCGCCGGCACTCACCGGCGCCGAGCCGGTCATGATCGACTGCACGCTCGGCATGGGTGGACATTCCGAAGGTGCCTTGGAGCGCTTCCCCGAGTTGACAGTCGTCGGCATAGACCGGGACCCGCAGGCCATTGCTCTGGCCACGTCGCGTCTGAGCCGCTTCGGGGAACGATTCCGAGTCGTGCGGGGCACCTACGACACCGTCGACGCGGTTGCTCGCTCCGCCTCTTCCCGAGCCGACGGCACGGTCGACGCCGTCCTCATGGACTTGGGTGTGTCCTCCCTCCAACTCGACGACGTCGACCGGGGGTTCTCCTACGCCCAGCAGGCCCCGCTGGACATGCGTATGGACCAGACCTCCGGACGTACTGCCGCGGAACTGTTGGACACCGTCGCTGAGCAAGAGCTGGCCCACATTCTGCGCACTTACGGCGAGGAACGCTTCGCTGCTCGCATAGCTGCCGCCATTGTGCGTCGTCGAAACGCCGGTCGGCCCGTCACCAACACCGCGGAGCTGACCGAGTTGGTGCGCGAGGCGATTCCCGCCGCGGCCCGTCGTCGGGGTGGGAACCCGGCCAAACGCACCTTTCAGGCGCTGCGCATAGCCGTCAACGGGGAGCTCGACCTGCTTGAAGTGGGGGTGCCGCGGGCCCTCAATTCCCTGCGGGTCGGTGGACGGCTCGTCATCGAGTCGTACCAGAGTCTGGAGGACCGCATCGTCAAACAGGCCCTGGCCGCAGGTGCGGCTCCGGGTACACCCGCAGACCTGCCGGTGATCCCGCCCGAGTTGGAGCCCTATCTGGAGCTGGTGACTCGAGGGGCGCAGAAGGCGGATGCGGCCGAGATGGCCGCCAATCCTCGTAGTGCCTCCGTGCGCCTACGGGCAGCCGTACGCATACGCCCCGCCGACCAGGCCCCCGCCCCGTACCGCACCGACTTCTCCACAGCCGTCAGAACCAGAGGAAGGAACCGCCGATGACCACCGCAAAGGTTCGCCGGAGTGCCACGGTCGATCCGTCGTGGCGTGCACTCACCGACGGCGCCACCGCTCGCGCCGCGAGCCGTAGCGCGCCGCAGTCCGCGGCCGAGACCTCGCCGCAGCCGGAGCTGCGCGTCGTGCGGGGCATCGTGCCCTCCCGGCGCACTCTGCCCTTCCTGGTCCTGGTCGTCGGCATTCTCGCATGCGCGCTGGTGTCCACCATGCTGCTCAACGCGCGCATGGCGGACACGGCC
Organism: Actinomyces sp.; assembly: GCF_030530635.1. GTDB lineage: Bacteria > Actinomycetota > Actinomycetes > Actinomycetales > Actinomycetaceae > Actinomyces. The sequence goes on from NZ_JAUMUL010000006.1 coordinate 29,341, forward strand.
TACAAGATGAAGACCGCGCAGGTCGAGCTCAACGTCCTGTCCGATCACATCGAAACCGTGCGCGCGGACGTGCAGGAGGCCTCGGCCGCTGATGCCTTGGCCGCCCGTGCGGCGGAGCTGGGTATGGTTCCGGCCGCCGCCCCCGGCGTCATCGACCTGAGCAACTCCACTCTGGCGGGTGGCACCGCCGCCGCGGCGGAAGACACCAAGTGAATTCGGTCAACCCCAGCCGTCGCCGTGTCCTGCAGATCATGGGAATGGCAGGATTCGGTGCGCTGACAGCCAAGACCGCCTGGCTGCAGGTGGTCAACGGACCGTCCCTGGCCGCGGTGGCCCAGGCGGAACGCACCGTCACCTGGGTCAACCGCGCCCCCCGCGGTGACATCCTGGGTCGAGATGGTACGGTCCTCGCCTCCTCCGCCGTGTCCTACGACATCGGCGTCAACCAGGTGAAAGTGGCCCAGTACGAGCGTACCGAGATGCAGAACGATCCCGGTACCGGGCAGGCCAGGAGCGTTGTCATCGGACATGGCGCCGCGGCGGCCGCCGAGCAGATGGCCGAGATCCTGGGGATGGACGCGCAAGAACTAGGGGCGAAGATGGTGGGGGAGTCCACATATGTGGTCATCGCCGAGGCCGTCGCCCCGGACACCTGGAGGCGTATCAACGCCTTGGCGATTCCCGGCGTCGAGCCGGACCAGCGCACTCGCCGCATCTACCCGGCGGGTTCGGTCGCCGGCAACGTCCTGGGGTACACCTATGAGGGGGACGGGCGCGCTTTGATCGGATCCGCAGGTCTGGAGCTGACTCAGAATGATGCGCTCACCGGTGTCGATGGGCGGGGCAGCGTAGAGGTCGGCAAATCCGGGGCCATAATCCCCACCGGCGAGCAGGAGGAGGTTGCGTCCACTCCGGGAGTAGGCGTGCGCACCACCATCAACCCCGACCTGCAGGCCGTGGCTCAGGAGGCGATCGATGAGGTCGTCGACGCCCAGGGTGCCGATTGGGGATGTGTGGTAGTCATGGAGCCCGCTACCGGCAAGCTCCTGGTGCTCGCCGACTCCGACGCCGTTAATCCCGCCAGCCCGGCGGACACCCCGGAGGCTTCCCGCAACGCACGCTCGGTTCAGTCCATCTTCGAGCCCGGCAGTGTAGGCAAGGTGGTCACCTTCGCCGCCGCCCTCGAAGAGGGCGTCATGGATCCCGAGGACACCTGGACAGTCCCCTACAGTTGGACCGCCGCCAACGGGCAGAGCTTCCATGACTCCCACTACCACGAGACCCAGACCCTCACCTCCGCGGGAGTGCTGGCCGAGTCTTCCAATGTCGGTACCGTACAGATCGGCGAGCGACTCGACGACGCCGTCCGCTATGACTACTTGAAGCGATTCGGCTTCGGCGAGGTCACCGGCATTGAGATGCCAGCAGAGTCCGCGGGCATGGTTACCGCCGCCGCCGATTGGGATGACCGCACCCGCTACACCACCATGTTCGGCCAAGGCATCGCCGGCACCGCCCTGCAGGCAGCCCAGGTACTGGCCACTGTTGCCAACCGGGGTGTGCGCGTGGCCCCGCGGGTGGTGGATGCCTGGATCGACGGCGAGGGCAAGGCGACTGAGCAGGAGGCTCCCGCGGGGGTGCGGGTGATCAGCGAGGCGACCGCTCAGACACTCACGCAGATGCTGATCGGCGTCACCCAGGAGGGCGGCACCGCTGAGTCCGCCTCCATCGACGGCTACCTGGTGGCCGGAAAGACCGGCACTACGGAGATCCTCACCGAGGACGGTACGGTGGCCTCATTCGTCGGCTTCACCCCAGCACACGATCCGGCCATAGCCGTCGCCGTATTCGTCTATCGCCCCCGCGATACCTACGGCGGCACGGTCTCCGCGCCAGTTTTCCGTAAGGTCGCCCTGGCCGCCATGCACTCCCTGGGAATCGCCCCGGATCCCGGTGTCATAGCGGCTCAGGCGGCGGCCGAGGCGGATGCGGCCGCCGAAGCTGCACGCAATGAAAGCGGAGATGAGGAAGGATGAGTACCCTCTTCCTGGCATGCGCCGTCCGTGCCCGGCGGCCATCACTGTTATGTCACGATAGATTGAGGACCCATGAGCAACCACGCCTACGAGTCGGCCGCACGGCTGCGCCCGCATCGGTGTACGCCCACACCCGTGAGCGACCTCGCCCGGGACTTCGCGCTGACCCCCGCGGTGCGTGAGGACGGCGGCGTCGCCCCATTGGAGGGGCTGGTAGTCAATGGCGTGAGCGTGGACTCCGCAGATGTGATGCCCGGCGAGTTGTTCACCGCCCTGCCCGGTTTCAAGACCCACGGGGCCGCCTACGCCTCCGAGGCCGTCGCCGCCGGTGCGGTCGCCGTCCTGACCGACCCGGCCGGTGCCACCATGGTGCATGAATCCTGCCCAGAGGTCCCGGTGCTCACGCACCCCGACCCGCGCGCGGTGGTCGGCCCACTGGCTGCCGCCGTCTACCATCGGCCGGGCGAGCACGTGCTTACCACCGCCGTGACCGGGACCAACGGCAAGACCACCACCTCCTATTTCCTGGAAGCGATGCTTTCGGCCCACCGCGCCGCCTGCATGGTCGCCGGTACGGTTGAACTGCGCGTGGGTGCGCTGGCTGTGGAGTCCCCCCGTACCACCGTCGAAGCGCCCGTGCTGCAACGCATGCTGGCCCTGGCCGTGGAGGAGGGCGTGGGCGCCGCCAGTCTGGAGGCCTCCAGCCACGCCATCGTGCTGCACCGTCTGGACGGGCTGGTGGTGGATGTCGCCGGTTTCACCAACCTTCAGCGCGACCACTTGGATTTCCACAAGACCATGCCGGAGTATCTGGACGCCAAGGCGCAGCTGTTCACCCCCGCCCATGCCCGCCGCGCGGTGGTGTGCGTCGACGATGAATGGGGCGTCCAGCTGGCTGAGCGCATCGCCGCCGCCGGCTGCCTCCCAGTGGATCGGGTGCGGGCCTATCCGGCCTCCCAGACCGAGGGCGGCACCGACTGGTGGGTCACCGATGCCGCTGTGTCGATGACGGACGCCGCCACCACCTTCACCCTGCACGGCCCCGCCGGAGAGGTCATCAACGCCTCCTGCCCGCTGCCCGGGCTGGTGAACGTGCAGAATGCCGCCCTGGCCCTAGTCATGGCCATCCGGGCCGGTGTGCCGCAGGAGACTGCCGTGACCGCCCTGGCCGGTGCGCATAACATCCCCGGCCGTATGCAGCGCATCAGCCGGCGCGACGGGGTACGCGGCACCTGCATCGTCGACTTCGCCCACACTCCTGACGCCATGGAGCTGACCCTGCAGGCCGTGCGTCAGATCACTCCGGGACGTTTGATTGTCGTTTTCGGTTCTGACGGCGACCGCGACCGAGGCAAGCGCCCCATGCTCGGTCAGGTCTGTGCGCGCCTGGCCGACGTGCTCGTGGTCACTGACGAGAATCCGCGCGGAGAGGAGCCGCAGTCCATCCGTGACGCCATCCTGGAGGGGGTTCGCTCGGTGCGTCCCGACCTACACGATGTTGAGGAGATCACCACTTGGCGCGGCGACGCCGTGCGCCGCGGCGTTGAGCTGTGCGGGCCGCAGGACACGGTCATCGTCACCGGTAAGGGACATGAGCCCTTCCTGGAGATGGCAGACGAATTCATCCGCTACAACGACGCCCCCGTCATGCGGGACGCCGTCAACGCCAAGTGGGGAGCGGGGGAGTCCGCATGATCGACCGCACCCTATTCGAGGTCGCTGCCCTGGCCGGCGGCGAACTTCTTCCGGCCGGCCCGGCCACGGATGCCTTGACCGTTTCCTCGGTGGTGACGGACTCCCGCCGGATCGGCCCCGGGGCCCTGTTCGTCGCCCTGGCGGGCGAGCGCACCGACGGACACACCCATGTCGGCACGGCCGCGGCCGCCGGTGCCGCCGCCGCCCTGGTCAGCGATGTGGATACCGCCCGTACCGCCCTGGCGGATGCCGATGTCGCCCTGCCGCTGATCGCGGTGTCGGACACCGTCGCGGCACTCGGAGCGCTCGCCCGGGGTCACCTGACCGATCTGCGTCGCCGCGCCGCACGCCGAGGCGGGGCATTGACCGTGGTCGCCGTCACCGGATCGGTCGGTAAGACCACCACGAAGGACCTGACCCGGCAACTGCTGGCAGCCCAGGCGCCCACCGTCGCCCCGGTGGCCTCTTTCAACAATGAGATCGGACTGCCGCTGACCGTGCTGGAGGCCGATGCCGACACCCGTTACCTAGTGCTGGAGATGGGTGCATCCGGACCCGGCCACATCGCCTACCTGACGGACATAGCCCCGTTGGATGCCGGCGCCGTTCTGATGGTCGGCCACGCCCACATGGAGGGCTTCGGAACGGTGGACGGCGTGGCTCGCGCCAAGAGTGAGATCGTCGGCGGTCTGCTGCCCACCGGTACCGCCGTGCTCAACCACGACGACGCCCGTGCCGTCGCCATGGCGGAACTGGCTCCCGCGGTACTGACCTTCTCCGCGGACGGCGCCCCCGACGCCGACATTCGCGCCACGGATGTCGCCCTGGGCCGGGACGCCCACGCCGTCTTCGACCTGCATCTGCCGGGACGTACCGTCACAGGTGTGCGACTGGCCGTTCCCGGTGCCCACAACGTATCCAACGCCCTGGCCGCCGTCGGCCTGGCGCTGGCCGCCGGCGCGGATCCCGAGCAGATCGTGGCCTCGCTTGGGACGGCCCGCATGGAGAGTCCGCATCGCATGGACGTGACTCGCCTGGGTGGGGACGTGTTGCTCATTGACGACGCCTACAACGCCAACATCGACTCCATGACGGCGGCCCTGGACTCTCTGCGTGCCCTCGCCGGCCACCGCCGCCGAGTCGCCATCATCTCCGAGATGCTGGAACTGGGCGACGCCTCGGCCACCGACCACGCCCGTACCGGCGAGTTGGCCGCGGCCGCCGGCGTGAGCCTACTGATCACCGTCGGTTCCGGCGCCGCCCCGGCGGCCGCCGCCGCCCGAACCGCCGGCGTGAGAGTATTCGAATTGCCCGACGCCGATGCGGCACTGGCGGTCCTGGACGCACCAGGCGGTCTGCTGCAAGACGGCGATGCCGTCCTCGTCAAGGGATCCCACGGGTCCGGCGCCTGGCGCCTGGCCGATCACCTCCGGGACAGTCTCAAGGAGATGCACACCCAATGACAGCAATCCTCGTGTCCGCGGCGGTTGGCCTGCTGACCACCCTACTTGGGACGCCCCTGCTCATCCGTTTCCTCCACAAGCGTGAGTACGGGCAGTTCATCCGGCAGGACGGCCCCCAGGGCCATTTCACTAAACGCGGTACGCCCACCATGGGTGGACTGGTCATCATCGTTGCCACGGCGCTCGGTTACGCGGTGGCCAACCTGATCGAATTACGCACCCCGCATGCCAGCGGCGTGCTGTTGCTCTTCCTGATCGCCGGGCTGGGGCTGATCGGCTTCCTGGACGACTTCGCGAAGATCTCCAAGCAGCGCTCGCTGGGGCTCAGCCCCTGGCAGAAGATTCTCGGCCAGGCATTCATCGGCATCACCTTCTCAGTCGTGGCGCTGAACTTCGCCAACCGAAATGGGCTCACCCCCGCTTCCACCAGGATCTCCTTCGCTCGCGACTCGAACCTGGATCTGGCCTTCGCCGGCGCTGTAGGCGGCATCATCCTGTTCACCATCTGGTCCAACTTCCTGATCACCGCCTGGTCCAACGCCGTTAATCTCACCGACGGGCTCGACGGTCTGGCTGCAGGTTCCTCCGCCATGGTGTTCGCCGCCTACACCCTCATCGGGGTGTGGCAGACCAACCAGTCGTGCACCTACGGGCACGGCGACGTGGTCGCCACCCTGTGCTATCAGACCCGTGACCCGCGGGACATGGCCATGATCGCCGCCGCCCTCATGGGCGCCTGCTTCGGCTTCCTGTGGTGGAATGCCTCACCCGCCAAGATCTTCATGGGAGACACCGGCTCTCTGGCCCTGGGTGGTGCTGTGGCCGGGCTGTCCATCCTCACCCGCACCGAGTTCCTGGCCGTGCTCATCGGCGGTCTGTTCGTCGCCGAGGTCATGAGCGACATCATCCAGGTGGTCTCCTTCAAATCGACCGGCAAGCGGGTATTCCGTATGGCCCCGCTGCACCACCACTTCGAATTGGGCGGCTGGACCGAGGTCAATGTCGTCATCCGTTTCTGGATCATCACCGGCGTGTGCGTAGTACTCGGCCTGGGGCTGTTCTACGCCGAGTACCTGGTCTCCTAGGACTCAGCCTCGGCCCCGCGCCCCGGAGCCGTCGCCCGCAGGCGTCCAGTATCAACAACCAGTCACCGTCAAGCAGAGGTCAAAGGCAGCGATGAGCAGCAGTACATCGGTTGAGGCGCTTATCGGGGCGCGCGTGGGAGTGATCGGACTCGGCCGCACCGGGCTCGCCGTCGTCGACGTACTGACCGGTTTGGGCGCCCAGGTGACGGTATTCGACGCCCGGCAAGGTGCCGTCGACGCCGTGGCCAGTACGCTCGGCGCCACTACGGCCTCCCGCCTGGCCGGTGCCGTCGTGGGCGACGATGCAAGGATCGCCGCTGCCATCAACGATTCGCGCGTGCGTCTGCTCATCGTCTCGCCCGGTGTGCCGGCAACCGGACCGGTGTTGGCCGCCGCCCGCGCCCAGAAGATCGAGATCTGGAGCGAAATCGAACTGGCCTGGCGGTTCCAGCGCGCCTCCGCGCGGCCCGACGTTCCCTGGCTGGCAGTGACCGGCACTGACGGCAAGACCACCACCGTCGGCATGCTCGCAGCCATCCTGGCCGCAGCCGGCCTGGACGCGCCCGCGGTCGGCAACATCGGCGCTCCGGCCATCACCACGGTTGGCTCGGGACATCCTGACGTCCTGGCCGTGGAGCTGTCCAGCTTCCAGCTGCACTCGACCCACACCCTCAGCCCCTTGGCCGCCACTTGCCTTAACGTCGCCCCCGACCACCTGGACTGGCACGGTTCCCTGGCGGCGTACACGGCCGACAAGGCGCGCATCTACGCCCGCACCCGCCGTGCGGCCGTCTACAACGCCGCCGACGCCGCCACCGTGACCATGGTTGAAGACGCCGACGTGGCCCCGGGCTGCCGTGCCATCGGCTTCACCGCCTCCGCACCGGCGCTCGGTCAGATCGGTCGCGTCGAGGACATCCTCGTCGACCGCGCCTACCACGCCGATCGGCGCCGCAGCGGAGCCGAACTCGGCACCCTGGCGGACCTGGCCCACCTCGCCCCCGGGGGTGACGCCGCTCGCCTGCCCGTCCACGTCGTCGCCGACGCCCTGGCCGCGGCCGCCCTGGCCCTGGCCACCGATGCGGTCGCCGCCGACCCGACGGCGATCGCCCGCGGTCTGCGCGCCTACCAATCCGGTGCCCACCGCATCGTCACCGTCGCACAGGGCCGGGGCGTTACCTGGATCGACGACTCCAAAGCCACCAATCCCCACTCCGCCCAGGCCGCCCTGACCGCCCTGCCCGAGGGCACCGGTGTGTGGATCGTCGGCGGCCAGACCAAGGGCGTCTCCTTCCAGGAGTTGGTGCGGGCTGTCACCCCTCACCTGCGCGGAGCCGTCGTCATCGGGCGCGACCAGACCACCGTGCTGGAGGCGCTGGCCAAGCAGGCGCCGGGACTACCCGTGACCACGATCCCGGATGGGAGCCCCGAAGCCGTCACCGACGCCGCGGTCGCTGCGGCGGACGTCATGGCCCGCCCCGGTGATACCGTCATGCTCGCCCCCGCCTGCGCCTCCTGGGATCAGTTCGATTCCTACGCCCAGCGTGGCGAACTGTTCGCGCGGGCCGCCGCCCACCGGGCACGGCGCAGCGCCTCCGCCGAAGAGGGGGACCACTGACATGGCGGCCGCCGAGACTCCCGCCGCCCGGCGCCGCAGGTCCGGCTGGTGGCGTCAACGCAGGGGAGGGGACGGCCCCGTCAAGGGCGAGAGCACCACCCTGAGCTACTACGCCCTGCTCATCGCCACACTGGCCCTGCTCGCCCTGGGGCTCATCATGGTCTTCTCGGTGCAGTCTGTTACTACGGCCGCTGAGGGCGGCAACGCCTTCACCACTTTCACCAAGTACTTGGCCTTCGCCGCCGTCGGCCTGGTCGGCATGGTCGTCCTGTCCCGGCTGTCGCTGCGAATGCTCAAACGCTTGTCATGGCTGGTGCTCCTACTCGCCTTCGGCCTGCAACTGCTGGTGTTCGTACCCGGCGTCGGCATCGACGTGTACGGAAACCGCAACTGGATCACCCTGCCCGCCGGCCTGGGCACCGCCCAGCCCTCGGAGTTCATTAAGCTGGGACTGTGCCTGTACCTGGGCGTCATGGTGTCCACCCGTCAGGACGCCTTCCTGGAGGGCGTGAACACCTGGAGGAAGTTCGCCCGCCTGCTCGGCTGGATCGTGGTTCCGGCCGGCATCGGCATCGGACTGGTTATGGCCGGGGGCGATCTGGGTACCGTGATCATACTCACCGCCCTGGTTGCCGGTGCCTTGTGGATGGGCGGGCTCGGCTGGCGCTGGTTCGCCACCCTGGGGTCGGTGGGCCTGGTCGGCTTCGCCGCCGCGTCCATGCTGTCGGCCAACCGTCGCGCCCGCATCCTGTCCTGGCTGCATCCGGAGCGATACGACCCGCTCGACGTCGGCTACCAGCCCCTGCACGGGCGCTATGCCCTGGGCACCGGTGGCTGGTGGGGAGTGGGGCCCGGATCCTCCCGGCAGAAGTGGGGGTACTTGACCCAGGCGGACTCCGACTACATCTTCGCCGTCCTCGGTGAGGAGTTCGGACTGGTCGGCGCCCTGTTGGTGATATTCCTGTTCGCCGTCGTCGGCTGGTGCGGCATGCGCATCATCCGCCGCAGCGATTCCCTGTACGTCTCGGTGGTCACCGGTGGCATCCTGAGCTGGATCGTCGGGCAGGCCCTGATCAACATGAGTGTGGTGGTCGGGCTGCTGCCCGTGTTGGGTGTGCCCCTGCCACTTATCAGTGCCGGCGGATCAGCGCTGGTATCCGTACTGCTCGCCGTCGGTGTGCTGCTCGCCTTCGCCCGCAATGAGCCCGGTGCCCCGGAGGCGCTGCGCTCCCGCACCGGTGCTGTACGCCGTACGCTGGCAGTCATCGCCCCGCGCAGGAGGAAACGTGTCTGACCACCCCAACCCGGACCACGCCACGGTCGACCCTTCCGGACGGCCGTTGCGAGTGCTGCTTGCAGGCGGCGGCACCGCCGGCCACATCAATCCCCTGCTGGCCACCGCCGCCGCGCTGCGCAACGATGCGGCCGGGGGTGACCCGGAAACCGGCATCCTGGTACTGGGCACCAAGGAGGGGCTGGAAGCACGTCTGGTCCCGGAGGCCGGCTACGAGTTGGCCCATGTGCCCCGCGTGCCCATGCCCCGGCGCCCTACCGGGGATCTGCTGCTGCTCCCGCGGCGCCTGCGCCGCGCGGTGGCGGCCGCCGGCCAGGCCATCACGCAGGTCGGGGCCGACGTGGTCGTCGGCTTCGGCGGTTTCGTCTCCACCCCTGCCTATCTGGCCGCCCGCAGTGCCGGCGTTCCCGTGGTCATCCACGAGCAGAACGCCCGCCCCGGACTGGCCAATCGTCTGGGTGCCCGCTGGGCCGCCGCCGTCGCCCTCACCTTCGCATCCACCCCGCTGGCCGCCTCGCACGGACGTACGGAGGTCACCGGCCTGCCGCTGCGGCCCGCCATCGCCGGCCTGGTAGGCCGTCTTCACGCCGATGCCGACGCCGCCCGTCGGGAGGGTGCCGCGGCCCTCGGACTGGACCCGCAAGCCCCCACGCTGTTGGTAACCGGCGGTTCACTTGGTGCTCAGCACCTGAACGAGGTCATGTGCGACTGCATTGGGCGACTGCCCGAGAACCTGCAAGTACTGCACTTGACGGGCCGTAACAAGGATGCACCCGTGCGCAACGCCTTGGAACAGGTCGGAGTCGATGCACCCGGAATCCTCGAGCGTTATCACGTCCTGGAATACCTCACCGCCATGGAACACGCCTACGCATGCGCCGACGGCGTTATTTGCCGCTCCGGAGCCGGCACCGTGGCCGAGCTGACCGCCCTCGGGCTGCCCGCCCTGTACGTACCCCTGCCTATCGGCAACGGTGAGCAGCGGCTCAATGCCGCCGACTGTGTGGCGGCGGGAGGCGGACAACTGGTCAGCGATGCCGATCTGGGCGGTGATGACGTGATGGCCTTCACCGCGCTGCTCACCGACTCCGACCGGCGTCGACAGGCGGCCGTGGCCGCCGCCTCCACGGGGGTGCGGGACGGGGCCGAGCGCCTGGCCGCACTGATTCGCTACGTAGCCGCCGGCGATTCGGCCGACGGCCCTGCAGATGACACCGAGAATCAGGAGTAGAACCAGTGACCGCGGAGCACGTTTCCAACAGCGCGCCGAGCCCGGTGCGGCTACCTGCGGCGGCCGAGGACCTGGCCGGCCGGGTTTTTCACCTCATCGGTGTGGGCGGCGCCGGCATGAGTGTGGTCGCCCAGATCCTGGTCCAGCGCGGAGCCTCCGTCACCGGCTCGGACGCCGGCGGGGGCGAGGCCTTTGACCAGCTGCGGCGCCAGGGTGTGGATGTGCGCCTGGGGCATGACGCCGCCAATCTGCCCCCGGACGCCACCGTGGTGGTATCCACGGCCATCAAGGACTCCAACCCCGAACTGCTGCGGGCGCGGGAGCGGGGCCAGGCCGTCATCCACCGCTCCGAGGCCCTGGCGCTGGCGGCTCGCGACCGTGCCTTCATCGCCGTAGCCGGTGCTCACGGCAAGACCACCACCTCTGCGATGCTCGCCCAGGCGCTCACCACCGCAGGCCAGGACCCTTCCTTCGCCGTCGGGGGAGTGGTCCGGTCCCTGCGCACCGGTGCCCACCTGGGCGGTGGACGCGCCTTCGTCGCCGAGGCCGACGAGTCCGATCGCTCCTTCCTGAACTACATGCCCGCCATCGAGATCGTCACCAACATCGAGCCCGACCACCTCGACAACTACGGCACACCCGAGGCCTTTGCGGAGGCCTTCGTCTCCTTCTCGAAGCGCCTGGAGCCCGGCGGCCTGCTCATCGCCTGTGCCGACGACTCCGGCGCCCGTCGGCTCGCCCGGACCGCGGCGGCGGCCGGTACTCGCGTGACCACCTACGGCACTACCGCCCCCGCCGACATCCCTGACGGACCGGTTGTCGGCGCAGCCCACGTGCGCGTGGCGATCACCTCCCGCCATGCCGGCGGTACGCGCGCCGTACTGACCCGCTGGCAGGCCGACGCCGACGTACCCTCCCTGGGGCCGTTGTCCCTGGAATCGGCCATCCCCGGCGACCACGTAGTCCTCAACGCCGCCGGTGCCTGGGAGGCCGGTTATGAACTGGGCGTGGAGCCGCAGGCCATGGCCGACGCCCTGAGCGGCTTCGCAGGCACCGGGCGGCGCTTCGAGGAGCGCGGCGAGAAGGCCGGTGTCCGCGTCATTGACGATTACGCCCACCACCCCACCGAGATCGAGACGCTGCTCGCGGCCGCACGGGAAGTTGCCGAGGCCCGCCACGGACGCGTCATCGCCCTGTTCCAACCGCACTTGTTCTCCCGCACCCGCAACTTCGCCGAACGCTTCGGTGCGGCCCTGGCCGCGGCTGAACATACGATCGTCACCGGCGTCTATCCGGCTCGCGAAGCACAGGCGGACTTCCCCGATGTCACCGGACAGCTGGTGGTCGACCACACCGCGGGCCAGGCCCGCTACATCGCCGAGCCCGAGGCCGCCGCCCGTGCGGCCGCTGAAGTCGCCCGCCCCGGTGACCTGATCCTCACGATCGGCGCCGGAGACGTTACCCGGCTGGGCTCAGTCATTCTGGATGCGCTTGCCGCCCGCTGCGAGCCGGACCAGGCTAATGCGTAAACCGGATGCGCCCCGACCCCGCGGCGCAAAGAAGCCGATTGTGCGGGCAGATGCGGGTGACGTGGCCGGAGCCGAATCCGCTGCGACGCCTTCCGCCGCAGCTGCCGGGCGAGCGGGTGGTGTCGCCATCCACGGCCCTGGCGGCGCCGGGCGGCCCTTGTCGGCCTTGGCGGATCAGCGGAACCGGGTCGTCTCCACCGGTTTGACGGACCGGCTCGACGAGCGTCGCCGTGCCCGCCGTCGGCTGCACCGGGGGTGGCTGATACGCGCGGGCGCCGTTGCGGCGGTGGCGGTGCTGGTCGTATGGGCGTGCCTGTTCTCGCCTCTGTTGGCGTTGCGCACCGCTGATATCACCGTTACGGGTGGTGACGGCGCGGTTGATGCCGCCGCGGTACAGGAGTCACTGGCCGCACATGCCGGCCGGTCTTTGCTGCGCCTGGATGTGGACGCCCTGGGTGAGCAGGTGGCCGACTCCCTGGTGCGGGTGCGGGAGGCGGAGGTGACCCGCTCCTGGCCCCATGGCCTGGCGGTGACACTGACCATGCGCGTGCCGGTCGCCGTCCGTTCGACCGACGCCGGCCATCAGGTGCTCGACGATGAGGCGGTGGTCCTGGATACGGTGAGTCAGGCTCCCGAGGGCCTGGCGGTCATCCAGGCCGAGCCCGGGCAGGAGTTGTCACAGGCGCAGGTGTCGGCGGTGACCGAGGCGATCGGCAGCTTGAGCGCCCAGGTGCGGGCGCGGGTGGCCACGGGAGCGGTTTCTGGCACCGGGCGGGTGACGTTGACCATGGTCGGCGGTGCCACCGTTGTGTGGGGTGAAGCGACTGATAATGAACTGAAGGCGCGGGTGTTGGAGGTACTGCTCGGGCAGGAGGCGCAGACATATGACGTGTCCAGCCCGCATAGTCCGACGACCTCCTGACACGCCGAACCCAAATACCTCCGCGGCGGGAAGTAGCTCATAGCGTTGGGCACGTCATCGGAAGAATGACATAAGTATACACCTCGACTTCAGGTTGAAGGTTGAGGGGAGTCCTCCGGGACTCGGCATCAAACGCGGAGGCAGACAGTGGCGGAATCGCAGCACTATCAAGCAGTCATCAAGGTGGTGGGCGTCGGCGGCGGCGGCGTCAACGCCGTCAACCGCATGATCGAGGCCGGCCTGCGCGGCGTCGAGTTCATCGCCGTCAACACCGACGCCCAGGCGCTGCTCATGTCTGATGCTGACACCAAGCTGGATGTCGGCCGTAATCTCACCCGTGGTCTCGGGGCCGGTGCGGACCCGACCATCGGCCGTAAGGCCGCCGAGGACCACGAGGACGATATCCAGGAGGCGCTCGAGGGCGCGGACATGGTTTTCGTCACCGCCGGCGAGGGTGGTGGGACCGGCACCGGCGCCGCTCCCATCGTCGCGAAGGTGGCACGCTCCCTGGGTGCGCTCACCATTGGCGTGGTCACTCGGCCATTCGCCTTCGAGGGGAGGCGCCGCGCCACTCAGGCCGAGGACGGGGTGACCAATCTGCGCGCCGAGGTGGACACCCTCATCGTCATCCCCAACGACCGGTTGCTGCAGATCGCCGACCGCAATATCAGCGTCGTCGACGCCTTCAAGCAGGCCGACCAGGTGCTGTTGCAAGGGGTTCAGGGCATCACCGAACTGATCACTACTCCCGGTCTGATCAATGTGGACTTCAACGATGTCAAGTCCGTCATGCAGGACGCCGGGAGCGCGCTGATGGGTATCGGCTCCGCGACCGGAGAGGACCGGGCCCTGACCGCCACCGAGCAGGCAATCGCCTCGCCGCTGCTGGAATCCTCAATCGACGGCGCCCACGGTGTCCTGCTGTTCTTCCAGGGAGGAAGCGACCTGGGGCTGTTCGAGATCTCGGAGGCTGCCAACCTGGTGCGTGAAGCCGTCCACCCGGAGGCGAACATCATCTTCGGCAATGTGGTCGACGGTGCCCTGGGAGATGAGGTGCGCGTCACGGTCATTGCCGCTGGTTTTGACGAGGATCCGGTCACCGACTCCGGTGCCCGCGGGGCGAACCTGTCACGGGCGGCCGCCGCCGCGACCCCTGCTCGCACCGCCCAGACCCCCGCCCGCGCCGCCAACCCCGCCACGCCGCCTCGGGGCGCCCATGCCGCGGAGAATCCGGTTACTCGGCCCGTGTCCGCGGTTCCGGCCCCTGCCACGGCGGAGGTCCCGACCTACGTGGACGACTCCCGGCCGGAGGAGGAGCCCGAGCTGACCGTGCCACGGGTGATCGGTGTCGACGCCGAGAAGGACGATATCGACCTGCCTGACTTCCTGCGCTGAGCCGTGGATCAGGAGGCCCTCACCGGCTCATTGCTCGCCGTCGATCTCGGTCCTGGCGCAAGTGGCTACTTCACCACTCGTGGTCCGGTGCCCTGGCGGGAGGGCGGCCCGTATGCGGGTTTCAACCTCGCCCTCCATGTCGGTGACGACCCCGCCCGGGTGGAGTCTCACCGTGGCCGGCTGGCGCGGGAACTAGGAGCGACTCCGGGCGTCGATGGCCGGGAGGGCATCGCCTGGATGAATCAGGTCCACTCGGCCAGTGTTGCCGGGGCCGTGACTGACGCCGTACCCACCGCGGACGCCCTAGTACTAGACATCCGTTCCACGACCTACGCCGAGCCCGACGTCGGACGGGCGCCGCTGCCGGCGGCGGCGGCCGTGCTTGTGGCCGACTGCGTGCCACTGCTGCTGGCGGGAGCCGGGGGCGAAGTCGTCGCTGCGGTTCATGCCGGACGCCGCGGCCTGCTGGGAGGCATTGTCCCGGCCGCGGTGGGCGCCCTGGTCGACGCGGGCGCGGAGCCATCGGACATCTGGGCCGCCATCGGACCGTCGATCTGCGGCGCCTGCTATGAGGTGGGTGCCGACCTGCATGATGCCGCGGCACAGGCCGAGCCCGCCTGTGCGAGCACCACGCGCTGGGGCACCCCCGGTATCGACCTGGCCGCCGGCGTAACCGCGCAACTGGAGCATGCCGGGGTGCGCCACATCCTCGACGTGCGTCGGTGCACCTATGAGGACGGCGACTTGTTCTCCTACCGTCATAGCGGCGTAACCGGTCGGCAGGCGGGGGTCGTTGTGCCGATGCTCAGATGAAGAATGGGACGCTGCTGACTTCCCATCTGATGACACGCCGCGGCGAATCATCCGCGCGACTGCTCCCTGCCGATACCGTCAACCACGTCCGGGCCGCGGGATCCGGACGGACAAGGAGCAACCCATGAGCGCGCTGCGCAAAATGACCAATTTCCTCGGCTACTCCGAGCCTGCTGATGAGGACTACGCCGAGACCCCCGAGGCCGCCCACGTCGATTTCACCCGGGACCTGGCGGATGACTACGCCGAGCCCGATGCCGACACCAACGTGTACGAGGCCCAGTTCGAAGAAGCGGCAACGCCCGATCTGCGCCGGATCGTCACGGTGCACCCCTCGACCTATAACGAGGCACGGGTGATTGGTGAGGCCTTCCGAGACGGAGTGCCGGTAATCGTCAACCTGACCAACATGAGCGAATCGGATGCCCGCCGTATGGTCGACTTCTCTGCCGGGCTGGTTTTCGGCCTGCACGGGGCCATTGAGCGGGTCACGCCGCGCGTCTTCCTCCTGACCCCGACGTCGGTGGCCATTGACGACGGCGATGACTCCGAGGACGCCCACGGACGTTTCTTCAACCAGAGCTGACTGGGTCTCCAACATTGGTAACCGTTTCAATCGTCAGTATCGTTGCGAGTCTGCTCAACCTGTACGTCCTGGTCCTGCTGATCCGGGTGGTGCTGGACTGGGTCCAGATATTCGCCCGCAGCTGGCGGCCCACCGGCGCGGTACTGGTCTTGGCGAACATCGTGTACGGCCTCACCGACCCACCGCTGCGGCAGATACGCCGCTTCGTGCCGCTGCTGCAGCTGGGGGGCGTTGGTATCGATCTGAGCTTCCTGGTGCTGTGGTTCGGCATCTCCATCATCCAGCGCCTGCTCCTGCTGCTGGTATGAGGCAGAGGTCTCGGGAGACAGTACAACATCACAGTGACAGAACGACGCCTGCGGAAATGAAATGGTATCGTGATTCCAGGCGTGCTCGAGTAACGCCGGTGTGACGCCATTGGCGCAACATGCCGTTCTGAATGTGCTTGAACCTCGCGTTCAGGTATCGTTCATCCACGAGGGCCGGTCCTCCGGTGCTCGTGGCATCTATCGTAACGACACCGAGGTAACGACTATGGCGCGGCTGACAGCAGACGACGTCCTCAACAAGAAGCTCCCGATGACCAGACACCGCGGGGGGTACGAGCAGGATGCGGTCGACGAGTCTCTTGACGAAGTCATCGACTCCATGCGTTATCTCGAGGATGAACTGGTGTCCGCCAACGCCGCGGTGGCGCGTTTGGAACGCGCCACCGCACCTATGGAGGGGTTGGGGGGTGTGACACCGGGCGCGTGACATGCGCCTCCGAAAGTGGCCTGAACCTGGAGTTCAGGTAATCTGTCCGCATGAGTCGCCGGTTATCCGGTGCTCGTGGCATCTACCGTAACGACACCGAGGTGACGACTATGACGCTGCTGACAGCAGACGACGTCCTCAATAAGAAGTTCCAGGCAACCAAGTTCCGCGAGGGATACGAGCAGGACGAGGTCGACGAGTTCCTCGACGAGGTCGTCGAGTCCATGCGCCAGCTTGAGGCCGAGAACGCCGACCTGAAGTCGAAGCTCGAGGCCGCCAACGCACGCATCTCTGAGCTTGGCGAAGGCGCTCAGGCTGCGCCGACACCGGTCTCCGCGCAGGAGACGACGGTGGTCGAGCCCGTCATCACGCACGCTCCGGTTGCCCAGGTCGCCGACGGGTCTCAGGAGCCGGTTGCCGCCTCCGGCATGCTCGAGCTGGCCCAGCGCCTGCACGATGAGCACGTCGCCAACGGCCGGGCCGAGGGCGAGCGCATCATCGCTGAGGCGCGTGCCACCGGCGAACAGGTGGTTCGCGAGGCCGAGGACCAGCGCAACCGCACACTGGCCCAGCTGGAGAAGGAGCGCTCCGGCCTGGAGCACAAGATCGACGAGCTGCGCCGCTTCGAGTCCGACTACCGCACTCGCCTCAAGAGCTACCTGCACAATCTGCTCACTACGGTCGAGGACGGCAACGAGTCGGCCACGCCGAGTCTGTAACGCTTACGCCTCTGCGCCGTTCGACGTCGCGGTGCCCCCCAGCTCGGGGCGATGGTTCATTCCTGACCGTCGCCCCGAGTGGGTGAGTCGTCGCGCTGCGTAGGCGTGCTGTCAGCGATCCGACGATTCCCGTGAATGACATGAGCGACACTCCTGAACCCGTCACGCCGATCCGGCCCTCCGTGGCGGCCTCACCAGCCCAGGCTCCGGAAACGGCAGAAGCGGCGGATACGGGCGATCCGCGGAGGCCGGGGGCTGCGGAGTCTAAGTGGCGACGGCACTCGGTGTTCCTATGGGCTCTGGCCTCGACAGTGGTGGTGGTCGATCAGCTGACCAAGGCGGCGGCGGTGGCGACCCTGTCTGATGGGCACCGCGTAAACCTGCTGGGCGACTGGCTGACTCTGGTCCTGGTACGCAACCCCGGCGCCGCGTTCTCCTTCGCCACCGGCCAGACCTGGATCTTCTCCATCGTCGCTGCGGTTGTGACGGTGGTGATCATCCGCGCCTCCCGGCGTCTGGGGTCAACCTGGTGGGCGGCCGCGCTCGGCCTGGTACTGGGGGGTGCGGTGGGAAATCTCATCGACCGGTTGGCCCGCGCCCCCGGAGTGCTGCGTGGGCACGTCATTGACTTCATCGACTATGGCGGTTGGTTCGTGGGGAACGTGGCCGATATCGCGATCGTGAGCGGCGCCGTATTCATTATGGCGCTGTCTCTGCGCGGCCGCGAGATCGACGGAACCCGCACCGGGGAAACAAGGGGCCGTCACGTGGAGCGCGGCTCGTGAGTCTGCGGCTGATGCCGGTTCCGGAGGGACTCGTAGGGCAACGTCTGGACGCCGCGCTGGCGCGCATGACCGGCCTGTCGCGCACCAGGATCGGCACGTTGTGTGCCCAGGGCGGGGTGCGCCTGGACGGGGTCGTGGCAGACAAGTCGGAGCGTCTGGCGGCGGGGGCCATGATTGAGCTTGACCTGCCCGAATCCCGGTCGCAAGAGCCCGTATCCACGCCCGTGTCCGGACTGGGGATCCTCTACGAGGACGAGCACATCGTCGTTGTGGACAAGCCCGCCGGCGTCGCCGCGCATCCGTCGGTGGGTTGGGATGGCCCCGATGTGCTCGGCGCACTGAAGGCGATGCAGGTGCGCGTGGCCACCTCAGGAGCCGCCGAGCGCCAGGGCATCGTCTCCCGGCTGGACGTGGGCACCTCCGGCGTCATGATCGTCGCCAAGGGGGAGCGCGCGTACTCCGTGCTCAAGCGCGCCTTCAGAGAGCATACGGTGGATAAGGTCTACCACGCGTTGGTGCAGGGGCATCTGGACCCCACTTCGGGAACGATCGACGCCCCCATCGGCCGCCATCCCGGGCGCGAGTGGAAGATGGCGATCATCAATGGTGGTCGCGAGTCCATCACCCATTACGACGTCATAGAGGCCATGCCCCGCGTCTGCCTGGCACAGGTTCATCTTGAGACCGGTCGGACTCACCAGATCCGCGTGCACATGGCCGCTGTCGGCCACCCCTGCGTAGGCGATGCCACCTACGGCGCGGACCCGGCCTTGACGGCTCATACCGGCCTGAGGCGTCAGTGGCTGCACGCCACCGAGCTGACCATCGCCCATCCGATTACCGGGCGGCGACTCACCTTTAACAGCGACTACCCCGAAGACCTCGCCCACGCCCTGGAGGTCGTGCGTTTGCCTTGAGTTCGCTGAGATCGGTTGAAACCGAAGCGTGGAAGGGGAGCTACGCTGTACATGGCCCTACCGCGCTCACTGGAGGTCAAGCGTGCTCCACGAACCGATCCTCAACGGCCATCCGCCCCTGCGGATTGCACCTCTGCGCACCGTTGTCGAGCCGATCTCCTTCGCCACCGCCCGCGGAGACGATGCAGACCCCGCCCTGGACGCCCTGCGACGCGGGCTGGCAGACGTGCGGCTAGAGGTGTTCGTAGGCGAGCAGGACGTCCCTCTGGCATTGGAGATCGACGCCCGTGATTTCGCCGCCACCACTATTCACGTGCTTGCCTCCGGCTCCGATGGCGCCCCCCTGGGCGCAGCGCGCCTACTGTTCGACTCCGATCACCCCGGGCAGGCGCATTTGGGACGCCTGGCAGTCAGGCGGGCCGCCCGCGGTATCGGGCTGGGCGCGCGGCTGGTCGCTGCTGTCGAACAGGCCGCGCTGGAACGCACCATTGCAGAAGGCGGTGAGATCACGGTGTTACTCGCGGCGCAGGAGCAGGCGATGGACTTCTACCGGCGCTGCGGTTACCGGGTGCTCACCGGCGAGCGCTACCTGGATGCCGACATCTGGCATCAGGACATGGTCCGGACCCTGCATCGCTCCTAAGATGAGCCGCATGGCAGACATGAGCGGCCCGCAGACGGCAGGCGAGCAGGCGGACGGCAAGGAGCCCCACGACGACTTCGTCCACCTGCACGTGCACACCGACTACTCCATGCTCGATGGTGCCGGCAAGATCAAGGACTACGTCGCCGAGGCCAAGCGGCTGGGGCAGCGCGCCCTGGCCATAACCGACCACGGCTACATGTTCGGCGCCTACGAGTTCTACGCCGCGGCCAAGCAGGCCGGCATCAAGCCGATCATCGGGGTGGAGGCGTACATGACGCCGGGCACATCCCGCTTCGACAAGACCCGCGTGTTCTGGGGGGAGGAGTCCCAGCGCTCCGACGATGTCTCCGCCCGTGGCTCCTACACGCATATGACTCTGTTGGCCCGCAACGACGAGGGCCTGCACAACCTCATGCGCCTGGACTCCTACGCCTCCCTGGAGGGGCAGTGGGGTAAGGCGCCGCGTATGGACCGTGAACTGCTGTCCCGCTACGCGGGTGGCCTCATCGGCTCCACCGGTTGCCCGTCCAGCGAGGTGCAGACCCGTCTGCGCCTGGGCCAGTGGGATGAGGCCCTGCGCGCCGCCGGCGAGCTGCAGGACATCTTCGGCAAGGACTTCTTCTACGTCGAACTCATGGACCACGGGCTGGAGATTGAGCGGCGCGTCGTCAAGGACCTGCTGCGGATCTCCGAGATTCTGGACGCCCCCCTGCTGGCGACCAACGACTCCCACTACGTGCGCCCCGAGGACCGTACCGTTCAGGACGCGATGCTGTGCATCAACTCCGGCTCGGTACTGTCGGACCCGGACCGCTTCAAGTTCGACGGCGACACCTACTACCTGCGCCCCGGCCGCGAGATGCGCGCCCTGTTCAAGGAGATGCCCCAGGCCTGCGATAACACGCTGCTGGTGGCCGAGCAGTGCAATGTCACCTTCCAGACCGTCGATGAAGGTGCCTCCTTCATGCCGGTCTTCCCCGTGCCCGAGGGGGAGACCATGGAGTCCTGGTTCATAAGCGAATGCTGGAAGGGCATGGACCGGCGCTTCCACGGCAGCATCCCGGAGGAGTGCCGCAAGCAGGCCGAGTACGAGATCGGCGTCATCGTGCAGATGGGCTTCCCCGGCTACTTCCTGGTGGTGGCCGACTACATCAACTGGGCCAAGGATCACGGCATCCGAGTGGGGCCCGGGCGCGGCTCCGGCGCCGGCTCCATGGTCGCTTACGCCATGGGCATCACCGAACTCAACCCCCTCAACCACGGCCTGATCTTTGAGCGCTTCCTGAACCCCGAGCGGATATCCATGCCGGATATCGACGTCGACTTCGACGAGCGTCGGCGCGACGAGGTCATCGAGTATGTCAAGCAGAAGTACGGGGACGACCGTGTCAGCCAGGTGGTCACCTACGGCGTCATCAAGGCCAAGCAGTCTCTGAAGGACTCCTCCCGCGTGATGGGCTACCCCTACGCCGTCGGTGACCGGCTCACCAAGGCCATGCCGCCGACCATCATGGGGAAGGACATCACCATCAAGGGCATGTTCAACCCCGAGGACCCGCGCTACGGGGAGGCGCAGGCCTTCCGCGATCTACACGCGGAGGATCCGGACGCGCAGAAGATCGTGGAACTGGCCGGCGGTCTGGAAGGCATGACCCGCCAGTGGGGCGTACATGCCTGTGCCGTGATCATGTCCAGTCAGACGCTGACCGACATCATCCCCATGATGCAGCGCCTGCAGGACGGCGCCTACATCACCCAGTTCGACTACCCCACCTGTGAACACCTGGGCCTGCTGAAGATGGACTTCCTGGGGCTGCGCAACCTCACGGTCATCTCCGACGCTCTGGACAACATCATCGCCAACGGCAAGGAACCGCTGGATATCGATCATGTCGAGCTGGACGACAAGGCCACCTACGAGCTGCTGGCCCGCGGCGAGACCCTGGGAGTCTTCCAGCTGGACGGCGGCGGCATGCGCACCCTGCTGCGGCTGATGAAGCCAGACAACTTCGAAGACATCTCCGCCGTCGGCGCCCTGTACCGGCCGGGCCCCATGGGTGCGGAATCCCACACCAACTACGCCCTGCGCAAGAACGGTCTGCAGGAGATCACCCCCATCCACCCCGAGCTCAAGGAGGCCCTGGAGCCGATCCTGGGCACGACCTACGGCCTGATCGTCTACCAGGAGCAGGTCATGAAGATCGCCACGGATCTGGCGGGCTTCTCCATGGGTAAGGCCGACGCCCTGCGCAAGGCCATGGGCAAGAAGAAGATGGACATCCTGGAGAAGATGTTCGTCGAGTTCGAGGCCGGCATGGTCGAGCGGGGTTTCTCCAAGGAGTCGGTCAAGGCGCTGTGGGACGTGGTGGTCCCGTTCGCCAAGTACGCCTTCAACAAGGCGCACTCCGCCGCCTATGGCGTGGTGTCCTATTGGACCGCCTACCTCAAGGCGCATTTCCCCACCGAGTACATGGCCGCCCTGTTGACCTCCCAGAAGGACAACAAGGACAAGCTCGGCGTCTATCTGGGCGAGTGCAGGCACATGGGCATCAGGGTGCTGCCACCGGACGTCAACGCCTCTCGCGCCCAGTTCTCCGCCGTCGGGGAGGACGTGCGTTTCGGACTCGGTGCGGTGCGCAATGTCGGTGCCAACGTCGTCGAGGCCATCGTGCAGGCCCGTGAGGACAAGGGCGACTTCACCAGCTTCGAAGACTTCCTCGACAAGGTCCCGGCGGTGGTGTGCAACAAGCGCACCATTGACTCCCTGATCAAGGCCGGCGCCTTCGACACGCTGGGCAAGTCCCGGCGTGCGCTGCAGGCCTGTCATGAGGAGTTCGTCGACGAGATCATCGGGGTCAAGCGCAACGAGGCCGCCGGCCAGTTCGACCTGTTCGCCTCCCTCATGGGGGAGGGGACCGGCGACGCCGCTGCCGGCTTCGGCTCCGGTCCGGTCTTCTCCTCGGAGGTCCCCGACCTGCCGGAGTGGGACAAGAAGGACAAGCTCGCCTATGAGCGCGACATGCTCGGCCTGTATGTGTCCGATCATCCGCTGCTCGGGCTGGAGAGCGCCCTGGCCAAGCTGGCCGACACCGAGATCTCCGATCTGATCGAGGACGATGACCGGCCCGACGGTGCCATGGTCACCATTGCCGGCTTGATCACCGCGTTGACTCGCAAGACCACCAAGCAGGGCAACCTGTGGGCGATCGCCCAGATCGAGGACCTCGGCGGCAGCATGGAGGCGCTGTTCTTCCCGTCCACCTACCAGACGGTCTCCACGATGTTGGCTCCGGATACGGTGGTTACTGTGCGCGGCCGACTGAACCGGCGCGACGGTCAGGTCGCCTTGTATGCGCAGGAGATGACGGTTCCGGATGTCTCGAGTTCCACGCACGAGGCGGTCACCATCACCCTGCCCACGAACCGTTGCACCGGCCCGCTGGTGGAGCAGTTCAAGACGGTGTTGGAGAAGCACCCCGGGATGTCGACCGTGCGCCTGACTCTGACGAGTCCCGGGCGGGAAGTGCGTACGCAACTGGACAACTCCCTGCGGGTGGAGGCCTCCGCGGCCTTCTACTCCGACATCAAGGCGTTGCTGGGACCTGGTTGCCTGAAGCGCTGACTTGCTGAGGTGTTGACGTCGCGGACCGTGGGCAAGACAACGCCCAACTCCACTGACTCCCGGCCTGCTGCGACCTTTTGTACCCTACTACGAGCTTTTGCGTGCGCCAGAGACCTCCGCGGTCCGGGATGCTCGGCTGCCTACAACCACAGGTCCTTCCGGCGTCGTGTCAGGTGCGCTGCGGATGGTGGGGACAGGTCCACCAGGCGCCGCGATTACGACGGCGCCGGCCGCTCCCGTCGGCAAGTCCACGACGACGACGTCGCCGCCGACCAGGCGGTGTCCACGTCGGGTCTCAACCTCTCCGTTGACCATGACGTCGCCGGACTGGATGGCTATGCGGGCCTCGGCCCCATCCTCCACCAGGCCTGCGAGCTTGAGGAACTGTCCGAGCTTGATTTCGCCGGAGACGGCAACGGAGGGGAACGCGGAAGCAGACATGCGCCCATTTTGGCAGGGCCGCACGGTATTCGCAGCCGCGCGCCCTGCCTCGGCCTGCGTCTGCATCAGGATCTGGGAGGATGGATGGGTGTCATCGTCTGTGTGTGGGGCATTGCCCGAGCCCGAGCCTCTTGCGGGAGGAGAACTCGCGCTGGCCGTGGGGGAGCGCTACCTCGTGGGGGAGCGCCTGTACACGCTGACGCCGCGGCTGGCCGAAGCCGTGGCGCGTGCCCGCGAGGTGCTGATCGACGTTGCCGCGCACCGTGGGGTCATCACCTACGGTGAGCTCAGCGAGGCGATCGGTGGCACCGTCCTGCCTCGCCACATGGGCCCGCTGCTGCACATGCTCGGTCATGACTGCGCGGAACGCGGAGAGCCCAGCCTGCCGGCGCTGGTCATCAATCGTGCCAAGGGCGAGGTGGGCACGGACGACGACGCCTGGGCGGGCCCCGAGCGCAGCGTGTGCTGGGAGCACTGGGGCCGAGACTGACCGGGCCTGGGAGGGTAGTCTCCAGGAAGGGTCACCGTGGCGGAGGTATTCCCGAGACTTCAAAGAACCCGGACGGCGGCCTCTTCCAACGGCAGAGCGGCAACGAAACGTTCGAGGTAGCGCGCGTACTCCGCGACCTGCGCGGGTGTGGGGACGATGGTGGTGACTTCCAGATCGGTGAAGATGCGCTGCTCCAGGTAGTCGGCCAACTGCGTTCCTTCACCCCACAGCAGGAAGCCGGCCAGCAGGGCCATGCCCCAGGCGCCGCCCTCGGCAGCGGCCTGTCCGACGGAAACCGGAGTGTCGAAGGCCGCGGCCAATACCCGCTGAGGAATTTCGGGTGTCTTGAAGATTCCGCCGTGGGCGAACATCGAATCGATCGGGACGTCCGCGCTCTGCTTGAGGATCTTCAGCCCGTAAGCCATTGAGGCGAAGGCGGCGAACAGATGGGCGCGCATCAGTCCGGACAGCGACAGCGTGCCCTCCGGGTGGCGCACGACCAGCGGTCGGCCCTCGGCCAGCCCCACCAGGTGTTCACCGGACAGGAAGTTGTATGACAGAACCCCGGCGTCGTCCATATTGCCCCCGGCGGCGGCGTCCAGGAGGATGTCGAATATCGGGCCGCGCTGGATGGGCCGGCCGATGGCGTCGGCGAACTGAGAAAAGACCTCCACCCAGGCATTCAGATCCGAGGTGCAGTTGTTGGAGTGCGCCATGGCCACCGGGGCTCCGCACGGGGTGGCCACCAGGTCGATCTGTTCGACCAGGCTGCGCAGGGGCCGCTCCAGCACAATCATGGCGAAGGCGCTAGTGCCGGCGGAAACATTGCCCGTGCGGGGGCGTACCGAGTTAGTGGCGACCATGCCGGTGCCGGCGTCACCCTCCGGCGGACACAGGGGCACTCCCGCCCGGAGTGTGCCGGTGGGATCAAGCAGGCGGGCGCCTTCAGGGGTGAGTTGGCCGGCACCGTGGCCGGCCACAGCGATCTCCGGCAGGATGTCGGCCAGATGCCACGGCACGTCGACCAGCCGGTCGTAGGAGGCCAGCATGTCGGCGTCGAAGGAGCGCCCGTCCGGGCCGATGGGAAACATGCCGGAGGCTTCGCCTACGCCCAGCACGTGCTTCCCGGTGAGCCGGTGATGGACGTAGCCGGCCAGTGTGGTCAGGTGAGCGATGCGGTCCACGTGCTCCTCAGCACGGGTGATGGCATGGTGCAGGTGCGCGATGGACCAGCGCTGCGGGATGTTCAGCCCGAACAACTCAGACAGCTCGCGGGAGGAGCCCTGGGTGAAGGTGTTGCGCCAGGTCCGGAATGCCGTCAGCGGTTCACCGTTGGCGTCCAGGGGGAGGTATCCGTGCATCATGCCGGAGACGCCGATTGCCCCTACCTCGGAAAGCGGTGTGCCGTAGCGCTCCCGATATTGGCGGGCCAGTTGGGCGTACGCTGCCTGTAGACCGGCGACGATCGCGTCCATCGAGTAGGTCCAAACGCCGTCGACTAGCTCGTTCTCCCAGGTGAAGCCCCCGTCTGCCAGTACGGTGCCGGTGGGGTCAGTGAGTACGGCTTTGATACGGGTCGAGCCGAACTCAACGCCGAGGGCCGTGCGGGCCGGGTCGATGTTGGCAGGGGTCGTTGCTGCGGTCATGCGGCGCTCCGTTGCTGATTGGTGTGTTGCTGCCTTCCGGCCGGGTGCGACGTCGCGCCCGGGCGGTCCCATGGGCGCCATGATAGTGGGACCGGCCACTAATTGTGAACGTTCACTGTGGGAGACGGATCGTGGGCGGTGGGCCGGGTTTAACCTGCATGCCCCAGCGCCCGAGGTCGACTGGCTGTTCCTGGCCGATGCCGATGGCCTGACTGATGCGCGCCTGGGAGTGCTCGCGGATGCCCTCAACGCCGCCCTGCGGGAATGCGGCCTGCAGGGACCCGTGCACATCGTCGATCGGCGGGATGCGACGGAAGGTGCCGGGTGACGATAAGGGACGGCCTCCCGGCAGCACTCGGATCGTGACACCAAACTGGTATCATTATTGAGTGGCTATGACTCTGCGGCTGAACGAGCGCCAGGACCGACTCCTCAGAGAGCTGGCCGCGTCCCAGAACATCTCCAAGCAGGAGGCCGCCGCACGCGCGATTGTGGAGACGGCTGAGCGCCACCTGCATCAGGAACGGCTGGCCGAGCTTTCCGAGCAGACTCGGACCCGTTACGCCGATCTCCTGCGGAGGCTCGGTGAGTGACGGTACGTTTCCTCGACTTGGAAGACCTACTTGCACTCGCCGCCGACCTCGGCGTACGGGAGGTGCGGGATCTGGGTTTGTTGGCCGCCGCGGCGCAGCGGCCAACAACCACTCTTTACGGACACGACGCATACCCGACTTTGGCGGCGAAGGCGGCCGTCCTCCTGGAATCGCTTGTTCGCAACCACGCGTTGGTCGATGGGAACAAACGGCTCGGGTGGCTCTGCATGGTCGTTTTCCTGGAACTCAACGGCGTGCAACTGGACGTCGATGATGACGAGGCCTATGACCACGTGGTCGACGTTGCTGCGGGGCGAGTCGAGTGGCAGCAGATAGCAAGCTGGCTGAATGCGAATGGAGTGCCTTAACGGTTCAGCCCGGCAGTAGCGGTGGCCCGGGCCGGGGCGCGCAGGTCGGCCAACCGTGTCTTTGTCCCGGCTGGCGCGTACGGCCCGGTCCAGCAGCGTATTCATCTAGGCACGGGCAATGCTTCCGCGCCCACCCGCCAGGGCCGTACCGGAATGGCTGCCGGCGCGGTTGGCAAAGGTGAAGGCAAGGGTCGCATGCCCGAGTGCGTGCACGGTGAAGCCGTCGCCCGAAGGCGGATCTTGGTAGTGAGCCGCATCCAGAATCCCGTCGTCCAGCCGGTGCGCGCATGCAGGTCCGCGGCTCCCGCACGCATCCGGGCGGCGATTCCCGGAGCCTCGGCGTCGGCGACGACGGCGCCGATTACCTCCCGGGTCTGGGTGCCGACGCCGGTAGCGCCGTCGACGCTCGCCCAGTGCCAACAGCCGCGTGCGATCTCATCCAGGGCTGCATCTTCGGCACCGGGAAACTCATGCGCTCCCGACGCGCCCGTGCCATGCTTGGCCACAGCGACCGTGTAGTCACCAAGCGAAGGAGCACTCGTGACCACTGAACCTACATCCCGCCCCGACTCGCCCACCGCCGTTGGCGACGTCGAGCCCCTGGTTACGCTCCATCCTCAGCCCGACGGCCCCACCCTGGGGGTCACCTCGGCTCCCGTGATCGAGGTCGACGGACACCTGTTCAAGGACCTGGCCCGTACCGGCGCGCTGCTGCCATACGAGGACTGGCGGCTGCCCGCCGCCGCGCGTGCCGCCGACCTCGCCTCCCGCCTGAGCCTGGAGGCGATCGCCGGCCTGATGCTCTACTCGCCCCACCAGCCCGTCCCCAACCCCGGAGTCGGCCCCTTCGCCGGCACCTACGGCGGCCGCCCCTACCCGGAGGCCGGCGTGCCCGCCTGGGCACTGACCGACCAGCAGCGCACCATGCTCACCGCCGACCACGTCCGCCACGTCCTCGCCTTCACCCTCCAGGATGCGGCTACCGCCGCCCGCTGGAACAACGCCATGCAGGCGCTCGCGGAGGCCGAGCCGCTGGGCGTGCCGGTCAATACCTCCACCGACCCGCGCAACGGCGCCGCCGACGCCTCCGGGGCCGAGTTCGCCACCTCTGCCGCCGACGTCTCCCGTTGGCCGGAGGGACTGGGCATGGCCGCCCTGTTCGATCCCGAGCGCGTGCGGCAGTACGCCGCGATCATCTCCCGCGAGTACCGCGCCCTGGGCATCACCACCGCGCTCGGCCCCCAGATCGACATCGCCACCGACCCGCGCTGGATGCGGCTGCAGGACACCTGGGGGCCGCACTCCGGCCTGGTGGCGGACTACACCCGCGCCTACTGCGACGGCATGCAGACCACTCCCGTTGGTGGTGAGGGCGCCGCCTTCGGCCTTACAAGTACCCCGGCCGACGCCGACCTGCCGCCGGTAACCGCCGCCGTGGCCGATCCCGGCTGGGGCAGTGCGTCCGTTTCCGCGATGGTCAAGCACTGGCCCGGTGGCGGCACCGGCGAGGGCGGCCGCGACGCCCATTACGGCTTCGGCAAGTTCGCCGTCTACCCCGGCGGCAACGAGACCGAGCACCTGCGCGCCTTCGAGACCGCCTTCAACCTCGAGGGCCCCACCGGATCGGCCGGCGCCGTCATGCCCTACTACACGATCTCATGGCACTATCGGACTCCCGATGGACGGGTGCTCAACACGGACGCCGCCTCCGACTCGATGCCGCCGCGCGCCAACGCCTACAGCCGCGCCATCGTCCACGACATGCTGCGCGAGCGCCACGGCTTCGACGGGGTGGTGTGCACCGACTGGGGCATCACCGCCGACCCCGACCCGGAGATCAACCACTTCGGTCAGCGCTGTTATGGCGTGGAGGATCTGGATGTGGCTGCACGCCATCTGCTGGCCATCGACAACGGAATCGACCAGTTCGGTGGCAACTGCGAGGCCGCTCCGATCATTGAGGCCTACCGCCGTCTTGCCGTGCGCGACGGCGAGGCGGCGGCCCGCGCCCGCTTCGAGGCCTCCGCGGCCCGCCTGCTGCGGGTCTTCTTCCGTGCGGGCCTGTTCGAGAACCCCTACCTGGATCCGGAGGAGTCCTCCGCCGTCGTCGGCTGTGAGGCCTTTGCCGCCGCTGCGCGCACCGCCCAGCGCGACAGCCTGGTACTGCTCAAGAATCGCCGCGCCGTAGTCGCTTCCGACGACGTCGCAGACCATGCCGCGCCCGTCCTGCCGTTCGGGGCCCGCGTGCACCGCGTGTGGGTGCCCACTCGGCACCTGGAGGCCCAGCCAGGTTTCATGCGCGGGCAAGAGCCCGCGCGCGATATCGACCCCTTCGACGCCGCAGCCTGCCCTTACGAGCGCGTCACCGACCCGCGGGATGCCGACGCCGCCGTCGTCTTCATCGAGTCTCCCCTGTCCAACCCCTACTCGACGGTGGATCGTGACGCCGGCGGCAACGGCTATCTGCCGCTAACGCTCCAGTACCGGCCCTATACGGCCACCGCCGCCCGCGCCCGCTCGCTGGCGGCGGGCGACTTCCGCGAGACCGGCGACCGCGGCTACCGCGGCAAGACCAACCGGGCCGCCAACGAGAGCGACTTGGACGCGGTTCTCAGCGCCCGCGAGCTGATGGGGGATCGGCCTGTGGTAGTCGTGGTACGCCTGCACAACCCGCTTGTGCCCGCCGAGTTCGAGCCCCACGCCGACGCGATCGTGGTCGACTTCGGGGTGCAGCAGGAGGCCGTGTGGGATCTGCTCGCCGGGGACTTCGAGCCCAGCGGCCTGCTGCCGGTCACGCTGCCGGCCTCCATGGAGGCGGTGGAGCGGCACTGCGAGGACCTGCCTTTCGACTATGCGGCCTACACCGACGCCGCCGGCAACGCCTACGTCTTCGGTCATGGCCTGAGCTGGTCCGGGGTCATCGAGGACGATCGTACCCGCCGCTACCGGAGCCGGTAGGCTCCACCCATGCTCCTCAACCGCATAGACCTGCGCGAGACCGACCTGTCCGCCCGTGAATTGGCTGCGGTCCTGCCGCGCGCCGACCAGGACGTCGCCGCGGCCCTGGAGGCCGTCTCCGGAACCATCGCCGACGTGCGGGACCGCGGCGCCGCGGCACTGCGCGATGCCGCCGAGCGATTCGACCGCGTGCGCCCACGCCACCTGCTTGTGCCCGCCGCCGCCCTGCGGGAGGCGCTCGAGCGGCTGGCCCCCGAGGTCCGCGAGGCACTGGAGCTGTCCATCGCCCACAACCGTGCCGGGCACACCGCCCAACTGCCCGCCGAACGCGAAACCGAGATCATCCCCGGGGGCCACGTCATCCAGCGCTGGATCCCCGTGCGCCGCGTCGGCCTGTATGCACCCGGCGGCCTGGCCGTATACCCCAGCTCCGTGGTGATGAACGCCGTTGCCGCACAGGTGGCCGGCGTGGAGCAGATCGCCCTGGCCTCCCCGCCGCAGGCGGAGTTCGACGGCCTGCCGCACCCCACCGTACTGGCGGCCTGCGCCCTGCTTGGCATAACCGAGGTCTACGCGGTCGGCGGCGCCCAGGCCATCGCCATGTTCGCCTACGGTGCCGATGCCGCCGACGACGTCGACCGCGCCGACTCCCTGGCCACAGGCGGTGACGGGCGCACCCTGTGCGAGCCGGTGGATGTTGTGGCCGGACCAGGAAACGTGTATGTCGCCGCCGCCAAACGCGCCGTACGCGGCGTCGTCGGTATCGACGCCGAGGCCGGGCCAACGGAGATCGCCATCATCGCCGATGCGGACGCCAACCCCGAGTATGTAGCCGCAGACCTGCTTTCGCAGGCCGAACACGACCCCAACGCCGGCTCCGTGCTCATCACCGACTCCCCACAGCTGGCCGATGCCGTGGATGCTGCATTGATACGGCGTCTGGAGGCCACCCGTCACCGTGAGCGCGCCCGTAAGGCGCTGACTGGGGCTCAGTCTGCGATCGTGCTGGTGCGTGACCTTGAGCAGGCCGTGTCGGTGGCCGAGGCCTACGCTGCCGAGCACTTGGAGATCCAGACCGTCGATGCCGCCGCGATTGCGCGTCGCATTCACAACGCCGGCGCCATTTTTGTGGGTCCCTACTCACCCGTGCCGTTGGGCGACTACCTGGCCGGCTCCAACCACGTACTGCCCACCGGTGGTACGGCCCGTTTCGCGGCCGGGCTGAACGTGATGGCCTACCTCAAACCCGTCCAGCTGATCGACTACGACGCCGACGCACTGGCAGCCATGACCGCGCCGTTGACGGTACTGGCCGAATCCGAGGATCTGCCGGCCCACGGTGAGGCCGTACGTGCCCGACTGAACTAAATCAGGAGACGCTAAACAGGTTCTCGCCTGGCACATTCGAGAGTGCATTCAACTAGCAGGTTAGAACGAATTGTATCGGATGTGATCAATGTCAATGTTGTCAGAATGTGTTCGTGAAAGTATCTGCGCTTGATTGGTGCTACACTACGTTTCACATGCATCGCGCGGCACGGCTGATGCCCTGTGGCTCCGCCGCGGTCGTCAGCTGTGTGTGCCCTGATTCCCTGCCACTGACGGGTTGTCATGTTCTATCCGCTGTTCTCAGTCGAGTTCCTGCCCGCGAATAGTAGCTGCGGGCTCCATTGCGGCCTGGCCGCTCTCGCCCGGGTCCTGCTGGACCTCGCCGGATTCGGTTTTCTACTGATCGCGCTGGTGTTCGCGATCCTCAACGCCTACGGTGTCGTGAGTGGCATGGTGGTCCGCCGCCGATCGGCGCGGCGGGTCCGGGCCGGCACGCCCATCGACGTTGTGGCGCAGCAGCCCTCGGAGCACGCATCTGGAACCGTGGCGGTATGAACCTCATGGCCTACTACGGACACGACGGGGATCTCTCGGGTCTCGCGGCCTGCCTCGACCTGGTCGGCTCGACGGCGGCCCTGGTCATGGTGGCGGTGGCGCTGACCTACCTGCTCGCCCTTGCCTGCGCGGCGTACACGCTGGCCGGGCGGCGAAACCGCGGCAGGGGCCGCAGCCTACAGCCGCATACGCCCATGACCGGGCCCATGCAGATCGTCATACTCATGCCGTGCCTCAACGAGGAGGCGGTGATCGGCCCCTCCGTCGAGCGGCTCCTGGCCGAACCCGACCCGGGGCTGTTCATCCTCGTGATCGACGACGGATCGGACGACGCCACCAGCGAGATCGTTCGCGCTATTGGGGACCCACGAGTGGGACTGCTGCGCCGAGAACCGCCCAATGCCCGCAAGGGTAAGGGCGAGGCTCTGAACCATGCCGTCGGGATCGTCCGCAGACGCTATCGGGATGCGGATCCCGAGCGCGTCATCGTCGGCGTGGTTGATGCCGACGGACACCTGGATCCCTCCGCGTGGAGTATCGTGCGGCGGGCGTTTCGCGCAGATGCCGTGGGCGCGGTTCAACTCGGTGTGCGCATTTCGAACCGTCACGACTCCCTATTGGCGAGGATGCAGGACATTGAATTCGTGACCTTCACATCGATCTTCCAGCAGGCGCGCCGTCGCCTCGGGAGCGTCGGCATGGGCGGCAATGCCCAGTTCGTGCGCCTGGCCGCCCTGGACGCCTTGGGGAACGATCCGTGGACCCGTTCCCTGACCGAGGACTTCGACCTGGGTATTCGTCTGAACGCCACGCGCTGGGCTAACGAGTACCGGGGTGAGGCGGCGGTGCATCAGGAGGGCGTGACCTCCCTACGCAGACTGGTGCGTCAACGTACCCGGTGGTTCCAGGGCAATCTGCAGGCCCGCGGTCTGTTGGGTTTCATTGCGCAGCGCTTGCGCGGCAGCGCCCGCGCCGACACCCTCTGGCAGGTGCTCAGCCCCTATCTGCTCATCGTGGGCTCGTTGCTGACCGTGTCCTTTGCGCTGATGCTGTGCCTGTGCCTGGACAACGTGCTGCACGGGGTCCCGCAGTCATGGTCGTGGGTGCCCGTGGCGTATCTACTTGCCTTCGGCCCCTCATACCTCTATGCATTCGTGTACTGGCGCTATGTGCGTAAGGAGGGAACCGGTCCGCTTCGCTGCATCGCGTGGTGTCATGTCTTCGTCGCGTACGGCCTGTTGTCAGGCGTCTATGGATGGCGGGCACTGGTTCGGGAGATGCTCGGCCGTTCCGGTTGGGCCAAGACCGCCCGCGAGGCCGCGCGAGCCCCGGGAGCACTTCTGCCCGGCGCTTCCCTCGGTGAGGGACGCCCATGAGGCTCAAGTCGGACATGATCGGCAGATGCAGGCAATTCCTGCGACAGCGGGCGGTGAAGCTGCCCGCGGCCCTGTTGACGGTCACTGTCGTAGCCGTACTGACGGCGGTCACCTGCGTTGGGGGAGAGGGAAAGGGCATGAACTGCTCCGATTGGCGGCTCGTATTCGACGGCTACGGGGCGGCCTCGTGCAATTCCCAAACGGTCACGCTCAGCCCCGCAGTGGCGACCCGTGCCGATGAGACCCATGCGGGTCTGGCCACGTCGGAGACGGTTACCGTGGAAGCGGGACGGGTCACCGTCTGCCGGGCAACCCTCCTGACCCGTAAACAGCTTCGGCGCGGCGGTGCCCCCAACCCCTGGGAAGTGGCGTGGCTGTTGTGGAGCTACCAGGACAACGACCACTTCTACGCACTCGTACTCAAGCCCAACGGATGGGAGGTATCCAAGCAGAATCCCGCCTACCCCGGAAAACAGCAGTTCCTCGCATCAGGCGCCACCCCTGACTTCGCCGTGGGACGCACCTATCAGGTGACGGTCAGGGTGGACACGACCGCCTCCGGCGAAGTGGTCACCGACATCGCCGTGGACGGTGAGGACCTGGTGACGATCTCCGACACCGACGCCCCCTACAGCTTCGGCCCGGTAGCCGCCTACACCGAAGATGCGGCCATCGAAGTCACCGTCAGCCCGGTCATACCTTGACACCGGGACCATCGCCCCCATCCGCCCTGAACCTTTTTAGGAGAAACATGACCGGCCATGCCGCCCCCGATCTCGCAACCGGTGCGCCCCGGCGCGTCATGCTCGTATACGGCACCCGCCCCGAGGCCATAAAGATGGCTCCGCTCGTGCGCGCCCTGCAACGCGACGAGCGCTTCGAACCGGTCGTGGTTGTGACCGGCCAACACCGCGAAATGCTCGATCAGGTCAACGAGTTCTTCGACATCATCCCGGACACCGATCTCGACATCCACCGGCCCGGTCAAACCCTCACCCAGGTCACCGTGGGCACCCTCGAAGGAGTCGAACGCGCCATCGTGCAATACCGGCCGGACCTACTGGTCGCTCAGGGCGACACCACTTCGGCCTTCGCCGCAGGACTGGCCGGCTTCTATCAGCGGGTGCCGGTAGTCCACGTCGAGGCCGGCCTGCGTACGGGCTCCATCGCCTCCCCCTACCCGGAGGAGGCCAACAGGCGCCTGCTGGCGCAGGTAACGGTCCTGCACCTGTGTCCGACCGCCCTGGCTCGCGACAACCTGCTGCGGGAGAACACCGACCCGGGCGCCGTGGTCGTGACCGGCAACACGGTCATCGATGCGCTGCTGGAGGCCGTTGAACGGCCGGTGCCGTTCAGCGACCCCGCGCTTGCCCGGGCCACCGCCGATCCCGGCAGGCGCATCGTCCTGGTCACCGCGCATCGGCGTGAGTCCTGGGGCGGACCCATGCAGGGAATCGGGCGGGCGCTCGCCCGCATCGCCCGCGGCCACCCCGATGACGTGATCGTCCTGCCCACCCACCGCAACCCGCGAGTGCGCTCGGCTCTGCTGCCACAGGTGGAGGGCCTGGACAACGTCGTCGTCACCGAGCCGCTCCAGTACGGACAGTTCTGCACACTCATGAACCGCTCCCACCTGGTGCTGACGGACTCCGGCGGTGTGCAGGAGGAGGCGCCCGCGCTGTCCAAACCGGTCCTCGTCATGCGTGAGAACACCGAGCGCCCCGAGGCCATCGACTTCGGTGTGGCCAAACTGGTCGGCACCGAGGAACAGACCATCTTCGGCTCCGTAGACCGTCTGCTGAATGACGCCACCGCCTACGCCGAGATGGCGGCTGCGGTGAACCCCTACGGCGATGGCCGGGCCTGTGCTCGCATCGTCGCCGCCATGGCGGCGCTGACCGGCGTCGGTCGGCGCCTGGCCGATTTCAAACCCGACCGTTCCGTACCCGACCCACAGGAGAACTGAATGAAACGCCTGTCCCTGAAGCGCCGCCGCCATGCTCCGCTGGGCATCCTGCTGGCCACGGCCGCCCTGGTGCTGCAAATCGGATCCGCGCCGCTCACCCCCGCGGCGGCGGAGACCGCTGTGCCGGTCGCCGCGGCCCAGCCCATTGACGCCACCCAGGAGGCGCCGGTCCAGGCGCCGCCGGAGCCGGAGGCGGCCGCAAAGCAGATTCTTCCGCTCGAAGCCGCGGGCGTCGTCGACGGTGCGGAACTGGCACGACCGGTGGAGGTCGCCGCGCAGCCGCAGGTACGCGAACTGCCTGCGGACGTAGCCGTGCCGGCCTCGGCCCGCACCTTCTCCACCGAGCAGGCGGGCCCGGCCCGGACTCTCGTCCTGTTCGACTCGACGGGCGCCTACGCGCATTTGGGCGAGTACTACGCCCTGGGCATGGGGATGCTGGCCTCACATTCGGGCACGGTGACCGCCATGCCGGTGACGGACTATGTCGCGGGACTGGCCGGCTCCTTCACCGCGGTCATCTACTCCGGTTCCACCTATGACGAGCCGCTGCCACAGGCCTTCCTCGACGACGTGCTCACCGGCGACGTGCCCGTCCTGTGGTCCGGGTTCAACATCTGGCAGCTCACGGCCAAGGCCGAGGACCGCGCCGCTTTCGTCACCCGCTACGGATGGGACGCCGCCGACTCCTACATCGACTCCACCGACAGGGTCACCTCGGTGACCTACAACGGGCAGTCCCTGAGCCGCAACGCCCTGAATACCGGAGGCATCACCGCCCCCCACATCATCAGGGCGCAGGACGTCACCGTCCTGGGAACGGCACAGTGCACCGATACCGCCGGCGCCGCCGTCGACTGCGCCCCGGTCGCCCAGTCGGCCGGCAGCTCATTCCCCTGGGCGGTTAAGTCCGCGAACCTCACCTACATCGGTGAGGTAGCGCTGTCCTACATCTCCGAGACGGACCGCTACCTGGCGGCCGCAGACATTGTGCTCGACACCCTCCAGCCCGGGGCGACGACCTCGCGACAGGCGGCCGTGCGCATTGAGGACGTCAGCCCCGCCACCACGGGCGCCGAGCTGCGCACGATCGTCGACTACCTGGTCGGGGCCGCGGTCCCATTCCAGATCGCCGTGGTGCCGGTGTACACCGATCCGAGCGGCGTTTACAACGCCGGTGCTTCCGAGACTCTGACTCTGGCGGACAATCCGGAGTTGGTCGAGGTGTTGCGCCATGCGGTGGCCAACGGCGGTACCCTGATCCAGCACGGCACCCGGCATCAGTTCTCCACCCTGAGTAACCCGTACAACGCAGTCAGCACGGACGACTTCGAGTTCATTCGCTCCTGGTGCACCGAGACCAATGACAATACGGCACCGGCGGTTGCCTGCGCCAACGACTCATGGGTACAGATCGGCGGACAGCTTCCCGGCACCGACGCCGCCTGGGCCACCCGGGAGGTGCTCGAGGGGCGGGCCGTCTTCACCCAGGTGGGCCTGCCGGAGCCGACGGTGTTCGAAACTCCCCACTACGCGGCCACGGCCGCCGCCTACCACGGCATCAACCAGGTCTACCAGGTGCGATACGAGCGCGAACTCTTACACGCGGGCCTGCTCACCGGTCGTGACGGAGGGGACTTCGACTACTACGGGCAGTTCTTCCCCTACTCCGTGAACGACCCTTACGGCACGCACGTGCTGCCCGAGAACCTGGGCAACGTGGAACTGGAGTCCTATAACCAGCACCCGCCGCGCCTGCCTGCGGATATTGTGGCAGCGGCGCACGCGAATCTGGTGGTCACTCACGCGACCGCGAGTTTCTTCTTCCACCCCTACTACGACGTCTCGCTGCTGCGGGAGGTCGTCGAGGGCATCAGGGCGGAGGGGTACACCTTCGTGACCGCCACCGAGTTGAGCTGAGCGCCGAGCTGAGAGGACGCCGATGCAAACCGTACGAGGCCAAGTCGACGGGTCCCCCGAGGAACGCCGCCCACCCGTCCCGGGGGAGCCAACGCGGTCCGCATCCGTGTCGCGGCGCCGAGGGCTGGGCCTGCTGGTGGCCGGGACAGCCGCCTTGACGGCGGCGGCGACTGTCGCGCTACGGCTGCAGACCGGCGTTCGGGCCGCCGCCTCCCCGGCCGTGGCAGGAGGCGGCGGGCGGGTACTGCTCGACGTCGCCGGCCCCGACGGGAAACTCCTGGACCTCCAGGCTCTGGTCAACCGACAGGTCAACGGGGCGCGCGCGGACACTCGTGACGATGCCCTGCTGGACTCCGCCACCCTCGAACTGATCGAGTTGGCGCCCCTGCAGACGCATACCGAGTCCACCGCGGCCCTGGAACTGCCCGCGTCCGGCTCGGTCTGCCTGACCCTGTCATGGCCGACGAGCCACGGCTACTCGGCCATTTTCGCGGACCTGCCCGGACCGGGGCGCCATGCCCTGGCCGAACTCGCCGCACGCAGTCTGCATAAGGCGCAGGTGGAGATTCAGACTCAACTGCGGTCGGCCGCCGCGAGCGACGCTGCGAACATCGACGCTCTGCGCAACCGGACGGCACAGGCCCTGAAGCACTGTGAGGCGGCGGCGACTCCCGTGGAGCGCGCTGCCCGGGCCAACTCGGCCCTGGAGGCGGCGACTGCGGCACAACTAGCTCAAGACGAGGCTGCCGCCCGGCTCGGACCCGACGACGCAATGCTGGGGGTGACCTTCACCGCCGTGCCCCAGCCGGGCAAGGCGGAGCAGGCCGTCGCCAGACTGACCGCAGCCGGACGTCAGTCGCTGGTGCGGATCGTGGTCGGCGACACGGGTGATTCCGAGGAGATGGCGGGCTGGCGCAGATGTACAGCCGAGCTCCACGGCGCGGGAGCCCAGATCATGGTGCAGGTGGGCGACTCACAGACGCTCACCGATTTCGACAAGCATTCCTGGGGACGGCGGATCGCGGGTCTAATCGCCGCCTTCCCCGACGCCGACGCCTGGGAGATCGGTAACGAGCTCGCAGGGGAGTGGACCGGCCCGGAAGCCGTGGAGCGGACCCTGGAAGCGGCCCGAGCGCTGGCCGCCGCCCCGGCAACGGCCTCCGCGCCCCGGGTGCTCACCTTGTACTACCAGCTCGGCCAGGGGCGAGCGGCCGAGTCCGTCATGTCTTGGGCCGCCACCAACCTGAAGGGTGAGTTGGACGAACTTACTGACATAGTCGGGCTTTCCGTCTATCCGCAGTGGCATCCCTTGGGCGCCGGCGCCCGGCGCGTGCTGAGGGCCTTGGAACGCGTCGCCGGAGACAGGCCCACGGCGCTCACCGAACTGGGATACGGCGCCCCCGACCTGGACGATGGGCCCTGGTGGTTCGGCTCCGCCGACGATACCGGGGCGGGCCGTGAGGCAGTTGCCCGACATCTGACTGCCGTCGCCCTCGGCCAGCGGCGTGCCTGGGCTGCACCGCTGTGGTGGTACTACCTTCAGGATGAGGGACTAGCCGCCTCCGACTCGGCGGCGCAGACGGGCGGATCCGGGACAGTATCCCAGGATTTGGTGGCGGCGGCGCGTGTCGATGACGCCTAGCCGGCCTGCATGGGTGCAGCGGACGGTGCGGGCCCGGAGGGTAAGGTGGTGAGGCGTGGATCAGCGCTGCGCCAGCACGAGGGGATGCACCTGCGCCGCCCCGGACCGGCGCAGCAGCATGGCAGCCACGGTTAGCGTCCAGCCGGTGTCGGTCCAGTCGTCCACCAGTACGACGTGGGAACCCTTCAGGCGTGCCAGCGCCCGCGGGGACCACTCATCCAGCGTCAGGCGACGGGCGACGTCTGCCAGTCGGAAGGCGGAGCCGACGTCGTGTCTGCCGGGCGTGCCGCCACTCGCCACCACGCCCAGTGGCACGGCCCCCAGGTGATGGCTAAGCGCCCGCCCCAGGTGACGCAGAAGTCGCGGGCGTGTACGCGAGTCGACAATGGCCACCCCCAGCTGGTTCGGGGCCGCCGTGACGTCGTCGTTCCCGGATGCCGAGTGCAGTTCGTTGCCCAGCCGGCCGGCCACTTCCAGCACCGGAGCGCGCAGAGGCGGCGGCACCTCGCCGTCCGTGTCGGAATCGAACAAGTCACGCAGCGCACCGGAGACCCCCAACCCGTCCAGGCGTCCGACCGCGAGCCCGGGCTTGTGCCTATCCTCCTCAGCGATGAGGCCTCTGAACTCGGGCAGTCCCAAGCGGTCCATGCCGGTGGGCCAGCGTTTACGAGGCTCGATCGTGACTCCCACGCGGGCCAGTGCCCGGCGGACGCCGGCGATCTCCGTCTCGCCCGGTGCCGCAGGCAGCTGCAGGCCACCACACAGGTCACAGGCCCCACACCTCCAGCCGTCGCGCAATTCCGGGTCGTCCAGCACCCGCCGCAGGAAGGCCATGCGGCAGTCGGGTGCGGACAGGGACTCATAGCGCACCATCAAGTCCTGCTCGTCCAGCCGTGCCCGCTCCACGCGCGCGTACCGCGGTGCGTCGTACGCCCAGGGGCACCCGGTCGCCTCCCAGCCGCCGCGCACGCGCCGTACCACGCCGTCGACGTCAAGGACCTTGAGCATGGACTCCAGACGGGTCCGGCGCAGCGGCACCACGGTCTCCAGCGCATTCGTGCTCAGCGGCCCGGTTCCGGCCGTGCTGGCCTCCTCCAATGCGGCCAACGCCGCGCGCACCGCCGCCTCGGGCGGGAAGCCCTGGGTGCCGAACCATTCCCAGATGGCACGGTCCTCGGCCCCAGGCAGGAGGATCACCTCGGCGCGGTCGACCCCGCGCCCCGCGCGACCCACCTGCTGGTAGTAGGCCACCGGCGTGCTCGGGGCCCCCACATGCACCACGAAGGCCAGATCCGGCTTGTCGAAGCCCATGCCCAGCGCGCTGGTGGCCACCAGCGCCTTGACCCGGTTGGTCTTCAGGCTCTCCTCCAGGAGCTCCCGCTCCGCGGCATCCGTGCGGCCGGTGTAGGCGGCCACCTCCAGGCCCCCTTCACGCAGCTGCTCGGCTACCTCCCCGGCCGCGGAAACGGTCAGGCAGTAAACGATTCCGGATCCGGGAGTGGCTCGCAGGTAGTCGGTGAGCCAGGCCAGGCGCGCGGCGGCATCCGGCAGGCGCCGCACCCCCAGGTGCAGGGAGGCGCGTTCGAGCGTTCCTCGCAGCACCAGTACGTCGGCGGAGTCGGTGGCGGCATCCGCGGCCGGAGCAACGGCCCGACCCGCCGGCTGCGCCCCTCGTGATCCGAGCTGTTCGGCGACGTCGGCGGTGACCCGGGTATTCGCCGTCGCCGTGGTGGCCAGCACCGGAGTACTCGGCGGCAGCTGTGCCAGCAGGGTGCGAATGCGCCGGTAGTCAGGGCGGAAGTCATGGCCCCAGTCGGAGATGCAGTGCGCCTCATCGACAACCACCAGGGCGGCGTCCGCGGCCAGGCGGGGCAGGACCTCATCCCGGAACACGGGGTTGTTGAGCCGCTCGGGGGACACCAGCAGCACATCCGCCTCGCCCAGCCGCACCTGCGCCTCAATCACAGGCCATTGCGGGGCATTGACCGAGTTCATGGTCAGGGCGTTGATACCGGCTCGGCGGGCGGAGTCAACCTGGTCGCGCATGAGCGCCAGCAGCGGGGACACGATCACCGTCGCACCGGCTCCGGCACGCCGCCCGGGGGCGGGGATGGGCAGGCCGGGCCGCCAGGAGCCCCAGCCCTCCCGCAGCAGCACGGTTGCCACGAAGTACACAGCGGATTTGCCCCAGCCGGTCCGCTGCACCACCAGCGCCCGCCGCCGCTGCACCACCAATGCCTCAATAGCGCGCCACTGATCCGCATGCAGCCGGGCATCCGCCCGGCCGACCAGCTCACGCAGCACCGCCTCGGCGCGCTCGCGGATGGGGACGTGAGCCGCCGGCCCGGAAGCGGCCGGGCCGGAATCCGGTTCGGCGGGTTTGCGGGGCGAGACGGGCAGGTGCATGGTGGCCACGCTAACCCGTACCGCGTTCGTGGTGGCCCACCGGCCCAGTCGGTGGCCCGCATGTCCCGCCGGTGACGGCACGGACAGGCCATCGGCGTAGACGGACGGCGGAATCTTGGTATGGTGTGCGTGCACCATCCAGAGCGGCTGAGAGACCTGGCTCGTCGACGCCGCAGCAACCACGCCGTCGGCGGTGTCCGGCGGTGCGGTGCTCCCGCCAGGACCGATGGAAGGACCTGAAATGGCCACGTCAATCCGCACCACCCATGTAGGCTCCCTGCCCCGTACCGAGGCACTGTTAGAGGCCAACGCAGCCCATGCGGCCGGCACGCTCGACGACGCCGCACTGGCGTCGGTCGTCAACGAGCAGACCGATGCCGTCGTCGCCCGGCAGGCCGAGACCGGTTTAACGGTCGTCAACGACGGCGAATACGGTCACGCCATGACCGAGAAGGTCGACTACGGCGCCTGGTGGTCCTACTCCTTCAGCCGCTTCAGCGGCCTGGAGTTGCTCGAGCAGCTGCCTGAGCGCAAGCCCACCCCCGCCGGCAAGCTTGAGCTTGACGCCATGACCGATCGTCGCGACTGGGTCGCCTTCGCCGATGCCTACGCCGACCCCACCTCCGGCATCCACCTGGCCACGCGCAAGCCCTGGGTGTTCCCGGTGGTCACCGGCGAGATCCGCTACACCGGGCAGGAAGTCGTCGCCCGTGACATAGCCGCCCTCACCCATGGGCTGGAGCGGGCGGGCAAGCCGCTGAGCGAGGGCTTCGTGGCCTCCGTCAGCCCGGCCTCAGCCGCCCGCGTCGGAAACTACTACTACGAGGACGACGAGGCCGCCGTGTGGGCCTGGGCCGAAGCTCTGCGTGAGGAGTACCGGGCCATCACCGACGCCGGGCTCACGGTCCAGATCGACGCGCCCGATCTGGCCGAGTCCTGGGATCAGTTCATCACCGAGCCGTCCCTGGAGGACTACCGCCGCTTCTCGGCGGTGCGTATTGAGGCCCTAAACCATGCCCTGGAGGGCATCGACCCCGCCCAGGTGCGCTACCACGTGTGCTGGGGGTCCTGGCACGGGCCGCACTCCACCGATCTGGGCTTCGACAAGATCGTCGACCTGGCCCTGTCCGTGAACGCCAGCGGCCTGAGCTTCGAGGCCGCCAATGTGCGCCACGAGCACGAGTGGAAGATCTGGCAGGACACCCCCCTGCCCGACGGCAAGTACCTGATCCCCGGCGTGGTCTCCCACGCCACCAATGTGCTGGAGCACCCCGAACTGGTTGCCGACCGCATCGAGCGCTTCGCCCGGCTGGTGGGACCTGAGCGCGTGGTCGCCTCCACCGACTGCGGCTTGGGTGGGCGCGTGCATGCCCAGATCGCCTGGTCCAAGCTCGCCTCGCTGACCGAGGGGGCCCGGCTGGCCTCCGCACGTTTCTGAAGCCTTCCCCCGGCGGCCGCACCCTAGCGTGCGGCCGCCGGGGGTACACATAGTTGCGGTGTCCGTGCCCGTAATGGACTTCAGCCGTGAGTTGCGCTCCGTGGCCGTCTGATCGATCTGCCGGTGGTCTCCACCGCGGTACTCGGTGATGCGCTCAACCATCTTGACGCGGGGGGAGTTCATGATCCCCCCACCTGAGCCGGATGCGGTCGTGACACACAGGCGACTTGGGTGATACCGCGTAGACTTTCGCCCCGTGACCTCTCTTCCGCTGCGGCCCGATCTGCAGGGCAGCCAACCGTACGGCGCGCCCGAGTTGGATGTGCCGGTGCGCCTCAACGTCAACGAGAACCCCTATCCGCCCAGTTCCGCCGTCGTGGCTGACATCGCCGCCGCGGCCGGCAGGGCCGCGACAGGCCTGAACCGGTACCCGGAGCGAGACTTCCCCGTGCTGCGGGCCGCCCTGGCCGACTACCTGGCCGCCGAGTCCGGCGTGAAGCTGGACTGGCAGCAGATCTGGGCCGCCAACGGCTCCAACGAGGTCATGGCGCATGTGCTGCAGGCCTTCGGCG
Organism: Actinomyces sp.; assembly: GCF_030530635.1. Lineage (GTDB taxonomy): Bacteria > Actinomycetota > Actinomycetes > Actinomycetales > Actinomycetaceae > Actinomyces. The sequence continues at coordinate 72,150 of NZ_JAUMUL010000006.1, forward strand.
GGCCGGGACGCAGCTGCCTCTCCTTCACCCCCACCTACTCCATGTACCCCGAGTACGCCCGCAACACCTTTACTCGCTACCTCACCGGTGTCAGGCGGGAGGACTTCACCTTGGACGTCGGCGCCGTCGCCTCGGCCATTGAGCGCGAGCACCCCGCCGTGGTCATACTGGCCAGCCCGAACAACCCCACCGGAACCGCCCTGCCGTTGGACGACGTCGCCGCAATCCTGGAGGCGGCCCGCGGGCGTGGTCCCAGTGAAACCGGTGTCGGTGCGGGCAGGACGGACTGCGTGGTGGTGATTGACGAGGCCTATGCGGAGTTCCGCCGACCGGGCACCCCCAGCGCACTGGAGCTGCTGGAGGCTACCGCTGCCGACGGCGCGGCCCGCTACCCGCATTTGGCAGTCACCCGCACCATGAGCAAGGCATTCGGCATGGCCGGGCTGCGGCTCGGCTACCTGGCTGCCTGCCGCGAAATGATTGACATGCTGCGCATCGTGCGCCTGCCCTATCACCTGTCCGCCGTCTCCCAGGCGGTGGGCCTGGCAGCCCTGGACCACCGTCAAGAGCTGATGAGCCAGGTCGCCTCCCTGCGCGACGAGCGCGACGGCCTGGTGACATGGCTGCGCAACAACGGCTGGACCGCCCACGACTCCGACGCCAACTTCGTCCTGTTCGGTCCCTTCGCCGACCGTGAGGCGGTGTGGCAGGGACTGCTGGAGCGGGGCGTCCTCATTCGCGTTGTCGGTCCGGACGGGTATCTTCGGGTATGCGTCGGTACGCCGCAGGAGATGGAACGCTTCCGTGATGCGCTCGTGGGCGTGACCAGGGGGAGCGATGCGAAGGAGAGCAACACATGAACCGCACGGCCCGCATTGAACGCACCACCAGCGAGTCCTCCGTCGTGGTCGCACTCGACCTGGACGGGACCGGACGCACCGACATCTCCACCACGGTGCCCTTCTACGACCACATGCTCACCGCCCTGGGCAGGCATTCGCTGATCGACCTGACGGTACGCGCCAGTGGAGACACCGACATCGACGTCCACCACACGGTGGAGGACACTGCTATCTGCATCGGTGAGGCCCTGAAGACCGCGCTGGGCGACAAGCGCGGCATCAGACGATTCGGTGACGCGCTCGTGCCCCTGGACGAGGCCCTCGCGCAGGCCGTCGTCGACATCTCCGGCCGCCCCTACCTGGTGCACGACGGGGAGTCCGAGGCCTTCGTGCACCACCTCATCGGGGGGCATTTCACCGGATCTATGGTTCGCCACTGCCTGGAGGCGATCGCCTACCACGCCGGCATCTGCCTGCACGTGCGCGTGATCTCCGGGCGTGACCCCCACCATATCGCTGAGGCCGAGTTCAAGGCTCTGGCCCGCGCCCTGCGCGCGGCCGTTGAACCGGACCCGCGTGTCGACGACATCCCCTCTACTAAGGGGGCTTTGTGATGCATGACGACCACAACGTCAGCCCGGGCGGCCGACGCGATGAGGACCCGGACCTCGATGCCGAGTTCGCCGCCATTGTGGAAGGGCTCGAACTGCCTGTGCAACCGGATGTTGACGGTGAGTCGGTCGCGGGCGGACCCGACGCGCCCACCGAGCAGGACGGTCCCGTTTCACCCAGGGACGTGCCCCACAACGTTTACGGAGAACGCGGCGGCGCAGACTCCAAAGGCGAGGAGCGCCTGACCCCCGAACAACTCGCTGAACTTGAAGCCTTTACGTCTGCACTCGGCTCCGACTCGGGGACTGCCGGCGGTCCGAGGGCCGTGAAGATCGCCCTAGTGCTCACCCCTTTGGCCAGTGCTGAGGCGCTGGCCGCGCTGTGCGCCGCCAGTGGCCTGGAGTGCACGGTGGTGCCCACCGCCTCAGGAGCGGTTGCCGTGAAGGAGTTCGTGTCCGCGCACGCCGAGTGGGATATCGCCGAGTTGCTCGGTGGTGCCGATACCGAGCCCGCCGAGGCGGCCGAACTGGCGGGGGTCCTGTCTCGCCTGAGCCGCGCCGGCGTGGTGCTCGTGACCGCGGATCTGGCCACCGACGCCGGCGTCGAGTCCGGACTGTCGGGCACCATCACCGTCCGTCACTATCGCAACGGTGCGGCCGGGGAGGAGATCAGCCCCGGGGTACTGCTACCCGACTTGGATGAGAGCATTGAGGACATCCTGTTCGGGGCCACCCGGGTGCAGGACGTGCCGGGTGCGATTAGAACCACTGAGGTAAAGCCCGGGCGGATCATGCGCTGGCTGGGTCGTGGCATGCGGCCGCGCGGCAGCGGCGGTGGCAGTGAAGCCGACTGACAACACGGTAGCTGACGCCGATGGCGTTATCAGTACCGCGCGTGGGTAGGGTGTGATCGTGAGGCAACCACACGTCGTCGTCCTGGCCTACGGAAGTGGCAATGTGCGCTCGGCCGTGCGCGCCCTGGAGCGTGTCGGCGCGATCGTCGAGTTGACTGCGGACCCGGCCGCCGTAGAGGCCGCCGCCGGGCTCGTCGTCCCCGGGGTTGGCGCCTTCGCGGCGGTAATGGAGCAGCTGCGCGCCGTCGATGCACCCCGACTCATCGACCGCAGGCTTGCCGGGGGCAGGCCGGTGCTGGGAATCTGCGTGGGTATGCAGGTCATGTTCGAAGCCTCGACCGAGCATGCCGAGGGCACTGAGGATGAGTCGGTGCCCGGCCTGGCCCAGTGGCCCGGCACCGTCTCCCGCCTCCAGGCCGAGATCGTCCCCCACATGGGCTGGAGCCAGGTACGTCCTCCGGCCGACACCGTCCTGTTCGACGGGCTGGGTGGCACCCACGGCTCCGAGCGCTTCTACTTCGTGCACTCATACGCAGCCAAGACCGATCCCGCCGAGTTGCTCGGCCCGGGACGGACCCGCCCGCCCCATTCGACCTGGGCCACGCACGGGGAGGACTTCGTGGCCGCCGTCGAGAACGGTGCCCTGAGCGCAACCCAGTTCCACCCCGAGAAGTCAGGTGACGCCGGAGCGCAGCTGCTGCGCAACTGGCTGACTACCCTCTGATCCCTCCGCCGTGCACCGAAGTGCGCCGCGAACTCAATTCAAGGAGACGCCCATGCTCACTCTTCTACCGGCCGTCGACGTCGCCTACGGCAAGGCCGTCCGCCTGCTACGAGGCGAAGCCGGAAGTGAAACCGACTACGGCAGTCCCATTGATGCCGCCCGGGACTGGGTGGCGGCCGGCGCCGCCTGGATTCATCTAGTGGATCTGGACGCGGCCTTCGGACGCGGCAGCAACGCCCCACTGCTCGCGCGCATCGTCGGCGAGGTGGACGTGAAGGTAGAGCTCTCCGGAGGCATACGCGACGACGCTTCGCTGGAGCGTGCCCTGGCCGCCGGGGCCGCCCGCGTCAACCTGGGCACGGCCGCACTGGAGGACCCGGCCTGGACTGAACGCGTGATCGCCGAACACGGCGACAAGATCGCCGTCGGCCTGGATGTGCGCGGGACCACCTTGGCCGCCCGTGGTTGGACCAAGGAGGGCGGGGACCTGTGGGAGACCCTGGAGCGGCTGGACGCCGCCGGATGTGCCCGCTACGTCGTCACCGACGTCACCAAGGACGGCACCCTCATGGGACCCAATATCGAGCTGCTGCGCGAGGTCTGTGAGCGCACCGCCGCTCCTGTGGTCGCCTCCGGTGGCATCGCCCACCTGGACGACCTGCGTGCCCTGGCGCGCCTGGAGGGATACGGGCTGGAGGGAGCGATCGTCGGAAAGGCCCTGTACAACGGTAACTTCACCCTCCAGGAGGCGTTAACCCTCTGCGGTGACGAGAGCCGACCTACTCAGGAGCGGTAACTCATGTCCCAGACTCCCCACACCCCGGACCTGCCCGCAGCCGGTGCGGCCTCGCCCCTGCCCGAAGACCTGCAGGTGGCCGCCGCGATGGCCGCCCGCGACCGGCTGGAGCGGCTGCTGGCCGCCCCCACACCCTTCGCCGCAGACGACGGCTCCGCAGATCCCGCCGTGGCGGCCGCTCTGGATGAGCAGGGCCTGCCGCGGCACGAATATCTGGACCGGCTGCTCGCTGCATTGACGGCCAGCCGTCTGATCGTGCCGGTGGCCGCGCACGCCGTCGGCGGACCCACGCGTATCCGTCTGGGTGAGAACACTCTCGCTGTTCCCGCGCACGAACCGCATACGGCTGACGCAGCCGAGGACGCAGTGGATCTGGCAGTCCGGCTCGACGACGGTCACCTGGCGCTGCCGGTATTCACCTCCGCTGCTGCCGTCTCCGCTTGGCGCGCGGACGTGCGTCCCGTACCGGTCACGCCGCAGCGAGCAGCCCAGGTCGCTTGCCTGAGTACCGATCAGTTGTGGGTGCTGGATCCGGGCACCCGCGACCTGCGCCTGCCGCGTCCCGCGGTGGTGGCTCTGGCCGGAGGAGAGGAGTGGATCCCCTCGTGGCGCAACGAGCCGGTGCAGGCGGAGGTGGCCTCCCAGCTCGGCAGCGTCGAGGGTGTTACCGGGGTGGCCTTCGCCCCGGGGGAGACTGCCGAGTTGCGCGTGTTCATCCGCGTGGACGCCTCGTCGGGCACGCCCGCCGTTGCAGCCGCGCTGGAGCAGTGCCAGTACGTAATGGTCAATCCCGCCTGGGGCGAGTTCATCGACACCGTGGAGTTGTGCCCGGTGCCCGCCTGACGGCGAACTCCCAGGGCTCCTATGGGCACCGTCACGTTCCAGCAGTGGCTCGTGTGTGACGTGGTGTGGGAAGAAGCTGCTAGACTCCAGCATCAACCGGCCGGAGTCATACCTCCGGCACGCAAGCGGAGTAATCCCACCTGGGTCCCTCAAAGGGGCCGGGTCATGCGGGGAGTGATCCTCGCGGCCGTGCTCTTATGAGCACATGAGGGGCCTTCGTGCGCGTATGCGGCGAAGGCCTTCTTCGTTGCGACGGTAACCACTGACAAGAGTGAGGAACAGTCATCAGCGAGCCCCGTATCAACGAACGGATCCGCGTCCCCGAGGTGCGGCTGGTCGGCCCCAGCGGTGAGCAGGTCGGCATCGTCCGGGTAGAGGACGCCCTCCGCCTGGCCGAAGAGGCCGGCCTGGACCTCGTAGAGGTCGCCCCTGACGCACGCCCCCCGGTGTGCCGACTCATGGACTACGGCAAGTTCAAGTACGAGTCGGCCATGAAGGCACGTGACGCTCGACGCAACCAGGCAAACACTCAGCTCAAGGAAATCCAGTTCCGTCCCAAGATTGACGAGCACGACTATGCCACCAAGATGGGGCACGTCGAGCGCTTCCTCAAGGGTGGGGACAAGGTCAAATGCATCGTCCGCTTCCGTGGCCGCGAGCAGTCCCGTCCAGAGCTGGGCATCCGACTGCTGCAGCGCGTGGCCGAGCAGGTCTCCGAGCTGGGCAATATCGAATCCCACCCCCGCCAGGACGGCCGGAACATGGTCATGGTCCTGGCTCCCACCCGTAAGAAGGCGGAGGTCAAGTCCGACCAGCGTCGCCGTCGCGAGGCCGCACGTGCCAGCCGCCGAGCTGAGAAGCAGGCCGCCAGGGCGGCCCGTGAGGCCAAAGCGGAGGCGAAGGCGGCTCAGGCCCCCGACGCCGAGGGTGAGTGAACTCGCCCGCCCAGTGGCTCGTCGAAGGCGGGCGTAACAGACCCAGCCTCGTCATCCGACGAGGTTCGCAGCCCCCGGCCCATCCGGCGTCGGGGACCGAGAAGAGGAAATAAACATGCCGAAGAACAAGACGCACTCCGGTGCCAAGAAGCGCTTCCGGGTCACCGGTAGCGGCAAGCTCATGCGGGAGCGGGCCGGCAAGCGCCACCTGCTGGAGGTCAAGTCCTCTCGCCGCAAGCGCAGGCTGTCCCAGGACCAGGTCGTCGCCCCGGCCGACACCCGCCAGGTCAAGAGGCTGCTCGGTCGCTGATCGGCCCACAACACAACAAGGAGTCATCACATGGCACGTGTGAAGCGGGCTGTTAACGCCCAGAAGAAGCGTCGTACCGTCCTCGACCGGGCCTCCGGCTACCGTGGGCAGCGCTCCCGCCTGTACCGCAAGGCGAAGGAGCAGGTCACTCACTCCGGCGTGTATGCCTTCCGTGACCGCCGGGCGCGCAAGGGCGACTTCCGTCGCCTGTGGATCCAGCGCATTAACGCCGCGGCCCGCGCCGAGGGCATGACCTATAACCGGTTCATGCAGGGCCTGGGCCTGGCCGGCGTGGAGGTTGACCGCCGCATGCTCGCCGAGCTGGCCGTCAACGAGCCCGCCGCCTTCAAGACGCTGGTTGAGACCGCCCGTAAGGCTCTGCCCGCGGACGTCAACGCTCCCAAGGCCTGAGCCAGTCGGCGCCCGACACCGTCGGACGCGGCCGTTCGCCACGCGCGGCCGCGAGGCTTGAGACGGCTCCTCACCCATGAACCCGCCGAGCGGCGGGGCACGGTGAGGGGCCGTCTCGTTGTTCCCGGTAATCTGGCTCTTCGCGTTTGGGGTGTGGTGGTGCGGGCCCGCGGGTGGTCGTGTTAGGTGCGTTGTTCGGTGTGCACCGGGCCGGCGGGTGGTCGTGCTCGGGACGAGGAGGTCGTACTCGGGCGTCCGGGCAGTGACGTCGTGGGGCCTGCGCGGACGTTCTGAGGCTGACGAGGACTTGTGGCCGGCGGGGAC
>NZ_JAUMUL010000007.1:0-38993 GCF_030530635.1 Actinomyces sp.
GGACCTGATCGACCGTCTCAACGACCGCTACCAGAACGTCTACGGCCAACACTGACGGCTTCGCGCAGACGTTCACGCATCGGCTTCCAATAACCAATATGCCGTAGCCTCCGGATAGGAGTGATCCGGAGGCTACGGCATTGACGTGGCGGAGAGCCACAATGGCAGCGGCGTGCCGCCGCGGCGGTTGAGACGCTCAGATGTCCTCCAGTGACGCCCCCTTGGTCTCACGTGCGAACAGGTAGACCACGCCACCCAGGAAGAGCAGCCCGGCGAAGATGATGAAGGGCACGAACACCACTTCATGACTCAACTCGGCCGAACCCACCAGGGCGCCCACGAAGTACGGCCCCACCACCTTGGCGATGGCGCCGATTCCGTAGCCCAGGCCCAGCCCGGTGGAGCGGGCCTCGGTGGGGAACTGCTCACCGCCGAAGGCGTTGAGGATGCCGAAGGCGCCGTCGCCGAACATCATGACGATGAAGATGCCGGCGAAGAACACGTACCCGGCATTGCCGATTTCTCCGTCGGACGTAACCATCCGGGTGGAGAAGGCGGCGATCAGGGCACCGACGGCGCCGATCATGCCGCAGCCGAACATGGTCCAGCGCCGCCCGATCTTGTCCGAGATCCAGGCCGAACCGAGCCGTCCGAGCAGGTCTCCGAGCGAGACGAACATGAACAGGGTCGCCACGGTGCCAGCCCCGAACTTGAACGACTGCCCCAGCAGCGTCTGCCCCCAGGACTGCACCGTGAAGGAGCCCATGATGAAGCAGAAGGAGCCGAGTGCAACCACCAGCAGCTGCTTGGGGTACCTGGCGAAGATGACCGCATAGGAGGCGGAGGACTTCTGTGGCAGCTCCGGCAGATCGGCGACCTGTTCCACCGGGATCTCCATGGCCCACGCATAGGCCTCCTTCGCCTCGCGCTCACGCCCCCGCGACTGCAGGAAGCGGGGCGACTCGGGGATGAAGCGCGCCCAGGCGAGCAGCACGATCGGAATGCAGCCGACGGCGATCAGGCCGCGCCACCCCAGGGGGCCGCCGAGATACTTGGTCACCAGTCCGCCCAGGAAGATGCCGGCGGGGATGAATACGCTGGTCAGTCCGGCCAGCAGACCTCGCTGCTTGGCGGGCACGAACTCCTGCACAAATGGCACGGAGGTAATGTTCAGGCCACCGACGCCGAAGCCCACGCCGGTGCGCAGAATCGTCAGCAGGACCCAACCGTTGACCGGGGTGAAGGCAGAGCCTGCCGTGAACACCACCAGTACGACAATGCACCAGATGAAGGCGTGCTTGCGGCCGAACACGTCCGCCAGCCGCCCCCAGGTGATTGAGCCCAGCACGGTGCCCAGTCCCGCGCCGGCCAGGATCACGCCCGATTGGAAGCCGGTCAGATTCCATCCGGGTGTCTCGATGAGGAGATTGATGATGAAGCCAATGAGAAACAAGTCGAAGAACTCCGACACATTGCCGACGATCGCCATGCCGATCAGGGACTTCTGGTGTCCGGAGAGGCGGTGATTGTCGATTTGCTCAGGAGCGGTCTTCCCCTGTGGCGCTACATGCGCCGTTGCCTGTGTACTCATATCCATTTTTATTCTTTCAGTCTGACTGGCAGGAAGAGGATGGGCCGGGACGAGCCTGGGCGCGCACCGACCGTGCGGCTTTCAACGCACGATGTCCGTGCTCTGCAGGGTCTGCAGCTCGCCGGGACGTACGTGCGTGAGATCGCCGTGGTGCGTCAGCGCTATCTGGGCAACCTTGGTGCCCATCTCGATGCCCCGCTCGACGTCATCGTCCAGCCAGCCGTGCAGGGTGCCGGCGACGAAGGAGTCACCGGCACCGGGCCGGTCGATCACCGGCACGGAGTGGATATCGAAAGTGCGGTCCTTGACCGCCGTTGACAGGTAGGTACCGGCACGACCGTCGGTGGAGACCACCGTGGGCACACCCATCTCCTCGCGCAGGGCGCGGCAGGCCTGCACATCCGGCTTGTCGATGCCGAAGACGACCCTCGCGTCCGTGCGCGAGCAGAACAGGATCGACGATTTTCGCGCAATCGGCTCCAAGGTCGCCCGCGCCTGCTCCCCGCTCCAGAGCAAGGAGCGGAAATTGACGTCCAGGGCGACGTCCACGCCCCGCTCGCCGGCGGCGTCGGCGAAGTAGCGCACCACCCGAGCGGTGTCGGGGGTCAGCGCGGCGGTGATGCCGGTCAGAAAGACGATGCGGGTGTCCAGTAGGGCGTCCCAATCGATCTCCTCCGGTGTGATGGTGCGGAAGGGCGTGTGCAGGCGGTCGTAGGTCACCTTGCCCGGCAGCGGGAACTCGCCCGGCTCCAGGAAGTACAGGGCCACCCGGCCCTCCTCCGTCATCACCGTGTGGCGAATGTCCACGCCGACGGCGGAGTACTCCAGGGCGATACGGTCGGCGAGTTCTCCCTTGGGCAGTTTGGAGGCCCAGGCGGTGGAGCGACCGAGCTGGCTGAGTAGGCCGGCGACATTGGCCTCGGAGCCGGCGGCGGTCATGCGCAGGGAGCGGGCAGTGGCCAGCCGCTCGCCGCGTTCGCAGGTGAGGCGGATCTGCCCCTCACCGATGGTGGTCAGGTCGTACGTCATGATTCGGGTCCTTCTGTTTGGCTGTGTCTGGCCGCGTGCGCGGCGTTACAGCTGCCTTTCTGGTTCTGCATCCGTAGGTGTTGTTATGGATTGAAAGCGGTCGAAGAGTAACGGTTGTCGCATGGTGTGCTCTCGAGACGAGAGGCACGAGAGGGCGCTCAAGGTTTCTGGATGGCTATGCCGGCGCCGGCGGCCTTGCCCTCAATGAACTCGCGGGCGGCGATGCAGCGGGCCACGGAGTCGGGGGCGTCGTCGTTCCACATCTCGATCATGAGCCGACCGGTCCAGTGCTGCGCGGCCAGCAGCTCGAAGGACTTGTCCCAGTCGACGATGCCGGTGCCCATCTCCACCCGCCTCGGCTCCCCGCGGCGCACGTCCTTGGCGTGCATGGCCACCATGTGGCCACGACCGGCCTCCAGTTCGGCGGCGGGGTCCAGCCCCTGCTCGGCGATATTGCCCAGGTCGGGGTACACCTGCAGGTACGGGGAGTCCACGGCATTGACGAACTCCATAGCCTTGCGGATGGAGGTGACATCGGTGCCGTCTACATTCTCAATCCCCATCACAACCCCCAGGCGCGAGGCCAGGGGGACGGCGTCGGCAAGCAGCTGGCCGTACCAGCGCTCAGCGTCGGGATGGGGGTCCTCGTAGTAGGCGTAGTACCCGGCCACCTGGATCACCGGGGCCCCGAGTTCGTGACACAGTTCCAGCCCCTGGGCCATGACCTCGCGAGCTCGACGCCGCAACTCGGGGTCGGTCGAACCCGGGCCGATGCGCCGGTGCACCGATAGGCACACCCCGCCGATACCGGTGCCGACCGACTCGGCGGCCTCGCGCACCATGCGGCACTGGCGCGGCCCCCACTGAAGGCGGGCCTCCCGCTCGGGGGACTCGTCGACCGACAGGTCCAGGAAGGAGAAGCCGGCTTGTGGCACCTGGGCGAGGAAGCTCGCCCAGTCGTCCGCGGTTGCCAGCGAATTGGCGACCAGGGCCTTCTCGTAGATGCCCAGGCGAATGCCGTCGTCCAGGGTGGCCAAGCTCATGACCACACCTCGTCGATGGCGTCGCGCAGGGCGGATGCGGCTGCTGCCGGATCGTCGGCGCCGACGATCGAACGTCCGGCGATGACGATGCCGACTCTGCGACCGGCGAAGGCCTTTAGGTCCTCCGCACTGATGCCGCCGGTGACGGTGACCGTGAAGCCCATGTCCGCCAGCTCGTCGACCCGGTCCATGTCCGCGGCCTTCCAGGACAGGTCGCCGGCGGCCTCGCGGTCGCGGGACCGCTTGACGATGACGTGCTGGACGCCGACGGCGCGCCAGGCGCGGGCCCGGTCCGGGTCGTACCACTCGTCGGCCAGCTCCACCTGCACCTCGCCGTCGAACTCGGCGGCGACCTTGCAGACCTGCTCGATGGTGGTCATGGAGGCACCGGCCACGCAGGAGATCAGGTCGGCGCCGGCCTCGAAGGCCAGGCGGGCGATCTTGGCGCCGGCCTCCGCGATGCGCACATCGGCGAGAATCTGCTTGTCCGGGAACAGGGCGCTGATGTTGCGTACCGAGTGGTAGCCCTCGCACAGGATCAGGATGGTGCCGCACTCGATGATGTCGACGTACGGCGCCGCCTGCTGCAATGGGCCCAGCGCGCTGGGCTGGTCCAGCGTGTCTAGGGCGATCTGGAGCCTGGGCGTGTTGCGGGGTTCGCTCATTTCAACTCGCCTCGGTCAGCCGGCCAGGGGCTCGAAGGCGAAGAACGTGGCGGCGTTGTTCACCAGCAGGTCCTGGACGTAGTCGGGATCGAAGCCCTCGTCGTCGATCAGGCGCGGGCAGAACACGGCCGGGTCGTAGTCGATCCCGGAGACTGAGCCGTAGGCCTTCTGGTAGGAGGCCTTGCCCGAGTCGGTGCCGAGCAGGATCTGCTTGCCGTAGCCCTTCTCACCGAGCACCTTGATGAGGTTCACGCGGGCGTTGTCCGGCACGTATTTGATGCGGTTGGTGCCGTCGAGCTCAACGTAGGCGCCGAGCTTGGTGATCTGCGCATGGATCCATGGGTCCCAGTTGCGCTGGATGTGCCCGATGGCGATCTTCTCCGGGGCCACGCCCTGCTCGATCAGGAAGCGGGCCTGCTCTGGACCGCAGGTGCCGGCGGTTACGTGGGTGTTGACGGGTGCGCCGGTCTCCTTGGAGGCGATGGCGACGGCCTTTCCGGTCTTCACCTCCCAGTCGGTGATCTTGCCGTAGGCGGTGGCCCACTTGATGACGCCGGCGCGCACGTCGGTGCGCTTGACCAACGGGCCCATGTAGTCGCCCGCGTCAACGCCCTCGACGATGTCGGCGATCAGCAGATCGGCAATCTCGTTGACCGTGTACTGGTTGACCCAGGACTGACGCCACTCGAGGTAGACCTTCTGCTGGTGGAAGCCGGTGGCCTGGATGACCTGCAGGTCGCGCACCCGGTCAACGACGCGCTTGAGCTTGAGCACGCCGCGGCCACAGGACGCCGGGCACATGTCCACGATGGTGGCGTTGGGGGCGAAGCGCTTGGACGCCTCGACGAAGTAGCCGGCCTCCTGTACCGCCTTGTCCTCGTCTTCCAGAAGATGGTCGGGATCAATGTAGACCTCTCCCGCGCCGACGCGGATGAGGTGGTCGTGGGCGTTGACGACGCCGAGCGTGGACGGGTCGACGTCGCCATGAATGGTACGGACGATTGCCATGTGGTTCTCCCTCGAACGGATGAGCAGGGCTGCCGCGTGGTGGTCACCTCCATCGCGGTACCTTCACGCTAGGTGTGGCAGAAACGCCGCCGAAGCCGCCTGCTGCACATCCGTGCAACCTACGGTTTGATGGAGTGGTGTTCACAACCGGTCTTCCCTCGGGAATTCATAGTGGTACCTGAGGATGCTGACGGTAGAATGCAACTATGTGCGCAACCCTGGATCGCGAGCATGCGCGGCTGCTGCTCAACATCGCCCGCCTTTACTGGGACGAGGACCTCAGTCAGGATGAGATCGCCGAGCACCTGGGCTACTCGCGCTCCACGGTCTCACGCAAGCTGACCGAGGCACGCAGAGTCGGGATCGTCCAGGTGACCGTCGCTCACCCCATCGAACGACTAATGGCATTGGAGGAGCAGCTCACCTCGGCCTTCGGCCTCCAACAGGCTCGCGTCACCGAGGTATCCCGTACACTCGTTCCCGGTGTAACCCCCGCCGTTGCCCGGGCCGCGGCGGAGCTGCTGCTCGAGCACTGTGGCTCGAAGTCGGTGATTGCGGTATCCAATGGGCGTGCCGTGGCCGCCGTCGTGCATCAAATGCCGGAGCGCACCTGGCCCACCTCGACGGTGGTGGCCATGATCGGATCGGCTGGGGAGTCCTATGACCTGGGCGACGGCGCGGATGTGTGCCGCAACCTGGCCATGCGGCTGGGTGGCCGCTACCGGTCACTGACGGTGCCGCTGGTTTTCGACTCACTGAAGCTGGTGCGCGCCGTACGTCAGGAGGACCAGGTCGCTACCACCCTGGAACTGGCTGCTCGCAGTGACGTCGCCCTGACCGGGATCGGCGCCGTGGGGGAGTCCACCAGTCCGCTGCTGCGCAAATGGATGACGCCGCAGGTGGTGCGCGAGTGCCGCCGCCGGGGTGTGGTTGCACACTTGTGCGGGCATCACCTGGACGCCGAGGGGCGGCACGTGCCCACGGCACTGTGCGAGCGAACCCTGTGCATGGAACCCGAAAGACTGAAGGAGATCCCCTTCGTCGTCGGCGTGGCCGCGGGTGAGGAGAAGGTGACCGCAATCCGCTCGGCCCTGCGCGGCGGCTACCTCTGCGCACTGGTCACCGACGAGGTCACCGCCCGCGCGGTACTCGAGGGGAACTGAGCGTCCAGCCCGGGGTGCTGCGGAACTGTCAAAAATGATGCCAAAGGCCGCTACGCGCCCCGACCATCTCCGACGAAACGGCGTGATATCAATGGTCTTCGAATGTCGCAAGCTTCGATCGGTCCCGTTTGTCATCAATTGTGACAGCGATCGGTAGCCTCTCCCTGATGTCTGGTCTACTCCCTGCCTACCTGCCTGGACAAGCATCCCAAGCGGCCCGGACAGTGTTCAGAGGCTTAGACATAAGCACAAGGGCGCGATAAAGGTGGAGGGGAGGACTGCCTGCCCATGAGTGACTTGCGATTCGACAGTCCATCTGGTGCTGCCGGTTTCGTAGGAGGCGCGGCCTTGAACGGGAGGGACAGGTGGAAGCGTGGTGGCAGGAGTCTGAAGGAGATTGAGGACTCCGAAATCGAGAATGCCGTGCAGGACCGCTGAACAGCGGTACTCGTCGAGGTACAACACCGCACCGCTGTACGACTTGCTCGGAGCCCGGCGCCGACTCACTGAGCGCCATGCCGACCTCGGTACGTCATTGATGGCGATCGCGGCAAGTTCCTTGCGCCGACCCATGGGGCAGTGGGGTAGAAAAGGTGCTATGAGCACCACCGTCGGCCCAGCCCTCACTTCTCCCTCCGCCCGCCCGCTCACGATCGCCGTCACCGGCGCCACCGGCAAGGTCGGCGGCCGCGTCGCCGAGCTACTGCACGATGCCGACCTGCGTCAGCGCCTCCTTGTGCGCAACCCGTTGAAGGCCCCCGCTTGGGCCGACGACGTCGCCGTCGCCTCTTATGGCCAGGCCGATGCCGCCCTACGCGCCCTGGAGGGCGTGGACCTGCTGTTCATGGTTTCGGCCGCCGAGAGCGCCGATCGTCTCGAACAGCACAAGACCCTCATCGATACAGCAGCGGCGGCCGGCGTGCGGCACGTCGTCTACACCAGCTTCCTGGGCGCCGGCCCTGAGGCCGCCTTCACCCTGGCCCGCACCCACTGGGCGACCGAGGAACACCTGCGCGCCAGCGGTATGACCTGGACCTTCCTGCGCGACTCCTTCTATATCGACTTCATCCCTGATCTGGTCGTCGACGGCGTCATCGCCGGCCCCGCTGGTTCCGGACGTGTAGGCGCCGTCGCCCGTGAGGATGTCGCGTGCAGTGCGGCCGCGATCCTCACCGGCGTTGCCGACGGCCAGGACCGACATGACGGAGCGACCCACGAACTGACCGGGCCCGAGGCCTTCACCCTGGCCGAAGCGGCCGCCACCATCACGACTGTGACCGGCCGTCCCACCGTCTACCGTGACCAGAGCCTCGATGAGGCCTATGCGTCCCGCCGCGGCTACAACGCGCCCGCCTGGCAGTTGGATGCCTGGGTGTCCACCTACACCGCGATCGGCTCCGGTGAGCTCGCCACCGTCACCGACGATGTGCGCGCGCTTACTGGGCGGACGCCACTCACGCTGGCCGAGGTGCTGCGCCGTGGATAGGGCGGGCATCCGGCGCCGCTGGCGCCATATCCACCGGTCTCGGTACGTCCTTAGTGCCGGTCTCGAGGGGGTGACCGCCCGGTGGACGGCGTGCGCGTCGTTAGCGGCGCTGCGTTAACATCACCCTGACCGACATCCTTGAAGCCCGTCCAGTGAGGCGGAGAAGGAGGTCCACGTACCGTGGCCGCAATACAGCCCCCCGGGAAGCAGATCCTCGGCGCCGCCGAGATCCAGCGCTCCCTCGTACGCATCGCCCACGAGATACTTGAACGCAATCGTGGCGCCAGCAATCTGATGATCCTCGGCATCCCATCCGGGGGAGTCCCACTCGCCCGGCGTCTGGCAGCAGCGCTTGAGGTCGCCGCCAAGGAGTCCGACGACCCCGCCGGGACCCCGCCGGTCGGCACCCTGGACATCACCATGTACCGCGACGACCTCGGTCGCCACCCGATCCGCGTGCCCCAGCCCACCCGCATCCCGGGGGAGAGCCTGGAGGGCCGCACCGTCATCCTGGTGGACGACGTGCTCTTCTCCGGCCGCACCATCCGTGCCGCCCTGGACGCCCTGGGCGCCATCGGGCGCGCAGACGCCGTCCAGCTGGCCGTGCTGGTGGACCGCGGTCACCGCCAACTACCCATCCGCGCCGACTACGTGGGCAAGAACCTGCCCACCTCCCGGACCGAGAAGGTGGTCGTGTCGCTGACCGAACTCGGCGCCGATGTCGACGCCGTCACCATCGTCGATGCTGCACCTCAGGAGGCCGCCCGATGAAGCACCTGCTGTCAGCCAAGGACCTGTCCCGTGACGAGGCGGTGATGGTACTGGACACCGCCGAGGCCATGGCCGCCACCCAGCGCCACGCCGTCAAGAAACTGCCCACTCTGCGCGGCAAGACCGTGGTGAACCTCTTCTTCGAGGACTCCACCCGCACCCGCCTGTCCTTCGAGGCGGCCGCCAAGCGCCTGAGCGCCGACGTCATCAACTTCTCCGCCAAGGGTTCCTCCGTCTCCAAGGGCGAGTCCCTGAAGGACACCGCCCAGACGATCATGGCGATGGGCGCCGACGCCGTGGTGGTGCGCCACTCCGCCTGCGGCGCCGCCCACCTGCTGGCCCACGCCGGCTGGATCGACGTGCCCGTCCTGAACGCCGGCGACGGCACCCACCAGCACCCGACCCAGGCACTGCTGGACGCTATGACCCTGCGCCGCTGGTACACCCCCGGCGGTCCGGCATCCGGCTCCGCCCGTGCCGGTGACGGCAGCCCCGCCCCTCGCGGCCGCGACCTCGACGGCGCCCGCGTCATCATCGTCGGAGACGTGCTGCACTCCCGTGTGGCTCGCTCCAACGTCGACCTGCTCACCACCCTGGGTGCCCACGTGACCCTCGTCGCCCCACCCACCCTGCTGCCGGTGGGCATGGAGGACTGGCCCTGTGAGGTCTCCTACGACCTCGATGCCGCCATCACGGCCGCCGAGCCGGACGCCGTGATGATGCTGCGCGTGCAGCGTGAGCGCATGAGCGCCGCCGGCGGCGGATACTTCCCCAGCCCCGGGGAGTACTCCCGCGGCTACGGGCTGGACGCAGTGCGCCGCGCCGCCATGCCCGAACACGCCATCGTCATGCATCCCGGCCCCATGAACCGCGGCCTGGAGATCACCGCCGACGCCGCCGACGACGTCCGCTCACGCGTGGTCGAACAAGTCGGCAACGGCGTCTCCGTGCGTATGGCCGCCCTGTACCTGCTCCTCGCCGACGAAGGGAACCAGCTGTGACCGCCCATCTCCTGCCAGGTGTCCGTCCCTACGGTGAGGACGCCACCGATGTACTCATCATCGACGAGACCATCGCCGCCATCGGCCCCGATGCCGCGGCCCAGGCGCCCGCCGACGCCCAGCGTCACGACGACCTGGCCGGCAAGGTGCTGCTGCCCGGCCTAGTGGACATTCACACCCACTTGCGCCAGCCCGGCGGAGAGAGCGCCGAAACCGTCTACACCGGCACCCGTGCCGCCGCCGTTGGCGGCTACACCGCCGTGTTCGCCATGGCCAACACCACCCCCGTGCAGGACAACGCCGGCGTGGTCGAGCAGGTGCTGCGCCTGGGTAACCAGGCCGGCTGGGTGGACGTCCACCCCGTCGGCGCCGTCTCGGAGGGGCTGAGGGGCGAGCACCTGTCTCAGATGGGCGCCATGGCCCACTCCGCCGCCCGGGTACGCGTCTTCTCCGACGATGGGCACTGCGTGTCCGACCCGGTGCTGATGCGCCGCGCCTTGGAGTACGCCAAGTCCTTCGACGGCGTGATCGCCCAGCACGCCCAGGATCCCCGCCTCACCGAGGGCGCTCAGATGCACGAAGGCCGCGTCTCCGCCGAACTCGGCCTGGCCGGCTGGCCCGCCGTTGCCGAGGAATCGATTATCGCCCGCGACGTCCTGTTGGCGGGCCACGTCGGTTCCCGCCTGCACGTGTGTCACCTGTCCACCGCCGGCAGTGTGGAGATCATCCGCTGGGCCAAGGCACGCGGTATCGACGTCACTGCCGAGGCCACCCCCCACCACCTGCTGCTCACCGATGAGAAGGCCCGCACTTACTCGCCCCTGTACAAGGTCAATCCGCCTCTGCGCACCGCCGCGGACGTGGAGGCGGTGCGAGCCGCGCTGGCCGACGGCACCATCGACGTGGTGGGCACCGACCACGCCCCCCACCCGCGCGAGTCCAAGGACTGCGAGTGGCAGGCGGGAGCCTTCGGCATGACCGGTCTGGAAACGGCCCTGCCGATCATCATCGCCACCATGGTCGAGCCCGGCCGCATGACCTGGCGGGACGTTGCCCGCGTGCTGTCCGAGGCTCCCGCCCGCATCGGCCGTCTGGACGATCAGGGCCGTCCGCTGGCAACGGGCGAGAGCGCCAACCTCACGGTGGTTGACCCCGATGTGCGCCGTGTCGTGGATCCCGACACCCAGTGGACCCGCTCCAACAACACCCCCTATGCCGGCATGGAACTGCCCGGACAGGTCATGGCCACCTTCCTCCGCGGCCGCCCCACCGTTCTGGACGGCCGCCCCGTAGCGCAGGGCGCCGCGTCAGGCGAACAGAAGGAGAACGCATGAGTTCCCCCGGGAACGCGAACCCGGCGGCCTACGGCGGCTTCACCAGCCCGGCCCTGCCCGCCGGCGCTCCGGTCCAGCGCACCCCGGCGCTGCTGGTCCTGGAGGACGGCTACACCCTCGTCGGCAGCTCCTATGGGGCACTCGGTTCTACGGTCGCCAAGATCGTCTTCAACACCGGCATGACCGGTTACCAGGAGACCCTCACCGACTCCTCCTATCACCGACAGATCGTGGTGATGACCTCCCCTCACATCGGTAACACGGGAATTAACGATGAGGACGGCGAGTCCGACGGCATCCGGGTGGCCGGATTCGTGGTGCGCGACCCTGCGCGCCGCGCCTCCTCTTGGCGGGCCCGCCGTGACTTGGAGTCCGAGCTGGCCTCGCACGGGGTGGTCGGCATCTGCGACCTCGACACCCGAGCCCTGACTCGCCACCTGCGCGAGCGCGGCACCATGCGTGCCGGGATCTTCTCCGGGGCCGCGCTGCCCGACGGCGTCGGCTACGCTCCGCAGTCGGCACCAGCGGCTGCCGCGATCGCCCGGTGTCTGGAGGCCGTGCGCGCCGAGCCGGCCATGACCGGCCAGGATCCCGTCGCCGTCGTCGCCTCCGCCGCCCCCACCACCGCCGAGGAGAACGCCTGATGCCCCGCCGTACCGACATCTCCTCCGTCCTGGTCATCGGCTCCGGTCCGATCGTCATCGGTCAGGCCTGCGAGTTCGACTACTCCGGTACCCAGGCCTGCCGGGTGCTGCGCGCCGAGGGTATCCGCGTCATCCTGGTCAACTCCAACCCGGCGACCATCATGACCGACCCGGACATGGCCGACGCCACCTACGTCGAGCCCATCACCCCGCAGGTCGTGGAGGCGATCATCGCCAAGGAGCGCCCCGACGCCCTCCTGCCCACGCTCGGCGGGCAGACCGCCCTGAACACCGCCATGAGCCTGGTGGAGTCCGGAGTCCTGGACAAGTACGGGGTGGAGCTCATCGGGGCCCGCGCCGAGGCCATCAACGCCGGCGAAGACCGCGAGGAGTTCAAACGCGTGGTCGAGCGCTGCGGCGCCGAGGTGGCCCGCAGCGTCATCGCCCACACCATGGACGAATGCCACGCCGGAGTGGAGGCGCTCGGCGGCTATCCCGTAGTGGTTCGGCCCTCCTTCACCATGGGTGGCCTGGGCTCCGGTTTCGCCTACAACGCCGAAGACCTGGAGCGCATTGCCGGGCAGGGCCTGGCGGACTCGCGCACCAGCGAGGTGCTCCTGGAGGAGTCGATCCTCGGTTGGAAGGAGATCGAGCTGGAGGTCATGCGCGACCGTGTCGACAACTGCGTGATGGTCTGCTCCATTGAGAATGTGGACCCCGTGGGCGTGCACACCGGCGACTCCATCACTATCGCTCCGGCCCTGACTCTGACCGACCGGGAGCTGCAGAGACTGCGGGACATCGCCATCGCCGTGATCCGGGAGGTGGGTGTGGACACCGGCGGCTGCAACATCCAGTTCGCCGTGCATCCGAACACGGGACGCGTGATCGTCATCGAGATGAACCCGCGTGTGTCCCGATCCTCGGCCCTGGCGTCGAAGGCCACCGGCTTCCCCATCGCCAAGATCGCCGCCCGCCTGGCCATCGGTTACACCCTGGACGAGATCCCCAACGACATCACCGGCTCCACCCCGGCCTCCTTCGAGCCGGCGGTCGACTACGTGGTGGTCAAGGTGCCGCGCTTCGCCTTCGAGAAGTTCCGTGGCGCCGACCCGACATTGACCACCACCATGAAGTCGGTGGGGGAGGCCATGGCCCTGGGCCGCTGCTATACGGAGGCCCTGCAGAAGGCCATGCGCTCCATCGACAAGGCCGGCTCGGTGTTCCATTGGGACGGGCCTGCCCCCACCCCTGAGGAGCTGCCCGGACTCATCGACTCGTTGCGCACCCCCACCGAGCACCGCCTGGTGGACCTCCAGCAGGCCATCCGCGGCGGTGCCACCATGGAGCAGCTGTTCGACGCCACCGCCATCGACCCGTGGTTCTTGGACCAGATGTACCTCCTGCAGGAGATCGCCGAGGCGGTCCGGACCGCTCCGGCGCTCACCGCGGAACTGCTGCGACGGGCCAAGCGTCACGGCTTCTCCGATGCCCAGATATCCTCCCTGCGAGGCATCGGCGAGGAGACGGTGCGCCAGGTCCGGCACGCCTTCGGGCTGCGGCCGGTGTACAAGACGGTGGACACCTGCGCCGCCGAATTCGCCACCAATACCCCCTACCTGTACTCCACCTACGAGCAGGAGACCGAGGTGGCCCTGCGGGAGCGGGAGGCCGTCATCATCCTGGGCGCAGGCCCCAACCGGATCGGTCAGGGCATTGAGTTCGACTACTCCTGTGTGCACGCCACCATGGCCCTGTCCGAGCGCTACGACACCGTCATGGTCAACTGCAATCCGGAGACCGTCTCCACGGACTACGACATCTCCGACCGCCTGTACTTCGAGCCGCTGACCTTCGAGGACGTGATGGAGGTGTACGAGGCGGAGCTGGCCGCCGGCCCGGTGGCCGGGATGGTCGTGCAGCTTGGCGGCCAGACGCCACTGTCCTTGGCGGCTCGGCTGAAAGCGGCGGGGGTGCCCATTCTGGGCACCACCCCGGAGGCGATCGACGCCGCCGAGGACCGGGAAGTATTCGGCGTCGTCTTGGAGCGCGCCGGGCTGCCGGCCCCCGCCCACGGGACCGCCCTGAGCGACGAGCAGACACTGGCGGTGGCCGAGCGCATCGGCTTCCCGGTGCTGGTGCGGCCCAGCTACGTGCTGGGTGGACGCGGCATGGAGATCGTTTACAACCGTGACGGGCTGGCCGATTACCTGGCTCGTGCCTCCACAGAGGCCGGCGGCGCCTACGCCAACGGTCCGCTGCTGATCGACCGCTTCCTGGACGACGCCATAGAGATCGACGTCGACGCCCTCTACGACGGCACCGAGCTGTTCCTTGGCGGTGTCATGGAGCACATAGAGGAAGCCGGCATCCACTCCGGTGACTCCGCCTGCGTGCTGCCGCCGATGACCCTGTCCGATTCGGAGATCTCCCGTATCCGCCGTTCCACCGAGGCGATCGCCGCGGGTGTGGGTGTGCGCGGGCTGATCAACATCCAGTACGCGCTGGTATCGGACACCCTGTACGTGATCGAGGCCAACCCGCGCGCCTCGCGCACGGTGCCCTTCGTCTCCAAGGCGACCGGCGTACAGCTGGCCAAGGCGGCAGCCCTGGTCATGTCCGGCCAGTCCATCGCCGCCCTGAGGCAGTCCGGGCATCTGCCCGCCCGGGACGCCGCCGTCACCGACGTCTTCGACCCCATCGCCGTGAAGGAGGCGGTGCTGCCGTTCAAACGCTTCCGCACCCCGTCCGGAAAGGTGGTAGACACCGTCCTCGGCCCGGAGATGCGGTCGACCGGTGAGGTCATGGGCTACGACGTCGACTTCCCCCGCGCCTTCGCCAAGTCACAGTCCGCCGCCTACGGAGGCCTGCCCGATCAGGGAGCCCTGTTCGTCTCCGTCGCCGACCGGGACAAACGCGCCATCGTACTGCCCGTGGCGCGCCTGGCCGAGTTGGGGTTCACGATCTACGCCACCACCGGCACCGCCCAGGTGCTGCGCCGCAACGGCATCAGCGCAACTGGCGTGCGCAAGGTCAGCGAGGGCCGGGGAGAGCACGGCGAGCAGACCATCGTCGGCCTGATCGAATCCGGTGCCGTCGACATGGTCATCAACACCCCCAGGGGGCAGGGCGCCCGCGCCGACGGCTACTCCATTCGCGCCGCCACCACCAGTGCGGACAAACCCATCATCACCACCGTGCAACAGCTGCAGGCGGCGGTGCAGGCACTGGAGGCACAGCTGGCCGGACCGGTACGGGTACGCAGTCTGCAACAGCACGACGCCGACCGCCACTCCCGTCGTGCCAAGGCCGGATTGGTAAAGGCTCTCGCATGAGCACGGTCCCCTCCTCCGGCGACGGTACTAGGCGGACGGTAACTCCATTCGGCGCGCGGTTGGCCGCCGCTATGGACGCCCACGGCCCCCTGTGCGTGGGCATCGACCCGCACGCCGCCCTGCTGTCGGACTGGGGGCTACCCGACACGCCCGCCGGCCTGCGGGAGTTCTCCCTGCGCGTAGTCGAGGCGCTGGGGGGACGAGTGGCAGCCGTCAAACCCCAGTCCGCGTTCTTCGAACGTCACGGCTCCCATGGCATCGCAGTCCTGGAGGAGACGCTGGCCGCCCTGCGACAGGCGGGCACACTTGCCGTCCTGGACGTTAAACGGGGGGACATCGGCTCCACGATGAACGGCTACGCCCAGGCCTACCTGGCCGACGGCGCCCCGCTGGCGGCCGATGCCATCACCGTCTGCCCGTACCTGGGCTACGGCTCACTGGAGCCCGCGCTGGAGATGGCCGCACGCACCGGCCGGGGCGTATTCGTGCTGGCACTGACCTCCAACCCGGAGGGCGCCGCGGTGCAGCACGCCCGTAGCCCTCAAGGACGCGCCGTGGCCGCCGACGTGGTCGCCGGGGTGACCCAATCCAACGCCCGTGCCCGGGCCGCCGGCGTTCTGGGCAGCGTCGGTCTGGTAGTGGGCGCCACCATCGGTGACGCCGTGCACGCCCTGGACCTAGACCTGGTGGCCGCCGACGCGCCCCTGCTGGCGCCGGGCGTCGGTGCGCAGGGGGCGGGCGCGGCCGAGTTACAGGTGGTCTTCGGACCCGCCCGAGTCAATGTGCTCGCCTCCACGTCCCGGGGTGTGTTGCGTGCCGGCCCCGCCACCGCCGACCTGCGTACGGCTGCCGCTCGCGCGGCCGCCGAGGCAGCCACCGCCCTGCGCCGTTGACGGTATGGGCTCTGCTGGAGGCCGCCCAAAACGATCGGGAGCTCGTGCGCCGCTTCGGCCGACCGGTGCCCGAAGAGGCATTATGGGCTCATGACCGCAGCCCAGGCGCCGCCCGCCCGTCTCACTGTCATCGCCGGACCGACCGCCGTGGGCAAGGGCACTATCGTCTCCGAGTTGCGGCGCCGCCACCCCGACCTGTTCGTCTCGGTATCCGCCACCACCCGCGCTCCTCGCCCCGAAGAGCGCGACGGCGTCCATTACCATTTCGTCTCCGAAGCCGAATTCGACCGGCTGGTGGCTGCGGGCCAGATGCTGGAGTGGGCGGTCGTTCACGGCACCCATCGTTACGGAACGCCGCGCGGGCCGGTGCAGGACCAACTCGACGCCGGCCGCCCCGCCCTGTTGGAGATCGACCTGGCCGGTGCGCGGCAGGTTCGTGCCGCCATGCCGCAGGCCCAGCTGGTCTTCATCGCCCCACCGAGTTGGGAGGAGCTGGTGGCGCGCCTGACTGGACGGGGGACCGAGACGCCCACGGACCGCGCCCGCAGACTTCAAACCGCCCGGGTGGAGCTCGCCGCCGCCGCGGAGTTCGACTGCGTCGTCGTCAACGACTCCGTGGCACGTGCCACGGATGAGCTTGAGGACGTGCTCGGCCTGAGACGTTAGAGTAAGGTGCTTGCGGCGCAGTGCCCTCCGGGGAAAGTCCGCAAACCGCAGCACCGCGCCCGAACCGGTATAGCACACATTGGGAGACAAGCACATGCTCGGAACCTCTGCCGACCCCGAGGGAATCACCAACCCTCCCATTGACGATCTCTTGGAGAAGGTCGACTCAAAGTACGGGCTGGTGGTGGAGGCCGCCAAGCGCGCCCGGCAGATCAACAGCTACAACCAGCAACTGGAAGACAACCAGTTCGAGTACTTCGGCCCCCTCGTCGAGGCCGATAACGAGGACAAGGCCTTGAGCATCGCCCTGCGTGAGGTCGCTGAGGGCAAGCTCCAGGTCATCTCGGGGGACGAGGCCCGTGCCCGTCGCGCCGAGGCCGAGGAAGCCCGTCGCGCCGCCGAGGCGGATATGTTCTCCGACATCCCGCTGGACAGCCCCCTCGACCTGGCGGGCCAGGACGAGCCCGGCAGCGCCACTGACCTGGACGACATCCAGTTCTGACCTACGGCGTCCTCACCCCGAGTACCGACTAGACGCACAGTCGTGGCCATCGACACCAGCCGCAGGCAGGAACGTGATGCGGCCCGGACACGTCGCATCGTTGTGGGCGTGTCCGGCTCCATCGCCGCCTACAAGGCACCGTCGGTGATCCGGTTGCTGCGCGCGGCCGGGCACGAGGTGCGGACTGTGCCCACCGCGGCGGCGCTGCGTTTCATTGGCGCTCCGGCGCTGGCCGCCGTCACCGGCGCGCCGGTGCAGTCCGGCGTCTTCGAGGACCCAGCCGCCGTTGCGCACGTGGAGACGGGGGAGTGGGCGGAGCTGGTTCTGGTGGCGCCTGCCTCGGCGGACCTGCTCTCCCGAGCCGCCGCCGGCCGTGCCGACGACCTGCTCACCGCCACACTGCTGACCACCACCGCCCCGGTCGTGATGGCGCCCGCAATGCACACCCAGATGTGGAACCATCCCGCCACGCGCGAGAACGTGGCCACGCTGCGGCGCCGCGGCGTGACCATCATCGAGCCCGATTCTGGGCCGCTGACGGGCTCCGGATACGGATCCGGGCGTCTGCCCGAGCCCGAGCGGATCGTGGCCCAGGCTCTGGCGCAGCTGAATGGTGTGCCCGAAGACGACCTCAAACCTCTGTCCGGACGTCACGTCGTCGTATCCGCCGGAGGTACGCGCGAACCGCTTGATCCGGTGCGCTACCTCGGCAACCGCTCCTCCGGGAGGCAGGGCGCAGCCATCGCCCGGTGCGCGGCCGCCCGCGGCGCCCGCGTGACCCTGGTCTCCGCGCACGTCGACTCGCAGGTGTTGACCGAACTGTCACCCCAAATCGAGGTGGTTCCCGTCACCACGGCCCTGGAGCTGCGGGGGGCCGTGCGTGCCGCCGCCACTGACGCCGATGCGGTGGTCATGGCAGCGGCAGTGGCCGACTTCCGGCCCGCCGTCGTGGCGGACTTCAAGCTGAAGAAGCATCCGCTCGCCGCATCCGCGGGAGCTGCGGACGCGGCCGGTCCCACCCCTATCGCCCTGGTGGAGAATCCCGATGTTCTGGCCGGTCTGGTGACCGACCCGCCGCGCACGGACGGAGGGCGCACCCTGGTGGTCGGCTTCGCCGCCGAGACGGGCGACGCCGAGGGCGACGTGCTGGCTCACGGCGCCGCCAAGGCTCGCCGCAAGGGTGCTGACCTGCTGGTGGTCAACGCCGTCGGCGTCGACCGGGGCTTCGGAGACGTCCCCAATGCCGTCATTGTGCTTGATGCCGCCGGGGAGGAGATCACCCGGATGCAGGGGAGCAAGCAGGAAGTGGCCGACGTCCTAGTCGCACTAATCACCGACCGGCTCCGCGACGATGCGGGCCGGCAGTAAGGCTTGCCACATGCGAGCACCCTCGGCCCGCGCGGTTCGGGCAGGCGTGCGCCGGTACCCTTGGGACGTGAGTTCCCGCCTACGACCATTCACGTCCGAGTCTGTCACCGAGGGGCACCCGGACAAGATCTGCGACCGCGTCTCCGATGCCATCCTGGACGCCATCCTCACTCAGGACCCGACCGCACACGTAGCGGTCGAGACCATGGTCACCACCGGGCTCGTGCACGTCGCCGGTGAGGTGAGTACCAGCGCCTATGTGGAGATACCCGATATCGTGCGCAACGAGATCGTCTCCATCGGCTACACCTCCTCCGAGGTCTGCTTTGACGGCGCGTCCTGCGGCGTGTCCGTCTCGATCGGTCAACAGTCGCCCGACATCGCCGCCGGCGTGGACAAGGCGCTTGAGGCGCGTGACGACGCCGGAGACCTCGACCCGTTGGACATCCAGGGTGCCGGTGATCAGGGCCTGATGTTCGGCTACGCCTGCACGGACACCGACGAGTTCATGCCACTGCCCATTCACCTGGCCCACCGCCTGGCCGAACGCCTGACACATGTGCGCAAGCAGGGCATCGTCGAAGGGCTGCGGCCGGACGGCAAGACTCAGGTGACGATCGGCTACGACGGCGACGTCCCGGTGTCCCTGGCCGGCGTGGTCGTCTCCACCCAGCACGACCCGGGTCGCAGTCACTCCTCCCTGACCGATGCCATCACTAAGGAGGTGATCCGCCCGGTGCTGGAGGCGGAGGAGGCCAAGGGGCTGAGACTCGCCACCGCTGATGCCCAGATCCTGATCAATCCCTCCGGCCAATTCGTCATCGGCGGTCCCGCCGGCGATGCCGGTCTGACCGGACGCAAGATCATCGTCGACACCTACGGAGGCATGGCCCGTCACGGGGGCGGTGCCTTCTCCGGCAAGGACCCCTCCAAAGTCGACCGCTCCGGCGCCTACGCGATGCGATGGGTTGCCAAGAACGTGGTCGCGGCCGGCCTCGCCGACCGCTGTGAGGTCCAGATCGCCTATGCCATCGGCTCCGCCCGCCCCGTCGGTCTGCACGTGGAGACCTTCGGTACCCACAAGGTGCCGGTGGAGCGGATAACCGCCGCCATCAAGGAGGTATTCGACCTTCGTCCCGCGGCGATCGTGCGTGACCTGGACCTGCTGCGCCCGATCTACCGCAGCACCTCCGTCTATGGTCATTTCGGCCGGCCGGGATTCACCTGGGAGTCCACCGGCCGGACCACGGCTCTACGCGCCGCCTGCTGACTACGGGGGCGGCTGGGGAGGCGCCTTGGCAGACACACCCGATACCATCTTGGCGGGCGCGCCGGAGCAGGGCGCGCTCCTCGACGTCCCCATCAAAGCCGCGCGGAGGGTGACCAACCCGGGTGTGCCACTGCCGGTGGCACGGGTGCTGTTGGACTCCGCCGTCGCACACCTGGACCGGTTGTTCGACTATCTGGTATCACCGGAGCTCGACGCCGCCGCCGCCGTGGGCACCCGTGTCGTCGTCCGCTTCGGCGGCCAGGACCTGCAC
The DNA here is from genome assembly GCF_030530635.1 of Actinomyces sp. GTDB lineage: Bacteria > Actinomycetota > Actinomycetes > Actinomycetales > Actinomycetaceae > Actinomyces. The sequence continues at coordinate 20,041 of NZ_JAUMUL010000007.1, forward strand.
GGCTGGATCTGGGAACGCACCGAGACCACCACTCACCCCGGTCGGCTCATGCCCATTCGCCGAGTCATCTCAGACCTTCCGGTGCTGACCCCGGACACCATGTCCCTCATCGAGGCCGTGGCCGCACGTACGGCCGGCGTACGCTCCGACATCATCCGGCTGGCCGTGCCCGCCCGGCACGCCACGACCGAACGGGAGGAGCGCGACCAGCCGGTGCCGACGATGCCCCGTTGGGAGCCGCCCTCCGCCGCGGCCTGGGAGGCCTACTCGGGCGGCCCCGCCTTTTTGCAGCGGCTGACCGCCGGCGAGTCCCCCCGCGCCGCCTGGACCGCCCTGCCCGGCAGGCCGGACCTGTTGGCGGACTGGCCCCGCCTGGTAGCGGACGCCGCCCGTGCCGCTCTGGCCGGAGGACGAGGAGTACTGGTGGTAGTGGCCACCACTGAACGCGCGGAGGCGGTAGCCACCGTGCTGGGCTCCGCCCTTAGTGGGGAGAGCGTGGTGACCCTCTCCGCCGAGCACGGACCCGCGCGCCGCTACCGGGCCTTCCTAAGGGCACTGTCCGGGCGCACCCGGGTGGTGGTGGGGACCCGCGGTGCGGCCTTCTGCCCCGTGCACAACCTCGGCCTGGCCGTAATCTGGGACGACGGCGACGACCGGCTCGACGAGCCTCATGCACCCTATATGCACGCCCGTACGGTCCTGGCCCTGCGGTCGGGACTTTCCGGGGCCGGGTTGCTGATAGCGGGCTACACCCGCTCGGTGGAGGCCCAGGCCTATGTGGAACAGGGGTGGGCCACCGACCTGCACGCTCACCGCGACGTCAGGCGTGCCGCCGTCGCCCGCGTGCAGGTGCCCGCGGCCCCGGAACTCGAGGCGGAGGGTGCTTCCGGGACGGCCCGCATACCGTCCCTGGCCCACCGGATGCTGCGCGAGGCGCTGAAGGACGGTCCGGTACTGGTACAGGTACCCCGTGGCGGCTACGCGCCCATGATCGCCTGCGCTCGTTGTCGCACTGTTGCCCGTTGTCCGAGTTGCTCCGGTCCGCTGGCTCTGGGTCGAGACGGCGCAGTCACCTGCCGCTGGTGCGCGCGCACGGCCGCGAACTGGAGCTGCTCGGAGTGCGGACACTCGCGGCTGCGCATGGTGCAGGTGGGCACCACCCGCACCGCCGAGGAGTTGGGCCGGGCCTTCCCGGGCATACCCGTGGTCGCCTCCGGGACACGCGAGGATCATGGCGTGATCGCCACCGTGGACGTCCGCCCACGCCTGGTGATCGCCACGCCGGGGGCGGAACCGCTGGCGGTCGGCGGCTACCGGGGAGTGCTGTTGCTGGACGGTGCCGCCGTGTCGTCCCGTGCCGATCTGGGAGCACCCGGTCAGGCTCTGCGTCACTGGACCAATGCGGCCGTACTGGCCGCCCCGGATGCGCGAGTGCTCCTGCTGGGGCGCCCGCACCCGGTGGCCGCACAAGCACTGGTACGTTGGGACCATGCGGGCTTCGCCCGCCGCGAACTGCATGAACGCGCCGAACTGCACCTGCCGCCGGCCTGGCGGGCGGCCCGCGTTGACGGCGGGCGGCGGCGCCTGGAGGAATTGTTTGACCGGGCTCGGGCGGCCGACTTCGAAGTGCTCGGCCCCGTCGACGCACCCCGCCACGGCCGCCCCGGGGAGAAGGCACTGGCACCTAAAGCACCGCAAATGCGTGGGCTGATTCGTGCCCCCCTGGGGCGGGGCAGGCAGCTGGCGGATTTCCTGCGCCTGCAAGCACGGGAGGCATCAGTGCGCCGGGAGGAGCCGGTGCGCGTCGAACTGGATCCGACCGTTTTGTGGTAGGCAGGAACCCATGAGCACCGCACCGCCGCACGCCTCCCCGGCGATCGATGCCGTGGTCTTCGACTACGGCAACGTCATCTACGCCTGGGAGGCCGTAGGTGCCATTGCCGGGCGCGTGCCCCTGCAGTCCTGGCAGGAGTTCGTGGAGGTGGGGGACTTCCCCCGTTGGAACGCAATGCTGGACGCCGGCCTGCCCTTGGAGCAGACTCTGGCCGCCTTGGCTGCGGCCCACCCCGACCGTCCTGACTGGCCCCCCATGCTACGCATCTACTGGGATCACTTCAGCGACACCAAAACCGGCCCCATACCGGGCACTGCGGCCGTAATCGAGGCGCTGGCCGACGCCGGCGTGCCCCTGTACGCCCTTACCAATTTCAACGACGTGCTGTTCGACGCCACCCGCCACCTGTCCCCGCTGCTGGAGCGCTTCGCCGGCATCGTCGTGTCCGGACGGGAGCACCTGGTCAAACCTGATCCGGCCATCTTCCGGCTACTGCTGGACCGCTACCGACTTAAGGCCGACCACACCCTGTTCATCGACGACGCCCAGGTCAACGTGGAGGCGGCCCGCGCCGTCGGCATGCACGGCCACCGTTTCACCGGGGCGGCGCTGCTGCGCGGAGTACTGATGGAGGCGGGCCTGCTGCCCGCGCCTCTAGACTGAACCCATGCGTGTGCTCTTCGCCGGAACGCCCGAAACCGCTCTGCCCGTGCTCAAGGCACTTATCGCCTCTCCCGAGCACGAGGTGGTCGGCGTACTCACACGTGCCGATTCCCGCCGGGGTCGGGGCCGGTCCCTGCACCCCTCACCGGTGGCGTCCTTAGCCCGCGGGACCGGCCTGGATGTACGCACGCCCGCTACTCTGCGTGACCCGGATCTTCAGGCGTGGGTGCGCACCCTGCAGGCGGACGTTGCGGTCGTGGTCGCTTACGGCCGGATCGTCCCTTCCGCCCTCCTGGACGTACCCGGGCACGGCTGGATCAATCTGCACTTCTCCCTCTTGCCCGCCTGGCGCGGCGCCGCCCCGGTACAGCGTGCCCTGATGGCCGGTGACACGGTCACTGGCGCCAGCGTGTTCCGGCTTGAGGAGGGACTGGACACCGGGCCCGTCTACGTCAGCACCACCGAACCCGTCGGACCCGAGGACACGGCCGGCGACCTGCTCGCCCGGCTCGCCGAGATCGGCGTCGGCCTGGTTCTGGACGTGCTGGCCGGTCTAGAAGCCGGAACGCTCGTCCCCGAGCCCCAGGACGACACCGCCGCGACGCACGCCCCCGTCCTGACCACGGCCGAGGGGCGCGTCGACTTCCAAGCGGAGGCCGGCGCCGTGGACCGGCACATCCGTGGCCTCACGCCGACACCGGGCGCCCACACCACCTACCTCGGTGCCCGGATGCGCCTGGGGCCCGTGACACCACTGCCTGAGGTGACCGACCTGGCACCCGGGAGGATACGAGTATCCAAGCACGAGGTACAGGTCGGCACCGGGGCGGGCGCCGTCCGTCTGGGCCGCGTGGCACCCGCCGGTAGGAACTGGATGGACGCCGACGCCTGGGCGCGCGGCGCCCGGCCCGCCGCCGACACCGTACTGGGATCGCCCCAGCCGCAGGAGGACCCCGCCGCATGAAGCAAGACACCGCCCCGGACGCCGCCCGGCTGGCCGCTCTGCACGCCCTGACCAAGGTCCGGGAGGATGACGCCTACGCCAACCTGGTGCTGCCGACACTGCTCGACCAGGCCCGCCTGGGACGGCGCGACGCCGCCTTCGCCACCGCCCTTACCTACGGCGCCCTGCGCCTGCAGGGCCGCTATGACGCCGTCATCACCAACTGTGTCGACCGGCCCCTGGGACGGATCGATGCGGTCGTTCTGGATGTGCTGCGACTGGGGGCTCACCAGTTGCTCGGCATGCGGGTGCCCACCCACGCCGCCGTATCCACCACCGTGGACCTGGCCGCCCATAGCGCCGGTCGCGGCGCCGCAGGCTTCGTCAATGCGGTCATGCGCCGCATCAGCGACCGCGACCTGGACAATTGGCTGGAACACCTGCGCCAAGACGCTCCCGATGAGATCACGGCCCTGTCCCGCACCCAGTCTCACCCCCAGTGGGTGGTCAAGGCCCTACGGCAGGCGCTGAAGCTCAACGGACGCTCACCATCGGAGCTGGAGGCCCTGCTGGAGGCGGACAACACCGAGCCGCAGGTCGCCCTGTGCGCCCGGCCGGGCCTGATCTCACCGGCTCATCTCGCCGAGCAGGTACGCGCAGCCACCGGCGAGGACGCCCGCCCCGGGCGCCTGAGCCCGCACGCGCTGATTCTGTCCGGCGGCGACCCCGGGCGAATAGAGGCAGTGCGCGACTCGCGTGCCGGTGTCGAGGACGAGGCCAGCCAGCTCGTCGCCCTAATGCTGGCCGCCGCACCGCTGGAGGGTGACGATGCGCGCTGGCTCGACCTGTGCGCCGGCCCGGGCGGTAAGGCCGCCCTGCTGGGAGCCCTGGCCGCCGAGCGCAACGCAGAGCTGGTCGCCAACGAGGTCACCGATCACCGCGCCCGCCTGGTGGCCGGCGCGGTACGCGCCCTGCCCGAAGGCGTGGTACGAGTACGCACCGACGACGGTCGTGACCTCGGCCGTCAGGAGCCGGGCGTATACGACCGTGTCCTGGTGGACGCCCCCTGCTCCGGCCTGGGCTCCTTGCGGCGTCGCCCTGAAGCGCGTTGGCGCCGTACGCCCCAGGACGTCGCCGCGCTGGCCGAGCTTCAGCGCGAGTTGCTCGCCAGCGCCATCGCAGCGGTCCGCCCCGGAGGTGTGGTGGCTTACGTGACCTGTACGCCACATGTGCTCGAGACGAGCCTGGTGGTGCGCGACGCCACCCGGCAGGCGGCGCGGGTCGGCATCGTGCTCGAGCCATTGCACGCCGGCCGGCTGGCCGCCGAACTCGCGCCGCAGCCGCCGGCCGGTGCCGACCGGGAGATGTTGCAGACCTGGCCGCATCTGGACGACTCGGATGCCATGTTCTGCGCACTGCTGCGGCGTACCGTATGACCGCTCGTGCCAGTGAAGGAGGCCCCATGACCCCGGCTATCCATCCCTCGATCCTCAACGCCGACCAGGCTCACCTCGCCGCCGAGTTGGAGCGGGTGCGCAGCGCGGACGGCCTGCACGTGGATGTGATGGACAACCACTTCGTGCCCAACCAATTCGGCGGTCCTGCCCTGGTGGAGTCCGTGCTGGCCCACACCCGCCTACCGGTCGATGCGCACCTGATGGTCACCGACGCCGATCGCTGGGCGCCGGTGTACGCCGAGGCGGGCTGTGCCATAGTCACCAGCCACATTGAGGCGACCACGGCGCCCTTCCGCCTGGCAGGCGAACTTCACCGTCTCGGCGCGGGAATGGGTCTCGCCCTGCGACCGGCCACCCCCCTGGACACCGTGGAGCCACTGCTGGGCGAACTCGACCTGCTGCTGCTGATGACGGTCGAACCGGGTTTCGGCGGACAGTCCTTCCTGGAGCCCATGCTGGACAAGATCGCCGCCGCCCGACGCCTGGTGGGCAGGTCCGGGCAGCAGCTGCGCATTCAGATCGATGGGGGCGTGACCGAGCAGACCATTGCGCGCGCCGCCGAGGCCGGGGCCGATGTGTTCGTCGCCGGCTCCGCCGTGTACCGTGCCGACGACGCTGCCACGGCCATTGCCGCCCTGCGCGAGCGCGCCACCATCCACCGGCCCTGACCTCCGCGCAGGCGGTGATCGGGCGATAATCGCCCCGCCGTCAACACACCGTCAGGACAATTCAAGGCGACGGACCGTATTTGTGGTGATTCCACAATGGGCTCGCCGGGGCGGTTGGCCTTATCGTTCTAGTAAGGCGGGAATAGCGCTCCCCGGCCGTTCGGGATACCGGGTCGCCTTTGTAGGCGAACGCCATTCCGCGCCTGCTCGTTACCACATCCGGAACGGGCCCGACCGGATCACCACCCACCCCAGGAGCCGCTCAGTGAGCGTTGACGTGAGCCACGACCGCACCCCCACCCGTATTCTCATCGCCAACCGTGGCGAGATCGCCCTGCGCGTGGCCCGTACCGTGAGGGACCTCGGCGGCACCTCTATCCTGCCGTACACGCCGGAGGACCTGATGAGTCCGGCGGCGGAGCTGGTAGACGAGGCCTACGCCCTGCCGGAGGGATCCGGCTACACCGACGCCGACGCCATCCTCGAACTCGCCCACTCCGCCGGCGCCGACGCCGTCCACCCCGGCTACGGCTTCCTGTCGGAGAACGCAGACTTCGCCCAGGCCGTAGCCGACGCCGGGCTGACCTGGGTGGGACCTTCACCGCAGGCCATGCGCACTCTGGGGGACAAGCTCTCCGCCCGTGCCACCGCGGAGCACGCCGGCGTCGCACCGGTTCCCGGTATTACTGACTCAATCACCAGCCCCAAGACGGTCACCGACTTCGCCGCCACCCACGGTTACCCGGTGGCGCTCAAACGCACCGATGGAGGGGGCGGCCGCGGCATCACCGTGCTCGCCTCCGATGCCGAGGCGCAAGCCACCCCCGCCTTCGAGTCCGCCGCCGGAGCCGGCACGCTCATCCTGGAGAAGTTCGTCACCGCGGCCCGTCACGTAGAGACCCAGTGCGCCCGGGACAGCCACGGCGCCTTCGCCGTCATCTCCACCCGTGACTGCACTCTGCAGCGCCGCAACCAGAAACTGCTGGAGGAGGCACCCGCACCGTTCCTGCCCGAAGCCGTTCAGGAACGGCTCACTGAGGCGTCTCGCCGGCTGTTGGACGCCGTCGACTACGTGGGCGTGGCCACCTGTGAGTTTCTGCTCACCCCAGCCGATGAGCTTTGGTTCCTGGAAGTCAATCCGCGCCTGCAGGTCGAGCACTGCGTCTCGGAGGAGGTCACCGGCGTCGACCTGGTAGAGATGCAGTTGCGTATCGCGGCGGGCGGTCACCTCGGTGCCGTTCCCGCGCCGCGGGGGCACTCCCTAGAACTGCGTGTCACCTGCGAGGACCCCGCTCAGGGACTCACCCCCTCCACCGGCACCATCACCCGGCTGCGCTGGCCCGCCGGCCCCGGCATCCGGATCGAGTCCGGTGTCGTCGCCGGCGACGCCGTCACGCCCACCTTCGACCCGATGCTCGCCAAGATCGTGGTCACCGGCGCCGACCGCGATCAGGCCATTCGGCGTGCTCGCAGGGCCCTTGAGGAGACGGTCGTGGAGGGCGTGACCGTTTGCGTCTCGCTGCACGGTCACGTGTTAGGACGCGAGGAGTTCATCCGACCCGGCGCCGACGGTCGTCTGGGCGTGACCACCCGTTGGATCGAGGAGGCCGTTCTGCCCGCATTGGCGGCTCCTGCCGCACCGGACGCCGCCGCGGACACGCCCGCTACCGACACCCACCGCACCCGCTCCACCTACGTAGTCGAGATCAATGGCCAGCGCGTGCGGGTCACCGTCCCCGATGGGATTCTCGGCGGGCACGCCAGGCGCCTGGGTGCCGGCTACGCCGCCGGCGAGCAGCGCGCCCGGCAACCACTGCGCGGACGAGGCGCTGGACGCGGACGCGGCGGCGCCGAGTCCGGCGCCCGCGGCGGCGACCCGGGCGCCATCGCCGCCCCCATGCAGGCCATCGTCACCCGTATCTGCGTCTCCCCGGGGCAACGTGTGCGCGAGGGCGACCTGCTGGTGGTCCTGGAGTCCATGAAGATGGAGAACTACGTGCACGCTCCCGCTGACGCCACAGTCGCCGATATACCCGTGAGCGCCGGCCGCACCGTGACCGCCGGCGAGATCCTCGTGCGCATGCGCGACACCGATGCCCACCCCCAGCAGGAGGTCTGATCATGACCGAGAACACCCAAGCGGGAAGCACTGCGTCCACCGCGACCATGGCCGACTCCGCGGCGACCATGGCCTTCCGCGAACGCATCGCCCGTGTGGACGCCGAAGCCGAGGATCGGGCCGCCTCCCGCCAGCATGCCAAGGGCAAGCACACCGCCCGCGAGCGCATCGCCATGCTGCTGGACGCCGATAGCTTCCTGGAGGTCGGCCGCTACTCCGGGTCAGGTGCCGGTGAGCGAGCGCGGCCCTCCGGTGTGGTCACCGGCTTCGGACAGATAGGCGGCCGCCAGGTGGCCGTCTATTCCCAGGACTTCTCCGTGTCCGGCGGCGCCCTGGGCAGCGTAGAGGGCGACAAGATCGTGGGTCTGCTCGACGACGCCCTGCGCCTATCCATCCCGGTAATCGGGCTCATTGACTCTGGTGGCGCCAAGATTCAGGAGGGCGTGGGGGCCCTGCGCCAGTACGGGCGCATCTTCAACCGCACCTGCGCCGCCTCCGGACTGGTACCGCAGATCAGCGTGATCATGGGGCCGTGCGCGGGCGGCGCCGTCTACTCTCCGGCGCTGACGGATTTTGTCATCGCCACCCGCGAGGCCTCCCACATGTTCGTCACCGGCCCCGATGTGGTGCGCGCCGTCACCGGTGAGCGGATCAGCGCCGAGGAGTTGGGCGGCGCCGACATTCACGGCTCGGTCACTGGTGTGGTGCACTATGTGGCCGAGGATGAGGAGGATGCTCTGGCCCAGGTGCGTGCCCTGCTGGCCTACCTGCCCTCCTCCTCCGAGCAGGAGGCGCCCCGCTACGCCTACGAGGACGCCGACCGGGCCACGGACCGGGACGCCGCCGCCGAGGTCGGCACCCTGGTGCCCGCCTCGCCCCGTCAGCCCTACGACGTCACCGCGGTGGTGGCAGCCGTGGTCGACCACGGGGAATTGGTGCAGGTGCAAGAGGACTTCGCCGCCAACGTGGTGGTCGGCTTCGCCTGTTTCGAGGGGCGCCCAGTGGGCGTGGTCGCCAACCAGCCGCTGGTGGACGCCGGCACACTGGACGTGGACGCCTCCGAGAAGCTGGCCCGCTTCGTGCGCTTCTGTGACGCCTTCGGCCTGCCGGTGGTGACCTTCGTGGACGTTCCCGGCTATCGCCCGGGTGCGGAGCAGGAGCACGCCGGCATCATCCGCCGCGGTGCGAAAGTCATTAACGCCTATGCCTCCGCCACCGTGCCCCTGGTCACGGTGGTATTGCGCAAGGCCTACGGCGGCGCCTATATCGTCATGGGTTCCAAGGCCATCGGCGCGGACCTGAACTTCTGCTGGCCCGGAGCGGAGATAGCCGTACTCGGCGCCCAGGGGGCGGTGGGCATCATCCACCGCCGGGACCTGCAAAAGGTCCGGGAGACCTCCGGGGAGCAGGCCGCGGCTGCCGAGCAGCAACGCCTGATCGAAGAGTACACGCAGACCGTCATCAACCCGGACAAGGCCGTCGCCATCGGTGAGATCGACGCGGTCATCGCACCCGAGGACACGCGCACCGTGATTGTGGACTCCCTGGCCGCCCTGGCAGCCAAGCGCGACGGCCGCCGCAGCCCCTCCAAGAAGCACGACAACGGCCCGCTATGACCATCAGCCCAACCGATCACAGCCCACAAACCACCACTGCAAGCCATCCGACAACCGAGGACCGTATGACCACCCAGCCCAACACTTCCGACACCATCGCCGAGCGGCTCAACACCGGTGAGCCCTATGTGCTCGCCTTCGGCGGCCAGGCCACCCCCTGGCGCGCCACCTTGGAGGAGCTGGTCGGACTGGACCGCGAGCTGGCCGCCGAACTGGCCGCCATCGACGCCACCGTCGCCGACCGTCTCGCGCCGGTTGCCACCGACCTGCTCACCGTGACCCCGCGGGGAGCGCGCTTCTTCGGCACCGACGGCGCTCCAGTGGCACCCGCCCCACAGGCGGGGGCCGACACCGCCGACGTGTCCGTACCCGGCATCCTGTTCGCCCAGCACGCCGCTCTGGCCTGCTTGCCCGGCTCCGGCATTGACCCTGTGGGGGAGCAGGCTCCGGGTGCCGTCATCGGCCACTCCCAGGGCGTGCTCGGTGTGGCCCTGCTGGATGCGCTGCGCAGGGCGCGTGGTGAGGGCGATGAGGCGGTCTCCGACGGTGTGGTTCAGGTGCACGCCATCGCCCGTCTGATCGGCGCCGCCGCCGCCCGCACCACGGGAAGGCTCAACCTGGGCACAGTGGGGGAGACCACCCCCATGCTGTCGGTGCGCGGAGTGACCCGGGACGTCCTCGACGGCGTACTCGCGCAGGTGCCCGAATCGGAACGGATCGCCGTCGGCGTGGTCAACGGCCGCCTGGCTCATATTCTGTCCGGCCGCCCCGGTGACCTGGAGCGGGTCGTCACCGCCCTGGAGGCCGCCGCCCGCCGCAGCGAGCGGGAGCGCAAGGAGCGGCGCCGCGGCGGCGCCGTGCTGAACCCGATCACCGAGTTCCTGAATACTTCCGTGCCCTTCCACACACCCTTGCTCGCCACCGCCGTTGACGACGTGGTGGCCTGGGCCGCCCGCGCCGGCTTGGACACCGAGCTGGCCCGCGAGTTGGCGGTCGCTGTTCTGATCGACCCGGTCGACTGGCCCGCCACCGTGGACGCGGCTCTCGCCGACGGGCGCCGCCTCATCCTCGACCTCGGCCCCGGCACCGTGCTATCGCGCCTGACCGAGCCGGTCGTAGCCGGAACCGGCACCACCGTGGTCCCCGCGGGCACCTCCCACCACATCGACGACCTTGACCGGCCCGGCGCCGCCCCGGCCCCCACCGTGGAACGCGCCCGCTTCGCACCCCGCCTGACCCGGCTTCCCGACGGGCGTGTCACCCTGGACACCGCCTTCACCCGGCTGACCGGCCGTTCCGCGATCCTGCTGGCCGGTATGACGCCAACCACCGTCGACCCGGAGATCGTGGCCGCAGCCGCCAACGCCGGCTACTGGGCGGAGTTGGCCGGCGGCGGGCAAACCACCGCCAAGGTGCTGTCCGACAACCTGGCGGGCCTGGAGCAGGCCCTGGAGCCGGGCCGGACCGCCGCCTTCAACGCCATGTTCATGGACCGCTACCTGTGGAACCTGCACCTGGGTACTCAGCGGCTACTGTCCAAGGCGCGTGCGGCCGGCAGCCCGGTCGACGGCGTGGTCATCTCCGCCGGCATCCCCGAGCTGGATGAGGCCGTGGCCCTGATCACTCGCCTGCGGGGTGAGGGCTTCCCCTATGTGGCCTTCAAGCCCGGCACCGTGGACCAGATCCGGCAGGTCATTACCATCGCCAAGGCCGTCCCGGACGTGCCCGTGATCGTGCAGATCGAGGACGGTCACGCCGGTGGACACCACTCGTGGGAGGACCTGGACACCATGCTCCTGGCCACCTACGACTCCATCCGTGCGGTGGACAACCTGGTGCTGTGTGTGGGCGGCGGCATTGGCGCCCCCGAGCGCGCGGCTGACTACATCACCGGACGCTGGGCCGAGGCATACGGCACCGCGGCCGCCCCGGTGGACGGCGTGTGTGTGGGCACGGCTGCCATGACCTGCCTGGAGGCCAAGACCAACGAGGACGTCAAGCAGCTGCTGGTCGACACCCCCGGGATCGACCCGGCCCACGAGGGTGGTTGGGTCGCCTCCGGCGCCTCCGCCGGAGGCATGACTTCCGGCCTGTCCCACCTGCGCGCCGACCTGTACGAGATTGACAACTCCTCCGCCCGCGCATCACGGCTCATCCAGGAGCTCGCCGGCGACGACGACGCCATGACGGCACGCCGTGAGGAGATGATCGCGGCCCTGGCCAAGACCGCCAAGCCCTACTTCGGTGACGTCGAGGAGATGAGCTACCTGGAGTGGGCCACCCGCTACGCCGAGCTGTGTGTGTCCCCGCACGCCGGTAGGGCCGCCACCCGGGCCGATTGGGCCGACGAGGGCTGGTACGACCGGTTCCTCGATCTGCTGCACCGCATCGAGGCGCGCCTGGACGCCGCCGACCACGGCGAGATCGCCACGCTGTTCGCAGGCGAGGAGGACGTCTTGGACGCCGACGCCGCCCTGGCGGCCCTGGCTGAGCGCTACCCGCAGGCCACCACCACTCGGGTGGAGCCCGCCGACGCGGCCTGGTTCGTGGACCTGTGCCGCAAGCACCCCAAGCCGGTTCCCTTCGTGCCCGTGCTCGACGCCGACATTCTGCGCTGGTGGGGCACTGACTCCCTGTGGCAGTCTCAGGACCCGCGCTACACCGCCGACCAGGTGCGCATCATCCCCGGCCCGGTGTCCGTGGCCGGAATCACGACCATCAACGAGCCGGTCGGTCATTTGCTGGGCCGTTTCGAGACGGCGGTGATCGACACCCTGCGCGACGCCGGCGAGCAGGCCCAACCGGCCGCCGGCCGCCTGGGCATCTCCAGTGTCGTCGGCGCCCGCCCGGTGGCCGATGCCACCGAGCTGGTCCGCACCACCCCCCACGTGCTGTGGAACGGGCATCTGACCACTAACCCGGCCCGGGTGCTCAACGACGACGCCTACAGGGTGGTCGCCCGGCCCGACGTCGCCGCGGACGCCTACGACCTCGATATCGCCCTGGACACGCATTGGGACGCTACCCCCGGCGGGGAGGCGATCCACGCCGTACGTCGACTGGTTGTGCCACTGCGCCTGGCCCGCGCCTGGGATGGCGCGGCCCCGTTCGTGGACCCCGAGCGCATCAGCGAGACCATGTACGACCTGCTGCGGGGCACCGCGGGCGTCGGTGCCGTGTCCATCACCGGCGACCTGGTTGAGCAGTTGCCCGAGGTGCTCACCGCACAGCCGGGTGCCACGGACGCCCTGGGCCGGCCGGTCGAGCAGCCCTTCGGCACCGTTCACGCCCGTTTCACCCTGGGCGGTGACCTGGGTGCGGACCATGCCGCGGTCACCGCGGATGCCCTGCCCAATGCGCTGGCCGGTGCACCGCTGGTTCCCGACGCCCTGCTGGGGCCGTGCTGGCCGGTTGTCTATGCGGCCCTGGGCAGTGTCGTGGAGGACGGCATGCCCCTGATTGAGGGGCTGCTCGGCGCGGTCCACCTGGATCACACCATTGATCTGCGCCGCCCCTTGGCACAGTTGGCTCGCGAGGCCGGCCCCGACCGGGTCATTGAGGCCGACGGCTGGGTGGCCGGGCTGGAGGAGTCCAGTGCAGGACGTGTCGTGGACGTGCGCCTGCAGCTGAGGGACGCCGCCGACGGGAGCCTGGTCGCCCTCATGCGTGAGCGCTTCGCCATTCGGGGCCGCGCCTCCGGTACCGCCGTGCCCTCCGCACCCGAGCAGGCCGGCGGCACCGGGCGGCCGACTGCGCCCGCCGCCCGCCGCCTGCTGCGCCGCATCACCGTGACCGCGCCCAGCGACATGACCGCCTTCGCCCGCGTCACCGGCGATTTCAACCCGATCCACACCAGCTACCACGCTGCGAAGGTCGCCGGTATGGACGCCCCGCTGGTGCACGGCATGTGGCTTTCGGCCACCGCCCAGCAGGCTGCGGCCGCGACCGCGCCTGATGGCACCCGTCATGTGCTCGCCGGGTGGACCTACACGATGCTCGGCCCCGTCGAGCTCGGTGACCAGGTCCAGGTCAGTGTCGAGCGCACCGGCCTGGTGGTCGGTGGTGGCCTCGTCCTTGAGGTCACTTGCCGGGTGGGCGATGAAGTCGTCTCCCGCGGCACGGCCGTAACCGAGCCGGAGCCCACCGCCTACGTCTTCCCCGGCCAGGGCATCCAGGCCCGCGGCATGGGGCTGGATGAGATGCGCACCTCTAAGGCCGCCCGGCAGGTTTGGGAGCGGGCCGATGCCCACACTCGCGCCGAGCTCGGCTTCTCGGTCATCGCGCTGGTGCGCGACAACCCCACGGAGATGACCGCCCGCGGCGTCACCTACCGGCACCCCGATGGCCTGCTCAACCTCACCCAGTTCACGCAGGTTGCCCTGGCCACTGTCGCCATGGCGACCACCGCGCGCCTGGCCGAGGCCGGTGCCCTGGTGGAGTCCGCCGCCTTTGCCGGTCACTCCCTGGGTGAGTACACGGCCCTGAGTGCTTATGGGCGGGTCATGTCCGTGGAGACCACTATCTCGATCGTCTTCCAGCGCGGCTCCACCATGCACTCGCTGGTGCCGCGCGACGAGTTCGGTGCCTCCAACTACCGGATGGGCGCTCTGCGGCCCAACCAGGCGGGTATCGCCGCCGCGGATGTTGAGGACTACATCCGCGGGGTGTCCGAGGCCTCCGGGGAGTTCTTGCAGATCGTGAACTACAACCTCGCCGGCGTGCAGTACGCCGTCGCGGGCACCATCAAGGGTCTGGAGGCGCTGGCCGCTGACGCCCGCGCCAAGGCCGCCGCCCGGGGTGGGAAGAATCCCTTCATGTACGTCCCCGGTATCGATGTGCCCTTCCACTCCGAGGTGCTGCGTCCCGGCGTGCCCGAGTTCCGGGAGCGTCTGCTGGCATTGATTCCGACGGATCTGGACACCGACCGGCTGGTGGGCCGCTACGTGCCCAACCTGGTGGCCCGCCCCTTCGAGCTGACCCGCGAGTTCGCCCAGGCGATCCTTCAGGTGGTCCCCTCCGAGCCGGTGCGCAGCATTGTGGACGACTGGGAGCAGTGGGCCGCGCGGCCCACCGAACTCGGCCGCCAGCTACTGGTGGAGTTGCTGGCGTGGCAGTTCGCCTCCCCGGTGCGTTGGATCGAGACGCAGGACGTGCTGCTGGACGCCCCCGAGCAGGACGGGCTGGGGGTCGAGCACATCGTCGAGGTGGGCCTGGCCGCGTCCCCGACGCTGGCCAACCTGGCCTCCCGCACGGCGGCCCTGCCGCAGCACGCCGGCAGTCACGTGGTGGTGCACAACGCCCGCCGCGACGAGTCCCGCGTGCTGGCCACCGACACCGACCCGGCCCCCGGGATCGAGGAGGAGACCCCGACGGAGACCGCCGTGCCCGCCGAGGTCGCCGCGTCGGCCGAGTCCGCACCATCGGCACCGACCGCCGCCGTTGCGGAGCCCACGCCTACCGAGGCGGCTCCCGCGGCATCTGCGCCGGCGGCATCCGGCCCGGTTGCGGACCTGCCCTTCACGGCCACCGACGCCTTGACGGTGCTGCTGGCTCATGCCGCCCGCATCCGCCCCGAGCAGATCGCTCCCACCGACACCACCGAGTCGCTCACCAACGGCGTGTCCTCCCGCCGCAACCAGCTGCTGATGGACCTGGGCACGGAGCTGCAACTGGCCAGCATCGACGGTGCCGCCGACGCCGACATGAGCACGCTGGCGGGTATCGTCGCCAAGGGTGCCCCCGGCTACAAGCCCTTCGGGCCGGTGCTGACCGATGCGACCCGTACCGGTCTGGGACGGATCCTCGGCCCGTCCGGGGTGCGTGCCGGCCGTATCGCCGACCGCGTTACCGGCACCTGGGGCCTGGGCGACGGCTGGGTCTCGCACGTGACCGCCGAGATCTTCCTGGGCACCCGCGAGGGTGCCTCCATGCGGGGCGAGGACTTGGCCGCGCTGGGTTCGTCCGCGCCGCTGACCAACGCCGGTGGTGTGGACGCGCTTATCGACGCCGCCGTGCAGGCGGTCGCCACCACCCACGGCGTGACCGTGTCCATGCCGTCCGCCGGCGGCGCCGGGGGGGCCGTGGTCGATTCCGCCGCCCTGGATGCCTTCGCCGCCCAGGTGACCGGCGCCGACGGGGTGCTGGCCAAAACCGCCCGCACGCTTCTGGACGTTCTGGGCCTGGCTGACAAGACCGGTGTCCCGGCCGACGCCGGGGATGAGGCGGCAGCCACCCGTGCTGCGGTCGAGGCGATCGATGCGGAGTTGGGTACCGGCTGGGTCAAGTCCGTCACGCCGACCTTCTCCGCCGACCGCGCCGTCCTGATCGACGACCGCTGGGCCTCGGCTCGCGACGACCTCGCGCGTCTGGGCAATGGCGATCTGGATCTGGCTAAGGCCACCGGACTACTGACCCCGCAGCGGTTCACCGGCCTGGGAACCGCGGTCGCCGACCAGGCCGCTTGGTGGGGTCGGCAGTTGCGTGCCGCCGCCACGGCCGGCGGCGCGGACGACCTGGTCCGCCGTGCCGAGATCGCCGAGGCCATCGCCGCCGCGGCCGCCCAGAAGCCGGTAGCCGGCGCCGACTCCGTCCGCTGGGCGGACGACGTGGCTGTGGTCACCGGGGTTGCTCCCGGGTCGATCGCCGCGGCCGTTGTCGGCGAGCTGCTGGCCGGGGGCGCCACCGTCGTGGCCACCAGCTCCCGCCTGACGCATGAGCGTTTGGCCTTCGCCACCGGCCTGTACCGCGAACACGCCTCCGCCGGCGCCCGCCTGTGGATGGTGCCGGCCAACCTGGCCTCCTACCGCGACGTGGACGCCCTGGCCGACTGGATCGGCAATGACCAGACGGTCACCTCCGGCGGCTCCACCCAGCTGGTCAAGGAGGCACTGGTACCTACGCTGCTGTTCCCCTTCGCCGCGCCGCGCGTGGTCGGCACCCTCGCCGACGCCGGCCCGGAGGCCGAGTCCCAGACCCGGCTGCTGCTGTGGAGCGTGGAGCGCACTATCGCCGCCCTGTCCGCCATCGGCACCGACACGCACGTCGACCACCGGCTGCACGTGGTCCTGCCGGGCTCGCCCAACCGCGGCACCTTCGGCGGTGACGGCGCCTACGGCGAGGTCAAGTCCGCCCTGGACGCCGTGGTCAACCGGTGGCGTGCGGAGAAGAACTGGTCCGGGCGCGTCACTCTGGCCCACCCCCGTATCGGCTGGGTGCGCGGCACCGGGCTGATGGGCGGCAACGACCCGCTGGTCGCGGCCGTCGAGGCCGCCGGCGTGCGTACCTGGTCCACCCAGGAGATCGCCGTCGAGCTGGTGCAGCTGTGCACCACCGAGGTGCGTGGCCGCGCCACCCAGGCGCCCGTGGAGGCCGACCTCACCGGCGGCCTGGGCGACGACGTGGATCTGGTCGCGCTGCGCACCAGCGCGCGGGCCACGGCTCCCGAATCGCGGCCGGAGACGCAGCCGCAGGCAACTGTCAAGGCGCTGCCCACCCCGCACGTGCCCACCCAGCCCACGGCCCCCGACTGGGGCGAGGTGGACGCCGACCTGGACGACCTGGTGGTAGTGGTCTCCACCGGCGAGGTCTCCACCTGGGGATCGGGCCGCACCCGCCGCGAGGCGGAGCTGGGCATGACCGCGGGCGACGACGTCGAGCTGACCGCTGCCGGCGTACTCGAACTCGCCTGGGGCATGGGCCTGCTGACCTGGCAGGACAGCCCCAAGGCCGGCTGGTACGACACCGACGGCGAGTTCGTCGACGAGTCCGACATCTACGCCCGCTACCGGGACGAGGTCGTGGCCCGCTGCGGTATCCGCGAGTTCGTCGACGACGGCGTGATCGCCACCGAGGGCCCGGAGGAGGTCGCGGTCTACCTCGACCACGACATCACCCTGACCGTCGCCGATGAGGCGACCGCCCGCACCATTGAGGTCACCGACCCCGAGCACACGCTGGTGGCCCCGGAGCTGGCCGACGGAGCTCCCACGGGGGAGTGGACCGTCACTCGCCTGGCCGGTTCCCTGGCCCGCGTGCCACGCCGCGCCACGCTCTCACGCACCGTCGGCGGCCAGTTCCCGGTCGACTTCGACCCGGAGCGCTGGGGCATCCCCGCCGCCATGGTGCAGGGCATGGACACCATCGCCTCCTGGAACCTGGTCACCGCCGTGGACGCCTTCCTGTCCGCCGGGTTCTCCCCGGCCGAGCTGCTGGCGGCGGTGCACCCCTCCGACGTGGCCTCCACGCAGGGCACCGGCTTCGGCGGCATGGAGTCCATGCGCAAGATGTTCGTCGGTCGCTTCCTCGGTGAGGAGCGCCCCAGCGACATCCTGCAGGAGGCGCTGCCCAACGTGGTGGCCGCGCACGTCATGCAGTCCTACGTAGGCGGCTACGGCTCCATGGTGCAGCCGGTGTCGGCCTGCGCCACCGCCGCGGTGTCCATCGAGGAGGGCTGGGACAAGATCGCGCTCGGCAAGGCCGACGTGGTCGTGGCCGGCGCCATCGACGACATCTCGATTGAGTCGGTGGTCGGCTTCGGCAACATGAACGCCACCGCGGAGGCTGAGGCCATGTACGCCAAGGGCATCTCCGCCCGCCACTTCTCCCGCGCCAACGACCGTCGCCGCGGCGGCTTCGTGGAGGCCGAGGGCGGCGGCACGGTGATCCTGGCCCGTGGCTCCGTGGCGGCCCGACTGGGTCTGCCGGTGGCAGGTGTGATCGGCTTCGTCTCCTCCTACGCCGACGGCGCCCACACCTCCATCCCCGCCCCCGGGCTGGGTGCCCTCGGCGCGGGCCGCGGCGGCAAGGACTCCCGCCTGGCCAAGGCCCTGGCCGCTCTGGGCGTGGAGGCCGACGACATCGCCGTGGTGTCCAAGCACGACACCTCCACCAACGCCAATGACCCCAACGAGTCCGAGCTGCACACCCGCCTGGCCCGTGCCCTGGGACGCAGCGAGGGCAACCCGCTGGTGGCCGTCTCCCAGAAGACCATCACCGGTCACGCCAAGGGCGGTGCCGCGCTGTTCCAGGTGGCCGGCCTGGCCGAGATCCTGGCCACCGGTATCGCGCCGGGTAACGCCAGCCTGGACGTGGTGGACGCCCCGCTTGAGAAGGATGCCTTCTGGGTGTGGCCGCGCACCGCGATCCGCCTGGCGGGCCGTGGTGGAGCGGGCGGCCGCGTCCCGGGCGTGGGTCCGGTGCGTGCCGGACTGCTGACCAGCCTCGGCTTCGGTCACGTGTCCGGTCTGATCGCCCTGGTGCACCCCGGTGCCTTCGAGGCGGCCCTGCGGGCGCAGGGCGGCCAGGAGGCGGTGGACGCCTGGCTGGCCTCCGCCAACCGGCGCCTGGCGGCCGGTACGCGGCAGCGCCGCGCCGGCATGATCGGCCGCGCCCCGCTGTTCGAGCAGATCGACGGTCGGCGCCTGGGCGAGGAGCGCAAGGGTCGCGACCCGCACGAGGTTGAGGCCGCCATGCTGCTCGACCCGCAGGCACGCCTCGGCGCCGACGGCGTCTACCACACCGGCGAACTCGCCTGACATCGCGAGACCGGCACTAATGACGTGCCGAAACCGGTAACAGTGGTGGCCCCCGGGGCGGGGGGGCCCCGGGGCCCCCCCCCCCCCCCCCCGCCCCCCGCCGGGACCCCGCCCCGGTGG
>NZ_JAUMUL010000007.1:39003-78695 GCF_030530635.1 Actinomyces sp.
CGGGCCCCCGCCACTTGCGCGGGGCCCACCCCGTTACGGGGGGGGCCCCGGGGGGCCGCGGCTCCCGGGGCCACCACGCTACGAGCCTCGCCCCGGAGCGTTACACGACCTTGGTGTACGTTCCACGACCACCCCGGGGTCGTGCACTAGATCCCGGGGTCGTCATCCGGGCCAGCAGCGTGCGTCGGGTACCTCGAGAATACGAGGAGTCGGCTTATGATTCGAACGATGAGCAGGTTGGACCCGGCCGCGTACCGCTGCGAAGACTGCTTGTTCACGGTGCGCCCCATGCGCGCCTCAGACGCCCGTGCGGCCACGGGAGTGTGGTATCGCGCCTGGTGCGACACCTACGTCCACCCCGAAGGGGCCACCCGGCAGTGAGCCGACGATGTCTGGAAGCCTAGGCTCAGCGACGAGGGCATCGCCCGGCTGGCACAGGACGCGGCCTCCGGGGAACGAGGCGCTTATATGGTTGCCGACCGCGGTGACGGCGAGATCATCTGCGTATTCGACACGGATTTCAAGCGGTCCCGAACTCGGAAACACTATGGCGAGGCGTACTCCCGGTGGTCACCATGCGCCGGCCCGCCGGCTGGCGCCAGAAGCGGACAACTGGCGCGAGATAGAACTGGTCGGCGACGCTCCATTGCAGTGAAGAATGAACGTGACGTACAGTTTTCTGCACAGGAGGTGAGTCATGAAGACCATGACCTACACGGAGTCCCGCGCGCGCTACGCCCAAGTGCTCAATGACGTGGTGGACGACCGCGAGGAGGTCGTCATCACCCGAGCCGGGCACGATCCCGCCGTCATCGTCTCCCTAGCGGAGTATGAGGCGCTCAAGGAGACCGCCTATCTCCTGCGCAACCCCGCCAATGCCCGACGACTCCTGGAGTCGATCACCGAACTCGAGGGCGGGCACGGCAAGGCCCACGAGCTTGTGAACACCCGCGAGGACTGACCGGGCCCGCCATGAGACTCATCTGGTCTACCCACGCCTGGGAGGACTACCTGTGGTGGCAGACCGAGGATCGGCAAGTCCTCAAACGCGTCAATCTCCTCCTCCAGGACATCCAACGGCACGGCAACGAGGGCCGCGGTAAGCCCGAGGCCCTCCGCGGCACTCTCAGCGGCTACTGGTCGCGTCGCATCACGGCCGAACACAGGCTCGTCTACCGGGTCGATGGTGGCGACCTCCTCATCGTTGCGTGCAGGCTTCACTATGGGCGTTGAACCGCGGTTGCCCGACGTCCCCGAACGTCAAAACGGTGAGGTCCTCGGCGTCGGGGTGGATCTGGTGCACGTCCCCGGCCTGAGCGAACAGATTAGCCAGCCGGGCACCGTCTTCGCTGAGCGGGCCTTCACTGCCCGCGAGCGGCGCGACGCCGCCCGCCGGGCCGAATCCACCGGCTCGACGCAGGCCGAACACCTGGCCGGACGCTGGGCCGCGAAGGAGGCCTTCATCAAGGCGTGGTCCGGGGCCGCCAACACCCGCGCCGGCCGCGCCGTCGCCCCGCAGCTACCGCCGGAGGCGGTCGACTGGCGCGAAATCGAGCTGGTCACCGACCGCTGGGGGCGGCCGTCTGTGCACCTGAGCGGAACGGTGGCCAAGGCCGTTGCCGCGAGTTTGGGCAACAGCGCCGCCGCACCGGAGCGATGGCCCGTCTCGCTGAGTCATGACGGCGGCTGGGCGGTAGCCGTCGTACTGTGCACCGCGCCCTGACCCGCGCCGCATGACCGCCCCGACACGCACCGACCGTCGCGCCGTACCGCGGCTGGCCCCGCACTCAATATCGAATCGACCGCCACATCAGACATCCGCAGTGACCGGTGCCTCATCCGCGGTACAGTTCTGTCATGAGAAAGCTCATCAACTCCGTTGAAGGAGTCGTGACCGACGCACTGGTCGGCATGGCTGCGGCGCACCCCGACCGTCTCCGGGTGGACGTGGAGCAGCACATCGTCTACCGCGCCACCCCCAAGGACGAGGGCAAGGTCGCCATCGTCTCCGGTGGGGGCAGTGGCCACGAGCCGCTGCACGGGGGCTTCGTCGGCACCGGTATGCTCGATGCCGCCTGCGCCGGGGAGATCTTCACCTCGCCCGTTCCCGACCAGGTATCCGCCGCCACAGCCGCCGTGGACCGCGGCGCCGGTGTACTGCATATTGTCAAGAACTACACCGGTGACGTCATGAACTTCGACATGGCCGCCGAGATGGTCGCCGCCGAGTCGGGCACCCAGGTCGCCACCGTCGTCATCGCCGACGACGTCGCCGTAGAGGACTCCCTGTATACCGCCGGCCGCCGCGGTGTGGGAGTGACCGTGATCGTAGAGAAGATCGCCGGCGCCGCCGCCGAGGAGGGCCGCCCGCTTGCCGAGGTGGCTGCCGTGGCCAAGCGCACCTCCGAGGCGGGCCGCTCCATGGGGGTGGCCCTGACCTCCTGCACGGTCCCGGCCAACGGCAAACCCTCCTTCGACCTGCCCGAGGACGAGATGGAGATCGGTATCGGTATTCATGGCGAACCCGGCCGCCACCGCGCCAAGATCGCTCCCGCGAGCGAAATCGCCAAACAGCTGGTTGACCCGATCCTGGCGGAACTGCCCGACGGCGAGCACGGCGTGATCGCCCTGTTGAACGGCATGGGCGCCAGCCCCCTGATCGAGCTTTACCTGACCTACGGGGAGGTCGCCAAGCAACTTCAGGCAGCCGGAATCAAGGTCGAGCGCTCACTGGTGGGCAACTACATCACCAGCCTCGACATGGCCGGCTGCTCACTGACCCTGGTGCGCGCCGACGAGGAGATGCTGCGCCTGTGGGACGCCCCGGTGAACACCCCAGGCCTGCGGTGGGGGGTCTGAAGATCTATGACCACGACCGCTCATACCCCGTCGGCCCCACTGACGGCGCTCACCGCTGTCGACGTGGCGGCCTGGATTCGCCGCACCGCCGAGCTCATCTCGGCACACGCCGACGAACTCACCGCTCTGGACGCCGCGATCGGTGACGCCGACCACGGCGCCAATATGAAGCGCGGCATGAATGCTGCAGTCGAGTCCCTGGCGGCCGATCCCGATGCCCCGGCGACCGTTCTCAAGCAGACTGCCATGGCGCTGATCTCCAAGGTCGGTGGCGCAGCCGGCCCGCTGTACGGCACTTTCTTCCTGCGTATGTCGACCTCCTGCGCCGGCAAGGAGACCATCGACGCTCCCGCCCTGGCCGAGGCCGTCGCCGCCGGCATCGGTGGCATCGTCCAGCGCGGCAACGCCGAGTCGGGTGACAAGACCATGTTCGACGCCTGGTCCCCGGCGCTGGAGGCGCTGCACTCCCACAGCGACGGGGAGGATGCCTTGGCGGACGCCGTCGTCGCCGCTGCTGCCGCCGCGCAGGCGGGACGCGATGCGACCGAGCCCATGTTGGCCAAGAAGGGGCGTGCCTCCTATCTGGGGGAGCGCTCCGTCGGCCACATAGACCCGGGCGCCGCCTCCACGGCCCTGATCTTGCGGGCGCTGGCGGACGTCGTGACCGGCCAGACGGCGGACGCCGCATGACGGGCATCGTCGTCGTATCTCATTCCCGTGCACTGGCCGACGCCGCCGTCGCCCTGACCAAGGGTCTTATCCCCGGCCTGGATGCGCCGCTTGAGGTCGCGGCGGGATTGCCCGACGGTTCTTTGGGCACCGATGCCACCGAGATCATGGCAGCCATTGAGAGCGCCGACGACGGCAGCGGCGTAGTGGTTCTGGCCGACCTGGGCAGCGGCGTCCTGGCCGCCCAGATGGCGCTGGAACTGCTCGATCCGGCAATGGCCGAACGAGTGCGCCTATCCGGCGGCGCACTCGTGGAGGGACTGGTGGCGGCCTACGCCGCCGCCGGCACCGGCAAGGACCCGGATGCGGTACACGCCGACGCCGACGCCGCCGCTTCCCTTAAACTGCGGCAGGTTGCAGGCCCCCCGGCCCCGTAGGAGAACCATGACCGACACGACCTTCCAAGCCATCTCCATGATCATCTACTTCGTTGGAATGGTGGCGATCGGCTGGTGGGCCTACGGTCACAACGACTCCCTGGACGACTACATGCTGGCCGGCCGCGGCCTCGGACCGGCGGTCACGGCACTTTCCGCCGGCGCCTCCGACATGTCCGGCTGGCTGCTCATGGGCCTGCCCGGGGCCCTGTATGCCAGCGGTTTGGTGGAGGCGTGGATCGCCGTGGGGCTCACCGTCGGCGCCTGGCTCAACTGGCGCTACGTGGCCCCGAGGCTGCGTTCGTATACGGAGGTAGCCCGGGACTCGATCACCATCCCCAGCTTCCTTGACAACCGGCTCCATGATGACCGCCACCTGCTGCGCTGGGCCAGCGGGGGAGTGATCATCGTCTTCTTCACGTTCTACGTGTCCGCCGGCATGGTCTCCGGCGGCACATTCTTCGAGTCCTCATTCGGGATGGACTACCGCCTGGGACTGACGCTGGTGGCCGGCATCACCGTCATGTACACGCTGGTGGGTGGCTTCCTCGCCGTGTCCTACACGGACCTGGTGCAGGGAATCATGATGGTGACAGCGCTCATCGCCGTCCCCGTCGTCGGTGTTATCCGCCTGGGCGGACCGCTGCAGACTCTACGTGCAGTTAGTGAGATAGACCCGCACTACTGGGCGGTGCTCGGCCCCACCACGTCGCTGATCGGCATCGTTTCATCGCTGGCCTGGGGTCTGGGCTACTTCGGCCAGCCGCACATCATCGTTCGTTTCATGGCACTGCGCAGTCCCCAGGAGGCCGTCGCGGGACGGCGTATCGGCATTGGCTGGATGCTGTTCGCCGTAGCCGGTGCGGCCGCCACCGCCATTGTCGGCGTGGCCGTCTACCAGCGTGACAGCGCCGCGCTGGCCAACCCCGAAACCGTGTTCATCGCCCTGGGCCAGTTGCTGTTCCACCCCTTCGTCGCCGGGTTCATGCTCGCGGCGATCCTGGCCGCCATCATGTCCACGATCTCCAGTCAGCTGCTGGTGACCTCTTCGGCGCTTATCGAGGACCTGTACCGGCACGTGTTCCGCCGTCCCCTGTCGCAACAGCGTCTGGTCATGTACTCGCGCTTCGCCGTGCTCACGGTGGCCGTGGTGGCTGCGGCCATGGCCTGGACGCCCAATGACACGATCCTGGCCCTGGTCGCCTTCGCCTGGGCGGGCTTCGGCGCCTCCTTCGGACCCACCGTCCTGCTGTGCCTGTACTGGAAGCGACTGACCGCCACCGGGGCCTTCGTCGGCATCATCACCGGTGCCGTGGTGGTCATGGTCTGGGGCAATATCTCGGGCGGTCCGGGTGGCATCTTCAACCTATATGAGCTCGCCCCCGGATTCGCCGCCAATCTGCTCGCCGCCTGGGCCGTGTCCCGGGTCGGTCGACCGAATGAGGCCGTGGCCGCCGAGTTCGCCGCCGCAGTCGCCGCGGCCCGCTGAATTCATCGGGAGCGGGCACCCGCCACGACCGGCCGGTATCGGGCCGGTTGGCGTATTCTGGTGGCACTCGAGGGAGAGGCACCATGAAGACCGTCCGCCGCCCAGCTGTTGCCGGAACCTTCTACCCGGATGACGCCCGCGCCCTGACGCGAATGCTCGACGACCTGCTGGCCCGAGCACGATCCGATTGGCCCGAAGGCGCCCCCGTGCCCAAGGCCGTCGTGGTCCCGCATGCCGGCTACATCTACTCCGGGCCGATGGCGGCGCGCGCCTATGCTCGCCTGGAGGCCGGCCGAGGACGCATCACCCGCGTGGTCCTACTCGGCCCCACCCACCGGGTACCGGTGCGCGGGCTCGCCCTGACAGGCGCAAAGCAGCTGGCCACGCCCCTGGGGCTGCTGGACGTGGACACCGCCGGCTGCGAACTCGCCGCCACCGTGGCCGGCGTGACGACCGCACCCGAGGCTCACGCTACGGAGCACTCCCTGGAGGTGCAACTGCCCTTCATCCAAACAGTCCTGGGCGAGGTGCAGACCGTCCCGCTGGCGGCCGGCACCGCCTCGGCACGTACGGTGGCGGACGTGATCAACGCGCTGTGGGGCGGGCCGGAGACCGTCATCATCATCTCCTCCGACCTGTCCCACTACCTGCCGCAGGATCTGGCCGTAACAGTCGATGAGGAGACCGTGGCCCGCATTCTCGCCCTCGACTCCACCATCCCCCACGACCGGGCGTGCGGCGCGACCCCGCTGGACGGCATGCTGCTGGCCGCCCGCGAGCATCACATGCGCCCCGAGCTGCTGGGCCGGTGCACCTCGGCGGACACGGCCGGCGACCCCGATCGCGTGGTCGGCTACTGCGCCGTCGCCCTCCATGAGGAGGCCGGAGACGATGGCGCAGGGCACTCGGGCCAAACTGCCGACGCCGACGGCGCCTCGGTCAGCGCCGTCGTGGAGGCGATCGAGCCTCCGGAAGACGCCGGCCAGATATTGCTGCTGCTGGCCCGCCGGGCCATCGCCCGCGCCGTGGGAGCCGAGGCCGGTGCCCCCGCCGATCTGCCGGTGGGGGAGTGGCCCGCCTGGCTCGAACGCGACGGCGCCGCCTTCGTCACCCTGCGCAGCGCCGACGGCGCGCTACGCGGCTGCATCGGGTCGCTGGAGGCGCACCGCCCACTCGGGCGTGACGTCGCCGACAACGCCGTCGCCGCCGCCCTGCGCGACCCCCGCTTCCCGCCGGTTACGGCCACAGAGCTGCCCGCCCTGAACCTGGAGGTGTCCGTGCTGACCACTCCCGAGACGATGGCCGCCCGCGACGAGCAGGAGGTGCGCCGCCGCCTACGGCCGGGCGTCGACGGCGTGGTGCTGCGGCTGGGGGCACGGCGGGCAACCTTCCTGCCGCAGGTGTGGCAGGAGCTGCCCGACCCGGCCGACTTCCTCCGCCGGCTCAAGTACAAGGCCGGCTGGCCCGCAGACTTCTGGGACGAGGCCATAATCGTTGAGACCTACCGGGTGCGGGTGTGGGAGGAGGCATGAGCGCCGTAACAGGCTCTCAGGCGCCAGGCAGCCGCGCGGCCGGAGATGTCGCCGCCGGATCCACGGCCCGCTGGTGGCACCCGCTGCCGGACGGGAGGCTGCAATGCGATCTGTGCCCGCGGCGGTGTCGTCTGCGCGACGGGCAACGCGGTTTCTGCTTCGTACGCCGCCGCGTCGGTGACCGGATTGTGCTGACGGCCTACGGCCGTTCTACGGGACTGTGCCTGGATCCGGTGGAGAAGAAGCCGCTGAACCACGTTCACCCGGGCAGTTCGGTGCTGTCCTTCGGCACCGCCGGCTGCAACCTGTCCTGCAAGTTTTGTCAGAACTGGGAGATCTCGGCCGCCCGCTCCACCGAGGTGCTCAGCGTGGACGCCCCGCCCGAGCGTATCGCCGCCCAGGCCGCCGGCACCGACGCGCGCGCCGTCGCCTTCACCTACAACGACCCGGTCGTCTTCGCCGAGTACGCCATCGACACCGCCCATGCCTGCCACGAACGGGGTTTGATGGCCTACGCGGTCAGCGCGGGGTGGATCTGCGCCTCCCCGGCACTGGAACTGTTCGGCGCCGTCGACGCCGCCAACATCGATCTCAAGGGCTTCACCGAGGACTTCTACCGACGCGTCACCGGCGCCCGACTGCGGGATGTGCAGGACACGCTGGTGCGGGTGCGGGAACACACCTCGACCTGGCTGGAGCTGACCACGCTGCTGATCCCGGGCCTGAACGACACGCCCGCGGAGGTCGGTCGGCTAGCCGCCTGGGTGGCGACTGAACTGGGCGCCGATACGCCGCTGCACCTGACGGCATTCCGCCCTTCCCACCGCATGCTGGACCGGCCGCCCACCCCACCGGCGACGCTTCGGCGAGCGCGCCGGGCGGCGCTGGATGCCGGGCTGCGCTTCGTGTATCTGGGCAATGTGCGCGACGCGGAGGGGGCGACGACCTTCTGCCCCGGCTGCGGCGCCGCGGTCATTGTCCGTCGCGGCTACACGGTGGACGCCTACGAGCTGGATGACAGGGGATGCTGCCGCCACTGCGGGCGGCGGCTGCCCGGCCTGTTCGACGCCGACGACCCCGGTGACGGTGCGGCGGCATTCCCGTGGCGCCTGGCTCCGGCGAGCCGGTGAGCGGTGGCAGCGCCCGCGACCCGCCTCCTTTTACACTTATCCCGGTAAGTGGAAAAGACTTCGGAGAGGGTGACAGATATGACTAAAGGCTCTTGGCCGGCCGTCACCTGGGAGACTCGGTCCTGGCGGCCGCGGCAGCCCCAGTTGCTCAGCGCTCGCCAACGGGCGGCGTTGCCGACGACGTACCGGTCCGCGATTCCTGCCACCATCGCGACGGCGTCGCTTGAGCTTCCGGGCGAGTTGCTGGCTCGTGAGGCCGGCACTGTTGCCGCAATCGGCGGCTTCGACGCTGTCGCGGCGGGCGCCCTGCAACCCTGGACCGATCTGCTTCTACGCTCGGAGTCCTCCGCCTCGTCTCGGATCGAGCGGCTCACCTCCTCCGCACGCAAGGTGATTGAGGAGGAGACCTTTGGCGGTGCGGGCGGCAACGCCACGGCTGTCGTTGCCAATACTCGCGCCATGCAGGCGGCCATTTCCCGGCCCGACGATCTCAACACCCGCACCCTGCTGGACATGCACCGCGAACTGTTGGCCCCCACCGCGCCAGACATCGCCGGCGTGCTGCGCGACGAGCCGGTGTGGATCGGTGGGCAGGACTATGCGCCGGTGGACGCCCTGTTCGTCCCTCCCGCGCACACTCGAGTGCCGGAGGCGCTCGCCGACCTGGTCGCATTCACTCAGCGCCCAGACATCACTCCCTTGGCGATGATCGCGATTGCCCATGCACAGTTCGAGACCATCCATCCCTTCGCAGATGGCAATGGGCGCACCGGCCGTGCGCTCATCCACCTACTCTTGCGCCGCAGTGGGCTGGTTTCCCAGGCGGTTCTACCCCTGTC
The DNA here is from genome assembly GCF_030530635.1 of Actinomyces sp. Classification (GTDB taxonomy): domain Bacteria; phylum Actinomycetota; class Actinomycetes; order Actinomycetales; family Actinomycetaceae; genus Actinomyces. The sequence continues at coordinate 47,959 of NZ_JAUMUL010000007.1, forward strand.
CGCCGTGCTCCTGACCGACACCAATGCCTACTTCCACACCCTCGACGCCTACCGCGCCGGCGACCCCGCCGGCGTCGTCTCACTGTTCGTCGACGCGGCCCGCGCCGCCTGCGAGCTTGGACTCGAAGCCGTCGCGGAACTGAACCGGATCCAGGCCGACTGGAATGAGCACATCACTGCCCGCGCGGGTACACCCGACCGGGATCTGACGAGCCTGCTTATCCGCCATCCCATTCTTGACGTCGCCACCACCGCGCAGGAACTGAAGGTGTCTCCGCAAAGCGCCAGACGTTCACTGGCACGCCTGGAGCAGGCGGGAATCGTGGTCGGCTATCAGATGGCCCGCGGTCGGCGTGCCTGGCGGGCTCCCGATGTGCTGGCCCTCATGGACCGTGTCACCGCCGGCATACGCCGGAGCTGAGACGGATGACACTCCCGAGAGTTTCAGGCGAACAGGGTTGCTACTGCCGCCGCCAGCCGCTAATGTCGGCGGTGCATGAAACGTGCTCCGGGGTCGGTGAAAGTCCGAACCGGCGGTGATAGTCCGCGACCCGGTTGCGTCCACCCGCAGGGTGGGAGTAACCGGCTGAGCCGGTGGAATTCCGGCACCGACGGTGAAAGTCCGGATGGGAGGAGACACGTGGCGCGTGTCCGGCGTCGGCGGATCGTGGTGCGTTCCCGTGTGGGTGCATCCCGGCCGTAGGTAGCGGCCCGCGCTGTGCGGCGCTACGTGTGTGCCGCCCGTCACCCCGGAGTGCCCCGGGGCGGGTGCTCCGGGGAGCCGGAGAGGACAACGCGCATGACCAGCGCCACCGTCGCCAGCACCGGCCTCGGCGTGGCCGACCGTGAGACCGCCCGCGCGCCGCGGAACCCGCGCACCGGGTCGCCCCGTCTGTTGCGACCATTGCTGAACCCGCCGGCAGCCCTCGGGGCCGTCCTGCTGCTGGCCTGGTGGGCGATCACTCGCGCCGGGCTGATCCCGCCGGTCTTTCTTCCTAGCCCCGTCGACGTCGCCCGCCGCCTGGTGCTCGCCTTCACCCAAGGCGGCCTGGCCGGATACACCTGGGTGACACTGCGCGAGGCGCTGCTCGGCTGCCTGGCCGCCGCCGCCCTGTCTCTGCCGTTGGCCTGGACCCTGTACCACTCCCGTCGCTTCTCCCGCGCCGTCCTGCCCTACGTGGCCGCCTCCCAGGCGGTCCCGGCCATTGCCATTGCGCCGCTGCTGGTGGTGTGGATCGGCTACGGCACAGTACCGACGGTGGTGTTGTGCGTGCTCATGGTTTTCTTTCCCATCACCGTCACCGTCCTGCTGGGCCTGCGGGGCCTGGACGCCGACGTCGTCGATGCCGCTCGGCTCGACGGCGCCCACGGAATGAGCATGCTGATCTACATGGAGCTGCCCATGACGCTGCCCGCCATCCTGTCCGGACTGCGCACCGGATTCACCCTGTCCGTCACCGGTGCCGTAATCGGCGAGATGACCATGGGCGGGGAGGGCCTGGGCATGGTGCTCGCCTCCCAGCGGCAAACCGTGGACACCACCGGGCTGTTCTCCACCATCGTGGTGCTTTGCGTCATCGCCACCACCATCCACTGGATGCTGCACGAGCTGGAGCGCCGCAGCCGCGTCGTCGCCTCCATGCGGGGGCGCCGCGCCACCTGAGCCCCACCCCGGTGCGAACGCCGCTCCCAACCGAATCCCACTTTCCTCACTTCTGCCCGCCCGCTTCCCCTCACCGCCGCACGGCAACGAAAGGAACCCCCATGACCGCCCTCACCCCCCGCTTGACCCGCCGCACGCTGCTGACCGCCATGGGAGCGGGTGCCGCCGGGCTGCTCGCCGCCTGCGCCTCGGGCACCGGTGCCCGGACCGCCACGGACACCGCAGGCGCCACCGGGCTGGTGATCGGCATGACCTACACCCCGAACGTGCAGTTCGCCCCCTTCTACCTGGCACTGGCCGACGGCGAGTATGCGGCGGGCGTCTCCCTGCGCCACCACGGAGAGCAGGAGGGGCAGTTCGACGCGTTGCTGGCAGGAACCGAGCACATCGTCGTCGCCGGTGGCGATGAGGCCATTGTGGCCGCCTCCAACGGCAATGAGCTGGTGATCATCGGCGGCTACTACCAGTCCTACCCGGGCTGCATAATCGTGCCGGAGGACTCCGACATCACCGAGCTGAAGGATCTGGCCGGAAAGACGATCGGCACCCCCGGCAAGACGGGGGAGACCTGGTACTCGGTGCTGGTGGCGCTGTCCTCGGCCGGGCTGACCGAGAGCGACGTGGACGTGCAGGAGATCGGCTACACCCAGCAGGCCGCCCTGTCCAGCGGCAAGGTGGACGCGATCGCCGGCTTCTCCAACAACGACGCCGTCCAGATCGCCCGGAACGGCACGTCTGTGCGTGTCTTGGCCATCGGCGAGGACGTGCCGCTGCTGGGCGCCTCCCTGATCACCACCCCGCAGGTGCTGGCCGACCGCCGCACCGAGCTGGAGGCGGCCGTGGCGGCCTCCGCCGTTGGAATGACAAAGTTCGTGGATGACCCCGATGCGGCAGTCGACGCCACCAAGGAGTATGTCCCGGACCTGGTTGACGCCGCGCAGGCCGAGAACGCCCGCGAGGTAGCCGTGGCCACCGGTGAGCTGGTGCGGCCCAGCGAGAACACCGTGGTGGGTGCGCTGGTGCCGGAACAGGTGGGGGAGACCATCGACTTCCTGGCCGGTCGCGACCTGCTCGGCGAGACCACCGTGACCTCCGACGACGTCTGCGACCCGCTGCTCACCGTCTGAACATAGTTACAGCCGGCAGGCCACCAGGGAGGACACCAGGATGGCGCGCGCACCGATGGCGTAGAGCTCATCCATGACACGGTTGGCGTCCTTGCGGGGGACCATCGCCCGCACCGCCACCCAGTCGGGGTTCTGCAGCGGGGACACGGTGGGGGACTCAATGCCGGGGGTGATCTCGCTGGCCAGGTGCAGCCGGTTCATGGGGATGTCGTAGTCCACAAGCACGTAGGAGCGGGCCCGCAGCACCCCCTCCAGGCGGCGCACGAGCGTGGCCAGTCCGGGCTCATCGCGGTACTGCTCGGTGGTGATCAGCACCGCCTCGCTGGCCAGGATCGGCTCTCCGAAGGTCTCCAGGCCGGCGGCTCGCAGGGTCGACCCGGTCTCGACGACGTCGGCGATCAGGTCCGCCACCCCCAGTTGCACGGAGGACTCCACGGCGCCGTCCAGGTGCACGGTCTGCGCACTGACTCCCTGCGTGGCCAGGTAGTCGCGTACCAGCACGTCGTAGGAGGTGGCCACCCGCTTGCCCTCCACGTCGGCGAGTGTGCTCATGGTGCCGGCGGGAGCCGCGAAGCGGAAGGTGGAGCGGGCAAAGCCGAGCGGCAGGTGTTCGATCGCCTCCACGCCGGAGTCCAGCAGCAGGTCGCGGCCGGTGATGCCGGCGTGCACGGTGCCCTGGCCGACGTAGACGGCGATATCGCGGGGGCGCAGGAAGAACAGCTCCACCTGATTGGCGTCGTCGACCAGGACGAGCTCCCTCCCGGAGCGGCGGGTGCGGTAGCCCGCCTCGGCGAGCATGGTGGTGGCGGGCTCGGACAGGGAGCCCTTGTTGGGGACGGCGATGCGCAGCAATGTGGTCCTGACTGTGTGACGGTGTTGTGGTTGGTTCGTAGTGACCGATCACGGCACGTGAGGTCTGCTGAGGTCTACTCGGCGGCGGCCCGCCTCGGGCGGGCAGCGCTCCGGTCACAGGTACCGGTAGATGTCCTGAAGGGTGAAGCCCTTGGCCAGCATCATCACCTGGATGTGGTACAGCAACTGGCTTATCTCCTCGCAGGCGGCCGCATCCGACTCGTGTTCACAGGCCATCCAGGATTCGGCCGCCTCCTCGACGAGCTTCTTACCGATGAAGTGCACGCCGCGGTCGAGTTCCTCAACCGTACCGGAGCCGGCTGGACGGGTGGCGGCCTTGTCTTGCAGTTCGGCAAAAAGGTCCTCGAAGGTCTTCATGGGCTCAGCGTAGTGCAAGCACACGCCCATCCCCGGCCCTCACCCCGGTGACACCGAGCGGTTCAGGCGGGCCGCGTGGCGGCCGGCGGCGGCCGCCGCCAGGAAGGCCGCCGCATCCTGCTCCAGGCCCCGGCCCATGGTGTTCAGGCGCACGCCGGTGTCCCGTTCCAGGGCGCTCAGGGCTCCATGCAATCCGGTCACCGGCACCTGCACCAGCCGGTGGGTGTCCCCGCGTGTCCGCGGGGAGCACAGGGCAGCCGCCTGCTCGGACACTTGCGCGCCCAGAGCACCGGGCAGCAGGGGAACGACGACGTCGGCGGCGGCCCAGGCCACGCGCCCGTAGGCGGTCAAGGAGTGGTGAGAGACACCCCGGTGACGTGGGCGGGCATCCGCCTCGGAGACGCGCAGGCAGGCGACCGGGCGGCCATCCAGTACGGCGACGGCGTTGACAACGTCACCGCAGGCCACTCCGGAGAACCCCCAGGGCGTGTCGGTACCCAGGTTACCGGGCCCTTGGGTGACGACGATCACGTCCGCACCAAACACGTGCCGGGCGGCAAGCAGTCCATTGTGGATGCTCACCGCCTCCAGATCACCACCCCAGGCCTGCCCGACGGTGACGGTGCCCACCAGCGCCCCGGCCTCCTGCAGCGCCGCGACAGTCCGGGAGTAGGGCAGCGGCAGGGCGCCGCCGTCGGTCATTACATAACCCACCCGCGGCTGGCGCGACTTCTCCGGTGCTCCGGAGCCGTCCGGCACCGGGTCGGGGACGCGCAGCCCCGCCAGGACTGCAGGAAGTGCGGAGTGCAGGTCGGCAATCACTACGGGAGCGCCGCCGAGTGTCAGAGTGTCGATCGGGGCGGAAAGCAGCGCGTGGGCGGGAGTGTCCTGCTCATCGACGCCGGTGACCAGCACCTGGTCGGGCATGTAGCGGGCCTTGACCAGATGTCCGCCCGGCGCGGGATCGGCCGGCAGGACACCCGGGCGAGCGGTGACCATGGCGTGGCCGCCGGTGCCCAGCGCCCGGGCCAGGGCGGACACCTCCAAGCGCACTCGCTCCCCGGGCTCGGGCACACCGGTGACGCACTCGTAGGCGACGGCCCGGCAGGACTCGCCGTCGCCGAGCACAACCGCACCGGCCGGGGCTGCGACTATGCGCACAAGCGCCTCCGCGCAGCGCCTCCCGGGCCGTCCCCAGACCCGCCGTACTTCCAGCACGTCCGCGTCGCGCCACATCATGTCACCACTCTAGGCCACCCGCGTGTACCGTCCGTCAGTCCCGGCATGAGCGCCTAGGCTGATACCGTGCCCCAGCCAGTACCCCGCCCCGCCTCGGAGGCCGTCCCCGCCGAGGAGCGCCACGTCAACCTGCTGCTTGCGCTGCGCAACACGCAGACCGGCTTGACCAAGACGCAGATCATCCGGACGGTCTCCGGATACGACTCCGACGGCGGGGCCGCCACCGACCGCATGTTCGAGCGTGACAAGGGTGTGCTAAGGGATCTGGGCATCGAAATCACCACCAGCGGTCAGGGGGAGGAGGCCCGCTACCGCATCACCGAGGCCGACTACGCCCTGCCGGATCTGACGTTGACGGCAGAGCAGGCCGCCGCCGTCACGTTGGCGGCCGCGGCCTGGCGCAGCGGAGCCCTCACCCCAGCGGCCAGACGCGCGCTGACCAAGATCCGGGCCGTGGCCGACACCGACACCGACGCCGCCTCATTGCCGGACCTCAGCATCGACCTCGGCAGCGATGTCTCCGGGGGAGGGCTCACCGCCGAACTGGCCGCGGCGGTGCAGGAACGCCGCCGGGTCGGCTTCGACTACGCCTCGGCCCGCTCCGGACGCGTCAGCGCCCGCATTATCGAGCCGCATAGGCTGCGCATGAGCGAAGGCGCCTGGTATTTGGACGGGCGGGACCTCGCCTCAGGAAAGCAGAGGACCTTCCGCCTGGCCCGTATCGTCGGAGAGGTGGCGGTGGTTTCCGACGCGGACGCCTTCCCCGCCGTCGACATTCCGCCACCCGCGCCCGTGCGGGCGGTGCTCGCAGTGGCCCCTGGACGGGCATTGCAGTTACGCGCCCGTGCTCTGACAACCGCGCCGGCACAGATGCCGCAGGGATGGGATGAGATCCACGTGACCTACACGGACCGCTTCGCCTTCGCCGGCGCTCTGGCGGCCCTGGCCGACGCCGTCGTGGTCCGCCAGCCGCAGGTGCTGCGCGAGGAAGTACTCGCACACCTGCGTGCGGCGGCTGCGCTGGTGCCCGCTGCGGTGGAAGCGGATTGAATATGGCACGTCCCAGTTCCACGGACCGACTCGTGCGGCTACTGGCCCTGCCCGCCTGGGTCAGTGAGCATGACGGCGCCACCCTGGAGGAGGCGGCCGCCCATTTCGGAGTCACCCGTGAGACGATTCGCCGGGACGTGGACACCCTGTGGGTGTCCGGGCTTCCCGGCGGCATGCCCGATGAGCTGGTGGACTTCTCCGCAACCGACCTCGAGCGCGGCCGCCTGCGCCTGACCGAACCGCTGGGGCTGGACCGGCCCGTGCGCCTGTCCCACCGGGAGGCCCTTTCCCTGCTGCTGTCCCTGGGAGTGCTGGCCGACGTGCTCGCCGACGACCCCGACGCCGCGGCCGTGCTCGACAGCACGCGGCACGCGCTGCGTCATGCCGTGGGGGCGTCCTCGCCCGCTAAGGATTCAACACCGACGGCCGCCTACCGAAGTGGTGTCCTGCCTGTGGTCAAACGGGCACTGGCCGAGCGCCGGCGCTTGCACCTGGTCTACGTCTCGGCCACCGACACCCGTTCCGAACGCGATGTCGACCCGCTCGAACTGGTCAGTGACGGCAGTCACCTGACGCTGCGGTCCTGGTGCCTGAACGCAAGGGCGGAACGCTCCTTCAGGCTGGACCGCATCCTGACGGCACAGGTGCTCCCAGAGCCAACGGCACCCCACCGCGCCTCCCGACGGAGCACTCGCACCGCCTCCGCCGTCGAGGCGACACTCGTGCTGAAACCGACGGGCCGCTGGCTGGTGGAGCAGATCCCCTGTGAACAGGTAGTCACCGATCGGGACGGCTCGCTGCGCGTGCGGATACGGGGCCGCGACCGCGCCTGGCTGGTGGGTCTGATCCTGTCCGCGGGCAGGCACCTGAAGCAGGTCGAACCGGCCGACCTGGCAGCACAGGCGAGTGCGGCCGCGAGGCGCGCCCTGGAGCGCGGCGCCGCCGTATACGCCCATGGTGGAACGCCACCCGCTCGGTGCACGACCAACGACGCCGAAACGCTAGACTCTTGACGTACCACGCGGGCTCATCTCAATCGCGAGCCCCATGAAAGGAGTTGCGTCGTGATCAAGCCCACGCACATCGTTGTTCTGCTTGTCCTCGTGCTGCTCATCTTCGGCGCCAACAGGCTTCCCGAGATCGCCGGAAGCATTGGCAAGTCGATGAAGGTGTTCAAGAAAGAGGTCAAGGAGCTCCGCGAAGACGACGACGCCCCCGCCGCGCAGCAGCCCCAGGCTCAGATTCCGCAGCAGCCTCAGCAGGGCACCTACTACACCCAGCCCACTCAGGCGGGCCAGGCCGCTCCGCAGCAGGCACCCCAACAGCCGCAGCAGTACACAGACGGCACCGTCCAGCAGTGACCTCGGCGTCCGCCTGCGGTCAGGGCTCATCCGTGCCGCAGGCGGGCCATGACCGACTCAACATCTGCGCTCGCCGGCGCCGGGTGTAACCCGGCCCGAGGGGCGGTCGGCCGTAAACGACTGGGAGGAGCAGAACGTGCCGCATATGCCGAAACTACCCGGCAAAAGGCGTAGGGAGAACCCCGAGGCCGTGATGTCCATCGGGGAGCACCTGCGTGAGTTGCGCAACCGGCTGTTCATCTCGGCGATCGGCATCACGGTGATGGCCGTCGTCGGTTATTTCCTGTACGACGTCGCCTACCAGTTCATCACGCACCCGATTGAGGTCGCCAATGCCCGTGGAGCCAAGCTGAACATCAACTTCTCCACCCTGCTGTCCTCCTTCGACATGCGCCTGCGCGTGTCGATCTGGCTGGGCGTGCTGCTGTCCTCACCGCTGTGGATATACGAGTTCTTCGCCTATGTGGGACCCGGCATGACCCGCAAGGAGAAGGCCTACACCTGGGTCTTCGGCGTGGTCGGGCTGCTGCTGTTCGCCGCCGGCTGCGCCCTGGGCATGTGGATCATGCCGCATGCGGCGGTGATCCTGACCGGCTTCATCCCGAAGACGGCCTCTTCCACCGGCATCATGGATGCATCGGTCTACCTGTCCTTCGTGCTGCGTCTGGTGCTGGCCTTCGGCGCCGCCTTCCTGCTTCCGGAGATCATGGTGGCGCTCAACCGCCTCGGGGTGCTCAAGGGTCGCACCATGCTCAAGGGCTGGCGCTGGGCGGTGGTGGCCATTTTCACCTTCATGGCCTTTGCCAACCCGCTGCCGGACCCCTGGTCGATGATCTTCATGGCCATTCCCATCACCGGCCTGTACTTCCTGGCCTGTTACATCTCCATCCGCCACGACAAGCACCTGGCCAAGCGCCGGGCGGAGGAGGACGCCGCCCTGGATGCGGCCCTGGCGAACACATCATCCTCCGGCACGATCACGGCCAGTTGAGGGTACACAGACGGCGGCAGGTCGTTGCCCCGGCCGAGCGCGACTCGCACATAGGGTGTACCCCATGAGTTCGCCCGCCGAACGCTACGCCGCCGCACGCAGACGCCAGGCGGATTCCCGTACCGAGCTGGCCCGTTTCGCCTCCGACTACGACTTCCCCTTCGACGATTTTCAGAATGAGGCCTGCCGCGCCCTTGAGGCCGGCCAGGGGGTGCTGGTGGCAGCACCCACTGGTGCCGGCAAGACCGTAGTGGGGGAGTTCGCCGTTCACCTGGCGCAGACCAGGGGGCTCAAGGCCTTCTACACCACCCCGATCAAGGCGCTGTCAAACCAGAAGTACCTCGACCTGGTCGCCCGCCACGGAACTGACCGGGTCGGTCTGCTCACCGGCGACACCTCGGTCAACCCCCACGCAGACGTGATCGTCATGACCACCGAGGTGCTGCGCAACATGCTCTACTCCGGGTCCCGGGACCTGGACCGGCTCGGCTACGTGGTCATGGATGAGGTGCACTACCTGGCCGACCGCTTCCGCGGGCCGGTGTGGGAGGAGGTCATGATTCACCTCGCCCCCGAGGTCCAGGTGGTGTCGCTGTCGGCCACCGTGTCCAATGCCGAGGAGTTCGGGGACTGGCTCGGACAGGTGCGCGGCAGGACCGCCGTCGTCGTCTCCGAGCACCGTCCGGTACCGCTCACACAGCACATGCTGGTTGGACGCCGGCTCCTGCCCCTGTACTCCGCACCGCCGGAACGCTCCGGCACCGCCCAGCCGCCCCTGAATCCCGACCTGCTGCGGGCCGTACGGGAGGCACGGCGGGCCGCAGCCGGCCGGGAGCAGGGTGATGGCGGCCCGCGTCGGCAGGCCGGCACGGGCCGTGGGGGCCGCTGGTCCCGCACCGTCGGCGGCCGCCCGTATCCGTCCCGGCAAGGAGACGGCGGCGCCCGCGCAGCCCACCTGCGCCCGCCCGCACGTGTAACCGTCATCAACGCCCTTGAAGGCGCCGAACTGCTGCCCGCCATCGTGTTCGTGTTCTCCCGCGCCGGCTGTGAGAACGCCGTACGCGAGGCGGTCACCCGTGGCGTGAACCTGACCACCAACCGGGAGGCGCGCCGTATCCGCGAGATCATTGAGCGACGCACCGCGGATATCCCCGCGGCAGACCTCGGTGTGCTGGGCTTCCACGCCTGGACGCACGCACTCACTCGGGGCGTGGCCGCTCACCACGCCGGACTACTGCCCGTGTTCAAGGAGACCGTGGAGGAGCTGTTCGCCGCTAATCTCGTGAAAGTCGTCTACGCCACCGAGACCCTGTCGCTCGGCATCAACATGCCCGCCCGCACGGTGGTGCTGGAATCCTTGCGCAAGTGGAACGGCTCCGCACATGTGAATCTGACGCCGGGCGAGTACACGCAACTGACAGGCCGTGCGGGCCGGCGCGGCATTGACGTCGAGGGGCACGCGGTCGTACTGGCCACCGACGACGCCGAACCAGCATTCGTCTCCTCGCTCGCCTCCCGCCGCACCTACCCACTCGTCTCGGCATTCCGCCCCACCTACAACATGGCCGTCAACCTGTTGGGGCGGATGCCGCGCGCCCGTGCCCGTGAGGTCCTGGAGTCCTCCTTCGCCCAGTTCCAGGCCGACCGGGGGGTGGTCGAAATGGCCGCCGAGGTCCGTCGCAAGCGTCACCGCCTGGCGGAGCTGAACAAGCGGATGTCCTGTCACCTGGGAGACTTCGGTGAGTACGCCCTCCTGCGTGCACGCATAAGCAAGGTCGAGGCCGACCAGTCCCGGGGCAACCGAGCCGCTCGCCGCGGTGAGGCCGGCCGCTCCATTGAGGCGCTCTCCCGCGGCGACGTGGTCCTTTACCGTGCGGGCCGACGTCTGCGGCACGGTGTGGTCGTCGCCCAGGCGGCTGCGCACTCCGGGGAGCCGCGGCTGACCGTCGTCGGTGAAGACCGCCGCGTGCACACCCTCACCCCGGAGAATGCGCCGGACGGCGTAACCCGAGTCGGCGCACTGCCCGTCTCCGAGACGGTCGACGTGCGGCGCCCGCGCGAGCGGGAGCGACTGGCGGACCGCCTCCTGGACGCCTTGCGCGCCGGAACGCTCGACGCCTCCACTGATCGGGGTTCTCGCCGCGACCATCGCGGAGGCGAGGATGTGGCGCGGCGCCTGGAACAGCTGCGTCACGAGATGCGTACCCACCCCTGCCACGCCTGCCCGCACCGGGAGGAGCACGCCCGCGTCGGCCGCAGGTGGGTGCGCACCCGGGATGAGCTCGACCACCTCCAGGCCCGCGTCAACAACCGCACCGGTACCATCGCCCGCCAGTTCGACGCGGTGTGCCGGGTACTGCTCGAACTGGAGTACCTGGCGCCGACGGATCGCGGTCATCTCGACGGCGAGCTGCGCGTCACCGGAGCCGGAAGAGTGCTGGCACGCGTGTATGCGGAACGCGATCTGCTGGTTGCCGAATGCCTGCGCCAGGCCCTGTGGAATGACCTGACCCCGGCCGAGTTGGCCGGGGCCGTCTCGGCCTGCGTGTACGAGCCGCGGCTGGCGGCGTCGTCACTCGGTCTGCCGGCGGCACCAGGATCTCGGCTGGGTGATGTGCTGCGGCGGGAGTTGACGATCTCTCGGCGCATCAGCGACCTGGAGGCTCTGGAACGGGTGGATCCCTCCACCGGTGCCGAGCCCGCCCTGGCCGGCGCGGTACGGGCCTGGACGGACGGTGCGGATCTGGCCACCATCCTTGAGGACACGGATCTGGCCGCCGGAGACTTCGTACGCTGGTGCAAGCAGCTGCTGGATGTGTTGGGGCAGCTGGCGACGATCATCTCCGGTGCGGGCGCGGGGGAGCGGGCCGGCCTGGCCAGGCTGGCCATTACGGCAGCCGAGGCCTGCCTGGATGTCAACAGGGGAGTGGTCAGTTGGTCCTCCGTGTGAATAAGCGCCGGGCCCGGTGGTTGGCGCCTGCGCTGGCATCCGCGTGCGCCGGCCTGGCCGTATGGGCCGCTTTCCCGCCGGTGGGGGCATGGTGGGCGGCCCCGCTCGGGATGGCCGTGTTGGCGGCGGTACTGCGTAGGCGAGGTCCCTGGACGGGGGCGGGCCTCGGACTGGTGTTCGGCCTCGCCATGTTTACGCCGCTGCTGCACTTCGCGGCCGTGGCCATGGGCAACCCGATCGGCTGGGCGGCCCTGACCGCGGTCGAGTCGCTCTTCTTGGCGGTCTTCGGCGGCGCCTGGGCACTGATCGGCAGGATCAGTCGGCTGGAGCGTGCCGGCACCGGGGCGATGCTGGCACGCATCGCCGCCTTCACCGTCCTGTGGTGCGGGGTGGAGGAGGTGCGCTCCTCCTGGCCGTGGGGCGGCTTTCCCTTCGGTCGGATCGCCTTCGCCATGGCCGACGCCCCCATGCTGCCCTTCGCCGCCTATGGGGGCGCTGTCGGATTGACGGCGCTGGTCGCCTGCGCGGGCGCGGCCCTGGCGGAGGCGGGGCACGCCGTGCGGCAACGTGAAGCTCTCACCGGGCTGCTGGCCGCGGCGCTGGCCGCCATCGCCGTCACCGCTCCGGTGCTGGCGCCCCTTGACGGCGCCGCCCAGGACGGCACGCTGCGAGTCGGAGCCGTGCAGGGCAATGTCGCCGAGAAGTTCGAGGACGCCTTCAACCGGGCACTGGAGGTCACCGGCAACCACACCGAGGCGACACTCACGCTGGCCGATTCGGTCGGACAGAACGCACTCGACGTCGTCATCTGGCCGGAGAACTCCGCCGACCTCGATCCGCGTGACTTCCCGGCCTCTGCGACCCTGGTGGAATCCGCGGCCCAGGCCGTCGGGGCACCCGTGCTCGTGGGGGCCATCTCATACGGCGACGGCGTGCGCTACAACGACATGGTCGTGTGGACACCGGGGGCCGGAGCGGGGGCCTACTACCGCAAGCACCGCCCGGTCCCGTTCGCCGAATACGTGCCCCTGCGCGACCAGCTGCGTCACATCACCCGCCAGGTGGACCGCATCGGCACCGACTTGGCCCCCGGCACGGGCCCACAGACGCTGACCGTTCATGCCGCCGCTCAGGACCGCGACGTCACACTCGCCATGGGGATCTGCTTCGAAGTCGCCTACGAGGACACGCTGCGAACCGGTGTCGAGCAGGGCGGCGAGGTGATCATCATCCCAACGAATAACGCCAGCTTCTTGCATTCCGCGGAGGCCGAGCAACAGCTGGCGCAGGGAAGGGTACAGGCGGTGATTCACGGGCGCGCGCTGGTGCAGGTGTCCACCGTCGGCATAACCGCGATAATCAACCCGCGCGGCATGATTGAACAGCGCACCCGGGCCTACACGCAGGCCTCGCTGGTGGCCGATGTGCCGCTACGCACCACCGTAACTTTCGCGGACCGCCTGGGATACCTGCCAGGACGCGCCCTAGAGGCGGGTGCCGCGCTGCTGACCATGGCCGGTATGGTTTCCGCTGTGTCACGGCTGCGGCGTCGGCGTCGGCGGGCGTGACCGGTTCCGGGACCCGCACAACCGACAGGAGCAGGATCGTGAAGGCGCTGGTAATCATCCCCACCTACAACGAGATCGATACTCTCGCCGGGGCATTGGACGGGGTGCGCCGCGCGGCGCCGGAGGCCCACATCCTGGTGGTGGACGACAACTCACCGGACGGAACCGGGGCCCTGGCCGACGCCCGCGCCCGAGCCGACGCCCACATCCGCGTGCTGCACCGCACCGAGAAGAACGGACTGGGGCCCGCCTACCTGGCAGGATTCACCTGGGCGTTGGCCGCCGGTTATGAACTGATCTGTGAGATGGATGCGGACGGCTCGCACCGTCCCGAAGACCTGGCACTGCTAATTCAACGCGCCGAGATGGCCGACGCACCCGACCTGGTCATCGGTTCCCGCTGGGTATCCGGAGGTGCGACCGTCGGCTGGGACAGTAGGCGGGTCGCGCTGTCACGTGGCGGCAACCTGTACATCAATGCCCTGCTGGGGCTGCGCGTCAGGGACGCCACGGCCGGTTTCCGGGTGTACCGGGACACGATGTTGCGGAGCGTCGACTTGGGTGAGGTGGAGGCCCTCGGCTACGGCTTCCAGGTGAATATGACCAAACTGGTGGCCGAGGCCGGCGGTCGTATCGTCGAGATGCCCATCACCTTCCACGAACGTGAGGCCGGGAAGTCGAAGCTGTCCGGGGGAATCTTCTCCGAGGAGCTGGCACTGGTCACCAAATGGGGGCTGGCCAGGCGCAGCACGCAACTGGCGGGCCTGGCCGCCTCCGTCGGGAAGGCGGCCCAGGACGCCTACCGGCGCGTGCGCGCTCAGAAACGTTCGCGATAGATCTCGCCGGAGCGCAGCATCTCCAGCCGCTCATCCAATAGGACCTTCAGGTCCTCGATGTCGCGACGCTCGAGCAGCATGTCCCAGTGCGTGCGCGGAGCCTTCTTGGGCTCATCAGACTCGGGCTCGTCCTCACCGCGCAGTGCGGCCGCCTGACCGCACTCCGGGCACTCCCAGGCCTGCGGAACCTCCGCCTCCATGGACATGGGGACGGTGGTGACGTGACCAAGGGGGCACTCGTAGGTGATGTTCTGCCGTTCGGCGAACTCCACCCCCTCCTCGGACTCCATCGACTTCGCGCCGATCGTCATGCCTCGCAGTGCCCGATCCGCCATGCTTGTGCCTTCCTTTTCGATGGTGCTGGACTGCCGAGAGGATAACGCACGCCTGTGCCGACCCATTCCCGGAAGTCGCCCGCAACGGCGAATCCGGGACACCGGAGCAGGCCTGCGACGGGCAACGCTGCGGCATACTGGGCGCCATGGCAACCAAGCGCATCGGAATCCTGACTGCCGGCGGCGACGCGCCGGGACTCAACGCCGCGATCCGCGGCTTCGGCAAGGCGGCCGTCGCCGAGCACGGCTGGAAGCTGATCGGCTTCCGTGACGGCATGCGCGGCCTGGCGGAGAACCGGTACACCGAGCTGAATGCGAAGGCCCTTTCGGGCATCCTGACCACCGGCGGCACCATGCTGGGTACCAGCCGGGACAAGGTGCACCGCATGATGGTGGACGGCGAGGTCCGGGACATGATTCCGACCATCGTGGAGAACGTCGAGAAGGACAAACTCGACGCCCTGGTGTGCCTGGGTGGTGGCGGCACCGCCAAGAACGCCCGTCGGCTGATGGATGCGGGCATAAACGTGCTGCACCTGCCCAAGACGATCGACAACGACATCGTGCACACCGACTCCTCTTTCGGCTTCTCCACCGCCCTGGAGATCGCTACCGAGGCGGTGGACCGCCTGCACTCGACGGCGCACTCCCACCACCGCATCATCCTCACCGAGATCATGGGCCACCGAGCCGGCTGGCTGGCCCTTGGCGCCGGCGTGTGCGGAGGCGCAGACGTGATCCTGCTGCCGGAGGTGCCCTACTCGGTGGAGGCGATCGCAGAGAAGATCGAGCGGCGCCGCAAGCACGGTTCGACCTTCTCCGTCGTCGCCGTGGCGGAAGGAGCCCGCAGCGTCAAGGATGCCGAGGAACTGGCTCATGCGCAGGCGCTGGTCAAGGACGCGTCCAGCCCGGAGCTGAAGGCCCTGGCCAAGAAGGGCGTCAAGGCGTTGGAGGCCTCCCACCGTGCCAACACCTTCACGCTCGCCGAGCAACTGGAGGCCGCCACCGGCCTGGAGGCGCGCGTCTCCATCCTGGGCTACGTGCAGCGCGGCGGTACCCCGAATGCGGCCGACCGTCTGCTCGGCACTCGTCTGGGCGTGGCCGGGGCGAATGCGATCGCCGCCGGCAAGTACGGTGTCATGGTCGCCGATCGCGGGCACGACACGGCGCTGGTGCCGCTGAAGGAGGTCGCCGGCAAGGTCAAGTATGTGCCACGCGACCACGAGTGGATCAAGGCCGCCCGCGCCGTTGGCACAGCGCTGGGAGACTGATATGCGGACGCACCTTAGGACTAACCGGTTGTCGCCAAGGCACCTTCGCGGAGGTCCTCTCGCCAGTCCTGTTTTGTGACGCGACACCCAACTCAACACCCACCCTGCTATGGTTAGGACAACCTAACTATATGGAAGGTGGTATTCGATGTCGGTGGAACACCTCGCGGTCGCTGGAAGCGACGGCTATAACGCACCGCAGACTACATCTGAGGATGCGCAGCCACGCAGCACGGCCAACCCCGTCGGCATCGCAGTCGCACGGCAGGGCAGAGAGTTGGCCCTGAGCGCCGTGCTGGCTGTCGCCGGAGCCTTGGCCGGACTGGTGCCCTACATCATCGTGTTCCTTGTCGCCGATGAGCTATTTGTCATCAGATCCGGGCAACCACATCGAATCGTTACCTTCTCGATCTGGGCCGGGGTCGCGGTGGTCGCAAAGATTGTCCTCAGCGCCCTGGCCAACACGGTGTCACACACCGCCGCCTACCGTGTACTGGCCGATATACGGATCGCCCTGGCGGAGAAGCTCTCACGAATGCCCCTCGGACGGGTTCGGGCCTACAGCTCGGGCCACTTGAAGAAGGTGCTCCAGGACGACGTCGAACAGCTCGAACTCGGACTGTCTCACGCAATCCCCGACTTGGCCGCAGCCATTGCAGTACCACTGGCCAGTGTGGTGGCAATGACCTTCATGAACTGGCAGATGGCTCTGGCCTCACTGCTCATGGTCGTTCTGACTGTCGCGCTTGTCATCTGGGGGATTCGGCGCGGAGCGGGCGTGGCGGCCGAGGAGTCGCAGGCCAAGACCAAGCTGAATACCGCTGTCATCTCCTTCTTACGAGGCATGAAGGAGATTCGTGGCTTTCTACCGGGGCCAACCGGATTCGCTGCTACCGATGCGGTCATCTCCGAGACCGAACGCATCGAGAACACCAAGATGGAGCGGGGAATGTGGCAGGCGGTGGGATCTACCAAGCTGGTTGGCAGCGCGGTGCTGTTCTTACTGCCACTGGGGCTGTGGCTAGTGCACAGCGGCGCGCTGACATCGTCGTCGCTCATCTTCTTCCTGCTCGTGGGAACCGGATTCGCCCAGCCCCTACTGAACCTGACCATCAGTCTGGCCGTCTTGCAGTACCAGGTCGAAGCCGGGCTGAAGAACATCAACGAGATACTTCAGGAGCCGGACCTAGCCGGCCCTAGAACGCCGTTGGTGAACAACGGATACGGGATTGAGTTCCGCTCTGTGCGCTTCTCCTACGGATCACAGGGGCCCGAAGTACTGCACGGAATCGATCTGGCCGTGCCCGCGGGCGGTTCTCTTGCACTGGTCGGCCCCTCGGGAGGCGGGAAGTCGACGATCATGGGACTCCTGGCGCGTTTCCACGACCCAAGCGCAGGTCGTGTGTTGCTGGGAGGAGTGGATCTGCGCGACATGGATCCGGTCGCCCTCATGCAACAAGTCGCCTACGTCCAACAGGATGACTATCTGTTCACCGATACATTGCTCAACAACATCCGCATGGCCCGTCCCGATGCCACCGACGATGAGGTGTACGAGGCCGCCGAACGCGCCCGGGTTGCGGAGTTCGTGCCAGAACTCGCAGAAGGCTGGCAGACCGTCCTGCCTCCAGGCGGAGGAAACCTATCGGGGGGGGGCAGCGCCAGCGAATCTCGATTGCGCGAGCCATGCTCAAGGGCGCCGGGGTGATTCTGCTGGACGAGGCGACCGCCTTCCTCGACCCCGAAAGCGAACGGGGCGTAGAGGAGGCCTTGGCCGATCTGCGCAGGCACGCCACCGTGGTGACGATCGCGCACCGCCTGGGATCGGTAACGGACTACGACCAAATCGCCTATGTTAACCACGGTAAGATCATCGATGTAGGGGCGCATCCTGAACTGCTGAAGCGCTGCCGGGAGTACGCCGAGCTGTGGTCCGCCTATCAGCAGGCTCAGGGATGGCACCTGGCATCCAACAGCGATCTGAAGGCAGCAACGCCGAGGCGACAAGGCGGGGCCAACGCGAACCCGGTTGCCAACAGCCCTCGTAGCCACCATCTGCGGCGCGACACCCGCGGCGAAGTCGACACTCCCACGGTGACGGCCCGGGTACGAGGGTTGTCGAAGCTGGGAACAGTGAAGCAGTGGCTGTCGCTGCTGGGGGCGCATCGGCAAGATCTGTGGCGTCGGGGCATTTGGTGGATCATGCTGGACGGCGTTCTGGGGAGCGCACCTCTAGTCATCGTTCTACTGGCCCTGCTCGAGGTGCTCGGTACAGGTGTTAGCGCAGACTCTTGGTGGCGCTTCGGCTTGCCGCTACTCGCTATATTCGCGGCGCGCTGGCTCGTCGGGGTGGCGCTGTCCTCGACCTGGTGGAAGTCCGCCAATGCCGCCATCGCAGCTCTGCGTCGGGGAGTACTGACTCATTTGCGGCGGATTCCACTTGGGGAATACGCCCGACTCGACGTTGGCCGCAATGCCACACTCGTGAACTCTGATCTTCCCCTGGTCGACTTCACGAATCTTCCCGCAAAGGTAATGCAGGGAGTGATCCAGCCCCTATTGGCTGGTGCTGTGCTGATGATCCTCGATTGGCAGCTCGCGTTCGCTGCCCTGTCCGGTCTGCCGATATTCCTGCTGTTGCTGCGTCTGTCGGACCGCGCACAACGAACGGTGCTCGGAGAGGTGACCCGGGAGCGTTCTCAGGCAACCAGCGACCTGCTAGAGCTGGTCCACGGAACCGCGGTCCTGCGCGCCAACCCCGATGCGCCGCAGGTGAGTCGTTACCATGCGGCGGTAGAACGCCTGCGCCGGGCCAGTGTGGCCATGGCAGTGCGGACCAGTCCGCTCAGTTCGCTGGCCTCGGTGGCGTTGGAACTCGGCTTCGGGGTTCTTGTGCTGCTCGTGAGCGTGCGGACGACCAACCAAACCCTGTCTCAGGACGTAGCGATTCTGCTGCTGGTCGCGTCTTTGAACCTGTATCGGCCGTACCAGGAGCTCATGGACCTGTCCAGCTACCGGCATCTGCAATCCCATATCGTCACGCGCCTGGCGGAGATCTGGGATGTGGATCCCATGCCCGACACTCCCTCTGGCACAGCCGCGAACGCTGCGGTGGAGATGCACGACGTCGGATTCAGTTACGAACCGGACCGCCCGATTCTGGTGAACGTGTCCTTCTTGGCGCAACCGGGCGAGATCACCGCACTCGTGGGACCATCGGGAGCCGGCAAGTCCACGGTAACCAACCTCATTGCGCGCTTCTGGGATGTCGACTCTGGCAGCGTAACGATCGGGCGCTGCGATGTCCGTGAACTCGGTCAGGAGGAACTTTCAGACCTGGTAACCACCGTGTACCAGGATGTGTATCTGTTCCCCTCGACAGTACGGGAGAATCTGTCCATGGGAACCGACGTCGACGACGCTCGTCTCGAAGAGGCTCTGCGTGCCGCGCAGGCGTGGGACTTCGTGGACAAACTGCCGGACGGCCTCGACAGCGAGCTCACGGAAGGCGGACTCAACTTGTCGGGCGGCCAGCGTCAGCGCCTGGCGATCGCGCGGGCGCTGGTCAAGGACGCCCCGATTCTCCTCCTTGACGAGGCGGTAGCGGCGGTTGATCCACAGACCGAGGTCAGGATTCAGGAGGCGCTTGGGAACCTGGTACAGGAGCGCACCGTAATCGTGGTCGCGCACCGGCTGAACACCGTTAAGCAAGTGGATCAGATCGTCGTATTGGACGATCACATCGTGGAAGCCGTAGGCACGCATACTGAGCTTCTAGCGTCGTCCCCCACTTATCACAGACTGTGGGAGGCGAACAAGGCAACATCCAGGTAAGTCACCCCACAGAACAGCTCATCGCAGCGACCGGTACACCTCACGTCGGTGCGCGACGCGTAAGACCGGCACCAGCAGCACATCATCGCTGACCTCGTAGACCACCCGGAAGTCGCCCGCCCTCACGCGCAGTTCGCCTTCTCCGCCAGCAAGTTTCTTGACGCCGGGTGTCCACGGGTCTTCTGAGACCCGCCCAATCAGGGCCGTTACTCGGCAATGGTCACCAACAGGGAGCTTGCGTATCTGCTTGGCCGCCGACGCGTGGGCTGGGGCCGGGAATTCGCCACCTGGGTGGGGGAGCAGAACCACTTCACAGCACCCTGGTGGACCGGATCGTCTCCGGCTACCCGGCCGCCGGCTCAGGGCGGCCGTAGCCGACATCTCTCTTGAGCGTGACGCATTCGATGTGACATCATTGCTGTCATATGGATAGTGTCACCGACTTGGGGAGACAACGTTGGCAACTTTGACAATTAGGAATCTTGACGACGGTACGCACGCCCGCCTGCGTCAACTCGCAGCGCAGCACAACCGCTCGGTTGAGGCCGAAGTCAGGCATGTGCTTGACGAAGCCGCAGCCCGCCCGACGAAGAACATCGCCCTGGCGCTGCGGGAGGCGGCGCTAGCCGTCGGCGGTCTCGATCTGGAACTTCCACCCAGGGAGAACGAGACGAGGGCAGTCGACCTGTGACCGTACTTCTCGACACCAATGTCGTATCCGAGGGCATGAAACCCGACTGCGATCCCGCGGTCTTGAGCTTTCTTGAGTCGGCGGGGCACGAGTTCTTCCTCTCAACCATTACCGTCTTCGAGTTGCTGAACGGGGTCAAGCAGTTGCCCGACGGACACAGACGCAAGCAGTTGGAACGCTCTATCGCGGCTGTACTCGAGAGCTACAGCTTCAACACACTCGCCATCGACTCATCCGTGAGCAGTGCAGCCGCAGAGGCATCGGCCGAGCGCCGCTCGCAGGGCCGCCCGGCGGATCTGGCCGACCTGCTGATCGCGGGAACTTGCCTGGCTAATGGGCTTACTCTCGCCACGCGGAACGTAAAGGACTTCACCGGCATCACCGGGCTGACCGTCGTCAACCCATTCGAACGGAGCGAGACACGTCTGCCGACGAACGGTCATTGACCGCAGCAGCCGACTCAGGATTGCCGGGGAGGAGATAGCACTGTTGCTCGGGTTGCCGCCACTAACCAGCGTCAACTATGATTGACTGCATGAAGACGCTGATCGGTGCTGACGACGACGCGCCGCTGAAGGAACTCGGGCGCATTGTGCGCGCCCGCAGAGAGTTGGACGCCGCCGAGGAGGTTGCCGTGCGTCGAGCACGCAACGCCGGCCACTCCTGGACCGCCATCGGTGCCGCGCTAGGCATAAGCAAACAGGCTGTGCATCGCCGGTACGGCAAGTGAACTCCGTGAATCTAGCGGGGGAGAGCGTCACATGAACGCGACGCCGACAATCGCGGATCTTGCACGCGCCCTCAACTTGTCGATCTCATCAGTCTCGTATGCGCTCAACGGGCACAAGGGAGTAAGTGAGGCCACTAGAAGACGCGTGATCGAATACGCCTCACGAGTAGGGTACCGCGCGAACTCCTCCGCTCGAGCCCTCTCCAGCGCTCGCACCAGCAGCATCGGCATCGTCATCCGGGACGACTACGCCGTCATCCGGACCGAGCCCTACTATCTGCGTTTTCTAGCGGGTGTAGCTGCGACCCTGGAAGGCACAGAAGTTGAGTTGATCGTCAAGCTCACGGAGGCCGGTCTGGGCGACGAACTCGCGATCTATCGCCGCTGGGCGGCCGAGAGCCGCGTAGATGGCGTCATTCTGATTGACGAGACGGTGGACGATCCCCGCACAGACCTGGTGCAGTCCCTGGGCCTGCCCGCGGTACTCCACGGCACCAGTCCGCCCAGGAACACCGAGCTACCCGGCATCCTCATTGATGACGCCCTCGACTCCGCCACGCTCGTGGAGCATCTGGCGCAACAGGGAGCGCGTCGAGTGCTGCACGTGGCGGGACCTATGCGCCACCGCCATGAAATCCGTCGCTTGCAGACCGTTGCCGCTGAATGCTCTGCGCGCAGCCTCGACTACGGTTCACTCACCGGCTCATACGCACTCTCGCACGGTCAGCACGCCGCGGACGTACTCGCTGCACAGACCGCCACGGAGCGCCCCGATGCGATCATCGCCGCCAACGACCTGGTGGCCGTCGCGGCGTGCCGCCGGTTGACCGAGCTGGGCATCGCAGTTCCCGACGACTGTCGCGTCGTGGCCTGGGACAACTCCGTGCTGTGTGAAATCGCCGAGCCCCCGATCAGTGCCCTGGATCGTCATCCCGAACGCTGCGGCAGCAGGGCGGCGCAAATGCTGCTCGAGTGCCTTCACGGTGCAGATGCGGCGGCGCCCGAGGTGGCCGAGCCGAGCGAGCTCATCGTAAGGCGGTCCTCAGTGCCGACTGGTGACGCCTGAATCCTCAAGGCGCCCACCCTTGACACCTACCCGCACTGGTTCTACTCTGTTACCGAAGCGCTTCGGTAGTACGCCTGGGTACGCCGACGCACGGTTTCAAGGAGGAAACCCATGTCCTTTTCACTGACTCGACGTCGCTTCATCGGCGTCTCCGGACTGGCCGCCGCGCTGGCAGCCGTAACCCCTACCACCGCATGCAGCAACTCGGACGGCTCCGCGGGGGAGGGGAGCGGAGCGATCACCTACTGGGCCTCGAACCAGGGGGCGAGCGTCGACGACGACAATGCGACCCTGACCCCGCTGCTCGAAGCATTCACGGCTAAGACCGGCATCCAGGTCAATTTGGAGGTGATCGGTTGGAATGACCTTCAGACGCGTATCCAAACCGCGGTGACCTCTGGAGACGCACCGGATGTCGTGAACATCGGCAACACCTGGGCGGTCTCTCTGCAGGCCACCGGAGCATTCCTCGAGTTCGACGATGCCGCCATGGAGGCGGTAGGCGGTGCCGACAAGTTCGTGGAGACGGCGCTGGCCACCTGCGGCGCCGAGGGAACCACGCCCACCTCACTTCCGCTGTACGGGCTCGCCTACGGTCTGTACTACAACCGCAAGATGTTCACCGACGCGGGCCTGGAGCCGCCGAACACATGGGAGGAGATGGTTGCTGCGGCCAAGCGGCTGACCAACCCGGACAACGGCATCTACGGCATGGCAATCGCCGCGGGCAGCTACACCGAGAACGCCCACTACGCCTTCATTAACGCCGCACAGGAGGGAGAGGAGCTGTTCGACTCCGATGGCAACCCGACCTTCACCGGAGACGGCGTGGTCAGGGGCATCCTCAGGTACCTCGACCTCATGCAGACCGATGCGGTGGTCAATACCTCCAACGCCCAATA
This sequence comes from Actinomyces sp., assembly GCF_030530635.1. GTDB lineage: Bacteria > Actinomycetota > Actinomycetes > Actinomycetales > Actinomycetaceae > Actinomyces. Next base: position 70,803 of record NZ_JAUMUL010000007.1, read on the forward strand.
CGACAACGGCTCCGACTCAGTAGCGGACTTCGCCAATGGCAAGGCCGCCATGATAATCAACCAGAACAATGCGGACACCACGATCGTCGCCAACGGGATGACCACCGACCAGTTCGGCGTGGTTCCCTATCCCGCACCCGCCAACGCGCCGGATGACACCGCCAGTCATGTGGCCGGCATCAACATCGCCGTATTCGCCAACACCGGCAACCGGGACGGCGCCCTCCAGCTGGTCAAGTACCTTACTGAGGCCCAGCAGCAGGCGACGCTGGGAGAACAGTTCAAGACGCTACCGGTGCTCAAGGATGAGGTCCCGACCTTCACCGATGATGACGCCGAGGCTGCCGTCTTCATGGACGTGTACGAGAACCGGGCGAAGCCGTTGCCGCTAGTACCAGCCGAGGACCAGTTCGAGTCCTCCGTCGGGCAGGCGATGAACGACATGTTCGCGTCCGTCGCCACCGGTACGGTACTGACCGCCGACGACGTGCGCAAAGCGCTCCAGAGCGCTCAGGACACCGTCTCCGCCGCCATCGGCTGATCCCATGACCGCGCGCGCTCCCGCCTTTGGCCGTTCCAGACGTCCCGCCGGCAGGCGACGACAGCAGGGATGGTGGCTCCCCTACCTGATCATCCTGCCCGCGGTAGTTTTCGAGTTGCTCATCCACATCATTCCGATGCTCACCGGCATCTGGATGAGCTTCAAACAGTTGACCAAGTTCTTCATAGCGAATTGGTCTGCAGCGCCTGCCGCGGGTCTGGAAAACTATCGCAAGGTGCTCGACATGTCGAGCACCGTCGGCACCGGGTTCCGCAACTCGCTGCTCATCACCTGCGCGTTCACGATTCTGGTCGTCGCCGTATCCTGGGGACTGGGCATGTTTGCGGCAGTGGTGCTGCAACGCCCCTTCCGCGGCCGAGCGGTGATACGCACACTCTTCCTGGTGCCATACGCCCTGCCGATGTATGCCGGGATCATCGCCTGGAAGTTCATGTTCCAGAAGGACAATGGGGCGATCAACCATATTTTACAAAGTCTGGGGATACTGGACGACGGCGCCTTCTGGTTGATCGGTGGCAACGCATTCTTCGCCATCGTGATCGTCGCCATATGGCGCTGGTGGCCCTTCGCCTTCCTGATGTTGATGGCAGGACTGCAGTCGATACCCGAGGACGTCTATGAGGCGGCGGCCCTTGACGGCGCGAGACCGCTGCGACAGTGGTGGTCGATCACGCTCCCCATGTTGCGCCCGGTCAATCTCGTGCTGTTGCTGAACATGTTTCTGTGGACCTTCAACGACTTCAACACCCCGTACGTCCTCTACGGAACCGCCAACCCGCCCGCGGGCGATCTGATCTCCTTCCACATCTACAACGCCTCATTCCTCACGTGGAACTTCGGGGCCGGATCCGCAATGTCGACCCTGCTGCTGATGCTGCTGCTGGCACTGTCGTGCATATACATAATCTACCTCAATCGGAGGTCCGAGAATGCGTGAGAGTACCGGATTCAAGGTGGTGCGCATACTCGTCATCGCCGTGCTCGCGGCATTCGTCGCACTGCCCCTGTACATCATGATCAGCTCTTCACTCAAGCCGCTGCAAGACGTCCAGGGCGACTTCACCTGGTGGCCCACCCACCTGACGATCTCTCCTTTCCTGGACATGTGGAAGACGGTACCCCTGGGACGTTACTTCGCGAACTCCATCATTGTCTCCACAGTCGCCACGGTATTCAGCCTGATCATAGCCATCTTCGCCTCATACGCCGTGTCCCGATATAGTTTCCATGGACACAGCGCATTCACCACGGCTATCCTGTCCACGCAGATGTTTCCGGGCGTCCTATTCCTGCTGCCGCTGTTCATGATTTTTTCCAACATCAACACCGCGATCGGAGTGCAACTCGTCGGTACACGGGGCGGCCTCGTCCTGACTTACCTGACATTCTCGCTACCCTTCTCGATCTGGATGCTCTCCGGGTACTTCAACGGGATTCCCCGCGAGCTCGACGACGCGGCCAAAGTGGACGGGTGCGGCCCGCTCACCGCCCTGTTACGCGTGGTGCTTCCTGCGGCACGGCCGGGAGTCGTGGCGGTGGCCATCTACTCGTTCATGACTTCATGGGGAGAGGTTCTCTTCGCCTCGGTGATGACCACAGACGCCAATCGCACACTCGCCGTCGGACTGAGGCTGTACTCCACGCAGACTGCTGTCTACTGGAACCAGATCATGGCGGCGTCCTTGGCGGTGTCGGTACCGGTAGTGATCGCGTTCCTCGTCCTACAGCGCAGCTTCGTCGCAGGCCTGACCGCGGGTGCAGTGAAGTAGCCCGCGGTCCAACAGTGAAAGGAGATCCGATGCCGTCCCGTCCGATGCCGACTCTGTCGCACGGCACAGATACCCGACCCTGGCTGGGCGCGAACTTCTGGTCCCGTGAAGGCGGACCCCGCATGTGGTCGCGCTACGATCCGAGCGTAGTGCGAAAGGAACTAAAGGTGCTCCACCGGCACGGGCTGAATCTGACTCGTTCATTCTTCTACTGGCCCGACTTCATGCCTGAACCGGACACGATTGATGAGCGGGCCTGCGCCAACTATGCGGACTTCCTCAACGCCCACACCGAGCTGGACATGCGCACCATCCCCACGTTCCTCGTCGGGCATATGTCGGGGGAGAACTGGGACCCGGCGTGGCGGCAGGGCCGGGACATTTACTCCGATGTGTGGATGGTTGCTCGCCAGGCATGGTACGTGCGGCAACTGACGCAGCGCTTCCACAGCCACCCCGCGGTAGCCGGATGGCTGATCTCCAACGAGATCCCCATCTACGGAGGTGAGGGCGAGGAGCCGGTTATAACGTCCTGGGCGCAGCTGATGGTCGACGCCGTGCGGGCCGGGGGAGGGGACCAGCCCGTCAGTCTTGGAGACGGACTATGGGGGGTGGAGACCACCGGGCACGACTCCGGCTTCTCGTCTATCGCCTACGGTCCGCTCGTTGACTTCGTCGGGCCTCACGTCTACCGCATGGAGCACGACCGGGTTCGACAGCACCTCAAGGCGGCCTTCATCTGCGAGCTGGGCGGCATTGCGAACAAGCCCGTGATCATGGAGGAGTTCGGCCTGTCCTCGGACTTCGTGTCCGCGCAGGCCAGCGCCTCGTACTACCGACAGCTGCTGCACTCCACGCTGACCGCTGGCGCATCGGGGTGGATCGCCTGGAACAACACCGATTATGACAATCTTTGTAACGAGCGGCCCTACAGCCACCATCCCTTCGAACAGCACTTCGGCATCACGGACTGCGAGGGCAGGCCCAAGCCGCCTTTGCAGGAGCTGGAGAGCTTCAGCGCAGAACTGGCTGAACTTGAACTGGGCACAGCACATCGGGCCGACACCGAGACCGCAATCGTCATCCCTTCCTACTTGACCGCCCGATACCCGTTTACGACCGAGGTCGAACGTCGCCTCATAGTTGACGTCTCGGAACAGGCATATGTCGCGGCTCGGGAGGCGGACCTGGCTCCGGGGCTGGTGCACGAGCCCGAGGACGGCCGCAACGGCGCCATCCCCGGCGGTTACAAGCTTTACTTGCTGCCCTCGGTCAAGCAGCTCACGGCGCCGTCGTGGCGGAGGCTCGAGACACTGGCCGACGCCGGCACGACGGTCTACGTCTCATACTGTGCCGGGGAGGCAGGCAGCCAACGCGGGCCCTGGTGGAACCGGTTCGTGCAGCTATTCGGCGTGTCACCTCAGCTCACATACGGTCTGAACGATCCCGTCACCGACGACCTCGTTGAATTCACCTTCACCACAGATCTCGGTCCGCTTCACGCCGGAACCACCCTGACCTTCAAGGCGTCAGGAAACGCCGAGGCACGGGCCTATCTGCCGGTAACCGTGGACGAGTCATTGGCGAGCGTTATAGCCCGGGACACGGCGGGCCGACCCGCGCTGGTAGAACGTCGTCATGGTCCGGGGCGCGTATTGCTGTGCACATACCCGATTGAGTACTTCGCGGCCAGGCTCGGGAACGTCAATCCGGAGGACACCTGGCGCCTGTACGACGCGCTCGCCGCAGTCGCCGACGTAAGCCGCCCGGCTCATGTGGCTGACCCGCGAGTAATGGTGGACACGCTGGTGTTGGGCGATGGCAGCGCGGCCGACGTCGTCATCTCGCAGCACGATGAGGCCGTCAACGTCTTGCTGGAGTATGCGGACGGCAGACGGCCACGCACAGTCGAACTGGCACCGCTCGGCACGCGAGTACTAAGACGCCGATAATGTACATTATGTCATTTCACGATTGGTTCCGTCTCGCCTCGTAACTTGTGCCGGTCTCGGCGGACCCTGGGTGACCAGCGCCGCTCGGCCCAGCTCCCGGGCTCACAGCCAGCTGTGACCAGACTCCGATGGTGCTCGGATGCCCCTCGCATGGAAACCCCTGCTGCTTGGGACAACGTGTTGTTCGGTTGGCCGAACGCCACCCGGTCCGACTGGACGGACACGCTTAGCGGCATCCGTCAGTGAAGACCGCCATGGAACTTCATAAGGAGTCTCAGTGTTTCTTGCTCTGCGTGAGATACAGCATGAGCCCGGTCGTTTCGCACTGGTCGTATCGGTGATCACGCTGATCACCTACCTCACCTTCTTCCTGGCATCGCTCGCCTCCGGCCTGGCCGGCTCCTACCGGGCCGTCGTGGACGGCTGGAACGCCGGCAGCGTCATGCTCACCGAGGCATCCAACGACAACCTCTCCGCCTCCCGGATGACCGACGCTCAGGTGGCATCCGCCACAGCCATTGCGAAGCACGCCAGCGCACGGGCGTCGTCTCTGATCACCGTTCCCGCCGCGGCGCAACTACCCGCTAGCACGGATCGAGACTCCCGTGAGAGGCGCATCGGCAGCGGGTCCAAGGTCGACGTCTTCGCCTTCGGCATCGACCTGGACGACCGGCTCTCCCCCGCCGTCGCGTCGGGCTCCGAGATCACTGATCCGACTCGCGAGGTCCTCGCCGACGAGAGCCTGCGCGCGGACGGGCTCGGAGTCGGAGACGCCGTCCGACTCCTGGGATCGGACCATGAGTGGATCGTCGTCGGCCTGACTCGGGACACCATGTTCCAGGGCACGCCCGTCCTCACCGTCGACGAGGCCGCCCTGAGGAAGCATGCCCCCGCTGCCGTCTCCCCCACGACCACCGCCCTAGTGTTGGATGCCGACATCACGACGGACTCCGAGGCGGCCGCAGCGGCACCAGCCGCCGGGCTGACGCTGCTGACGACTGAGGAACTGATCGAGACGCTGCCCGGATACTCCGCACAGGTTCTGACATTCAGTCTCATGATCGGTTCACTCATACTCGTGGCGTCACTGGTACTTGGGATCTTCCTCTATGTGCTCACCCTTCAGAAACGCCCAGTCCTGGGCATCCTGCGGGCACGGGGTGTCCCCACCGCCTACCTCATCCGTTCCGTAGGGGCGCAGACCGCGGTCCTGGCCGCAGCCGGAGTGCTGACGGGGCTGGTACTGACCCTGCTGACCTCACTCATCCTCCCAGACGCCGTACCTTTCCGCCCGTCACCGGGATTGAACGCCACTATTGCGCTCGCCTTCGTCCTGGTATCCGTGTTGGGCGGTCTGGCGTCGGTGCGTGTCATATCCCGCATTGACCCCGTGGAGGCGATCTCATGAAGGACCGCGTCGACCGGGGCGCACCGGCAGCGGTGGCGCTGAGGCTATCCGGAGTGTCCCGCGATTACCGCCAGGGCGCGGAGCTCGTGCACGCACTCAGAACCACGGACCTGGAGCTACGCGGTGGCGAGCTCGTAGGCATTCTGGGGCCGTCCGGCTCGGGCAAATCGACTCTGCTGACGGTTATGGGAGGCCTGCGAACACCCACCACGGGCACGGTGGAGATCGATGGAAAAGCGTTCTCCGCACTGCCGGAGAAGAAGCGGACACAGCTGCGTCACCGGTGCCTGGGGTTTGTGCTCCAAAACTCGGGGCTGGTCCCGTTCCTGACTCTGGCCGACCAGTTCACCCTGCATGACCGGGTACTTCGGCGCACCCCCGCAACCGGACGTCGTGACGAGCTGCTGGAGGCTCTGGGCATCGCCGAGCGTATGCAGGCATACCCGTCCCAGATGTCGGGCGGCGAGAAGCAGCGCGCCGCCATCGCCGTTGCCGTGTACCACGAGCCGCAGGTGATTCTGGCCGATGAACCCACGGCTGCGCTGGACTCCCGCCGAGCCCACGACGTGGCTCAGCTGCTCGCCCAACAGACGCATGAACTGGGTAGGGCTACGGTGATGGTCACCCACGATGAACGAATCCTGCCGGTCTGTGATCGGGTCATGGTCATGCACGACGGCGTGCTCAGCGAGCAAGTGCACCCGGAGTCGCCGTAGCGTTTCGTCGCTCAGCAGGCCGGCTGGGCTGCGGCAACGGATGCGACATATGCTTCTCCAGTGCGGACCGTCCGTTGGGAGGAGCGCTGCGCCCGCTCGCCATTGGCAGAGCGCATGACACGTGCCGGGTCTCCTCCCATGCGGACCTACCGCCTCCGCAACATGCTCTAGAATGTCATGACATAGCTGCGGCCACGCAGGCCATGGCCCGAGCGGATGCACGGAGTCGGTCCGTTCGTGAACAGGCTCGACTAGAATTTGTCCGACTACCTGACAAACAGGTCGGGCCGGTTCATACAGGTTCATGTAGTCCATGTCTCACAAAGGAGTTGCACTTGGCTGTACGCCGTGAACCCACGCTGGCCGACGTCGCCGAAGTCGCCGGCGTCTCCTTGACGACGGTCTCTCGTGTGCTCAACAACCGTGGCTACCTCAGTCAGGCCACCAAGGACCGCGTCGCCAGGGCGGTCGCTCAACTCAACTACCGGCCGAATCAGGTCGCTCGGGCGCTGCACGGCAAGTCAACAAACATAGTCGGCGTAATCGTGCCCACCGTGGCGCTGCCGTTCTTCGGCGAACTCGCCGAAGAGATCGAGAACGCCCTGGCCGAGCACAACTACCGGATGCTTGTGTGCAACTCAATGGGCCGGGCCGACCGGGAACGGGAGTACCTGGACCTGCTGGTCTCCCACCGCGTGGACGGGATCATCTCCGGTGCTCACAACGATGATCTCAAGGAGTACCAGACGGTCCGCATGCCGCTAGTCACCATCGATCGTGACCTGTCCCCCACCATCCCCAACGTCCGCTGCGCCAATGAAGCGGCCGCACGCGAGGCCACCCGCCTACTACTGGACCGGGGCGCCCGCCGTCCGGCACTGCTTACCTCGCGTACCGGCAGGCACAACCGCCGCGAGGCCGGATATCGGGCGGTGTTGGAACAGGCCGGTATTGAACCGATCATCTTCACCGTTGACTTCCATACCCCTGACGCCGAGCGGGCCCGGCTCATCGACACCCATCTCGACGCCGCAGCCGACCTGATCGACGCCGTCTTCGCGACCGACGACTTGTCCGCCGCCGCCGTGCTGGACTGGGCCGAACGCCGCGGTCGGCAGGTGCCACGAGACTTCAAAGTCATCGGATTCGACGGTACCTCCGCCGTACGCCGTGCCCTGCCCGGCCTGGCCACGGTCCGACAGCCCCTGGCGGACCTGGCCCGAACCGCCGTGGAGGTGCTGCTGACGCAGATACGGAACACGGCCGAAGGGCAGGAGGGCGAGCCCGTCGTCTCCCCCATCGAGCTTCCTGGTGCCCTTCTTCCGGGCACAACGACGTAGGCACTTCACTCTCGGCCACGCCCGTCGCATGAGGGTTGGCGGCGTGATCGTGGTGCTTCAGGGCGATGTGTCGTAGAGGGAGGTGCCGCGGGCCTAGCGGGTTCCGGGGCAACTCGGCGCCCTGTACACATCAGTGCAGCATTAAA